>CBFHJL010000028.1:0-30123 GCA_965656195.1 Brumimicrobium sp. | reverse complement strand
TTAAGTTCCTCTCATAAAGATAGTCTTGTCGCCCAGCTAAGGCGTGGGCATGAGACTGTATGGGAGGAAGGCGCTTGGCGGTGCCTGGAGTCTTGCAGGATCGGCTCACGCTGCTTGTTTTAGCCCACTATGAAACTGAAGCTGGTTAAATACTCACTTACTCCTGAAGAACACAAGGAAACAACTTTGTTTTTAGTTGTTCATGGATTTGAAGATCCTGCAGAATTGCTTTCCTGGAAAGTCGAAGATCTTTCCAAGAAAGAGGGTTGGAACAGAGCTATTGAATCTGCAGTACGAAAGATTAAGCAGTTTCCGCACTCATAGTTCATTTACCCTGTTCACCATTTCGATCAACTTAGACTTTACTTCATTAATCGTACTGTCGTCTAGTTTGTATAGGTTGTTCTTGAAACTCTTTAAGGAGATGGATGAACTTTTCTGTGTTCTATAGTTCTCTACTACATAAGAAGCTACCTCACTAATCGAAGTTTTTGAGGACATTGCTGATTCATGAAACAGCCTTGTCATTAATGCCAGTTGGGATACACTGAGATCGACTTCAAGTTTTTGTTTTTGGTCAGCTGAATTATCTTGTTCTAGTTTCACCATGTAAAATTGGATTTCACTATCCAACCAATTCATGAGACTTACGTGGGCTGGTTCCAGTTCTTTGTCGAAAATCCTGTTTTCACATATAATGCACTGTTCCCATTCTTTACGTTTTTCTTGTAAGTGCTCTAGGTATAAGATAGTTGGTAAAGATTGAGATTTATTCTCCAGATCGTTAGTGACGTATTTTATGAATTCGTAACGGTTGAACCCCAATTCGATCAAACGTATTATCAGGGTGTCACTATCTAAGACCTTTGTTTTTGAAGCAATGAATTGATAGAGCTCATTTAAGAAATAAGAGTAATAGGTGATCTCGTAATACGTAATTCTATTCTTCGTATCCAAACTGAGTACCTTATTGATTGTGTCAGATAAGATCTCTTTTAACTCATCATCGATCGATAGTTTTTTGTAACGTCTTATTGTGTTTCGAGCTGTTTGTTCCAACTGATATCTTCTGAGAATTTCAGCATTGTAAGGAACGTGTGCCTCGGCATGCAAAAAGAAGTAATAATCATTGACAAGGAAGTTGATCAGGTCGTTCAAATGATTGTAGACAATGGCCATGCAATCTTTGTCCGTGTATGCTGATCTAAGATTGATCCTTAGGTCTGAAGCGGTTAAGCTGTATTTATGTATAACCTGGTCGCAAAAATTAATAAGTCTCGTATGTGTTCGATTCACAAGTCGCTTCACCGTTTTATCATCGAGATTGTAAAATTCAATGAATAAATTTCGTTTCAAGCTCTTAACATACTCGGTAAGCATCTTGTGGTAAAAACAGATCTTGATGAGGTAAGGATCGAGATCTTTCCAGCTGATCGTATGAGGCACCCCGATAAGATGGTATTTTTTATGCTCAATGACAATCGTTTGGTTAGTAGCATTCTTTTGAGTTAATTTTTGCAATGCTCCTTTCAGTTTGTGATCCTTAAATGCGGAAGATGATTGCAGTGTTTGTTGATTTATAAATTCGCATGCCCTTGGATGAATGTGTGGAATGATGATTTCCTCGTGGCTGATGGCAGATTCTCTTTTATCAATTTTGACAAAAGTTGATACTTGACATTCTTCTTGATCTTCTCTTAGGTAGTTTACTGCAACGTCTAATTTATCTTGGAATAGTTTTATTGGTTCAAGATCTCCATTAATTATGTCTTCAAAGATCTCGATCTGGTGATGAGTAGATTTCATATGTGTGTGATTTAGATATCCCAAAATAATAAGATTCGATGAGATTTGATATGTGGTGTTAGAAATGAAAGGGGGTTAGAAATGGGTATAAGATTGAGATTCATTAATTTAAGCACATGAAAAAAGATCAAGCATACTTAATGTCAATATTAAATATTGTTCGGAGTGAATTAGATGAAGGGAAATTTAAGCGTAATAAGGAATTTAAAAATTTCCCTAATGGAAGCTGTAAAGCAACCTCTGTATTAGTAGGAAAAGTTATGAAGGAAATATTAGGCACTGACTCAAAAATTGAATTGATTTGTGCTTCTATGAAAGAACAACTTGAGAGTACAAGAACTCATGCCTGGCTAGAATATGAAAATGAGTATTTCATTGATTTAACGGCTGATCAATTTGAACCAAGGATTCCTAAAGTGATTTTTGAGAATAAAAAATATTCATGGTTTAACAATTTTGATATCCAATCAAAACAATCAATTGATTCCTCAAATATCGATTTAGATCTAGTTGAATTAAATCTCATAGAGCCTATCAATTATTTTACAGAGCTGATTGAAAGATAGTTTTCTTAAACATTAATACAACGATCAATGAAGTATTACGGAATAAAACGTTTCAACCGGATTTTTTTGATTTATAATCAGAATCACCTCCAAACAACTTATCCCTTAACCCTTTCATATCATCCGATACCTTCTGCTCAACAACTTTAGCATAGATCTGAGTAGTCCGAATAGAGTTATGCCCAAGCATTGTGCTGACAGTTTCGATTGGTACTCCATTAGCAAGTGTTATTGTTGTGGCGAACGTATGGCGCGCGATGTGGGAAGTGATCTTTTTGTTGATTCCGCATAAGGCCGCAATTTCTTTGAGGTATCCATTATAACGTTGGTTGCTATTCACTGGCAATAACTTGTTGGCTTCGATACAATATTTGTGATCGCGATACTTATCGATTATATCTAGAGCTATTGGTAATAAAGGTACGCTCTCTTTAGTACCTGTTTTTTGTCTCTGAGTAGTTAGCCATGCGTTGCCGTCAATACCTTTTGTAACGGCATCATAATCGAATTTATAAATATCAGAATATGCAAAGCCTGTGTAGCAACAAAATATAAATACGTCTCTCACTTCTTCTAGTGGTGGAATATCAATCTTTTTGAGACGCATTACATCGAGCTCCTCCTGGGTAAGAATTTCTCGTTCGGGAGAGGTGTAGCTGCACCTGAAGTTATTGAATGGATTTGAGGTAATCCAATCGAGACCTACGGACATATTCATTATCTTCTTTAAGTTTTTGATGTATTTGTGTGCAGTATTGGATTGTAAGTTATCCTCTGTTAAAAGGTAATGCTCAAACTCTGTTACAAAACGTAATCGAAGATCTGGTAACAACATGTCATCAGCCTTGTACTGATACTGCATAAATGCCTTGACCTTGTTCTTGGTAATCTTATATCGGGTGTGGGTCTTTTTTACGACTTTACCAATCTTAACTTCTTCTTCCATTTTGGTATTGTGGTAGTCGAAAGCTTCGAGGATCGTTTTGGATTTGGATACAGGTTCTAGACCTAAGAACTTATCTTTTAATTGTTTCGCACTTGTTCTCTCCCCTCTTGCCCTTAGTTCAAAGAAATCAGATTCAATTTTTGTATGAACTTTATTAAGATATGCATTAATAAGATCCGCTTTTGGAATAGTTGATTTAACCTTTTTTTGTGAGCCGTTCCATTCATTCTTCTTTATCCAGTAGTTCGTGAAGATCTCAGTCTTTCGGCTATCCACATATACTCTAATGTAGATTGGATGTTTTCCCTCTTTTTCCTTTTGAAGGTTGATTCTGTTGGTAATTCTCAATTTTTGCTGATTCATCGCTATTTATTTTTAACATTTTCCAGTGTCAGAAAATCGCTCTTACTAGATTTTCTTATTGTGAATCTTAAAATGTCAAATGACTTATAACAACTATATAAACAATACCTGTAGAGTTTTCTGTCACCAAATAAAAGAAGAAATTTTGGTGACAGCATAGGTGACAAAATATTTGTCATCCATTAGTTTTATTTGAAATTGATGTGATTTGAAAAATGCCTAGAAATGGCGGGTTTCATTATATTTAGTGGCATATAACAAAAAAAGCCTCTCGAATGAGAGGCTTTTAGTGATCCCCCTGGGGCTCGAACCCAGGACCCACGCCTTAAAAGGGCGTTGCTCTACCAACTGAGCTAGGGAATCATATTATCTTTATTTATAGTTACAAAAAACCGTTGTTTTTCGTTTTATTATATCGCGATTGCGGGTGCAAATATAGAGGCTTATTTGATACCTGCAAGGGGAAAACAAGGTTTTTTTGTGTTTTTTTTTGTGACTTCCTTCAAATGCATTGATTTCTAGTCTTTAATATTAAAAAAATATTTTAGAAAAATTTAAATAATATTGATTCAACTCCTATATAACTTCTGCAAAGTAGAAATCTTATCTCCTATTCAGCCTAGCAATGAGATGAGAAAAAATCGCGAGAATAAAATAAAAAAACGAGTATTTTAGTTGATATGGAGATACAAACCAAAACATTTCTAGAATATGAGAGGTGTACTTAATACCCTAATGGCTGATCCATTAAGTAATAATCAATAAAATCTCTTACACACCCTTCACCTCCTTTCTTTTGTAAAACGACGTCCACGTGCTGTTTAACGACGTTTACAGCGTCAGCAGGACAGGCACTAAAGCCAACAGACTTAATCACCTCAAGGTCATTTATGTCGTCCCCTATTATACCAACTTGATCTAATGTGATGTTCATATCATCACACCAAGACTTTAGCACATCGATTTTACGATCTCTTCCAACGTATACACGCTCAATTTTTAATAAATCTGCACGATCCTTGACCATATTTAATTTAAACCCTGAAGAGATTATACCAACAGTGATTAGTGAATCTGCAAGAGCTCTTACAGCCATTCCATCCTTGGCATTGTACTTCTTGAATTGATCTCCATTTTCCGTAAAGAACATTCCTGCATCAGTCATCACTCCATCTATGTCTAGGATAAGAAGTTTAATCTTTTTCGCTTTCGACGGATCTACATACATAGGTACCGTCAATAAATTGATAAGATCAATCTCCTCCTGTTGGCAGAATGACTCCAACTTTCCTAGCGGAAGATCTTGAATTTGCTTAACATTTTGAGCTGTAAGAAAAGCGTTATAATCACGCTCTACTCGCTCAAAGTACGCCCTTAAATTTAGTTCAAGTAATTTCATTACACTATCTTATAACCAATACTTTGCGCAACAGGAGAAATTTTATCTTTCAATTCGATAAACTGCTCATGTGTTAACTGTTGTGCAGCATCTGATTTAGCAACAGACGGGTCTGGATGTGCTTCAATCAATAACCCATCAATACCCATTGCGACGCACGCCTGTGCTAATTTTTCAATACCATATCTAAATCCAAGAGCATGGCTTGGATCTAAAATAATTGGAAGATTTGTATATTCTTGTAAGTAAGCTACACCGCAAAGATCCAAAGTAAATCTTGTTTTCGTTTCAAAAGTTCGGATTCCTCGTTCACACAAAATAACTTGATCATTTCCTCCGGCAAGTATAAACTCAGCTGCTTGAACAAACTCTTGAAGCGTGGTACCAAACCCTCTTTTTAGCAGTACAGGCTTATTGATTTTAGCACAAGCCCTTAAAATACCTTGATCATACATTGCTTTTGCCCCTATCTGGATAACATCACTATATTCGATCACTTGGTCTACCTGTGTCGCATCACGCACCTCTGTAATTACATTTAATCCATGTTCTTCGCGCATCTTAGCCAAGAGCTTTAATCCTTCTAGGCCTAGACCCTGAAAACTATATGGGCTTGTTCTCGGCTTGAAACAACCTCCTCTAAGTGTCGTAAGACCCAATGACTTCAACAAGGCCGAACTTTGTTGAATTTGTTCCTCTGACTCAACAGAGCAAGGACCACCTATCAAAATGGTATTTTTAGTATCTCCTCCAATATCTGTAGCTCCTATTCGAACTGTTCTCGTTTCCTTTTGAAATTCACGAGAAGAAAGTTGCATATCATTTGGAAAGATCCATTCTTTGGAGACTTTACCTTCTAATATTTCAGGTGTTGTTTTTACTGATGAAGAAGTTACTAAATATTCGCTTCCCTGATATGTTATATGAAAAGCTTTAGCTTTCTCTGCTAAAGCTGATGCTTCATTCTTTGCAACTGTCGTCGCTAATTTTAAGATCATATTTCTCCTTTTATTAGATTCACAAAAGTAATAATTCCCGCTGCATTGTTTTCTTGGTCCACGACAGGTAGGTAAGTTACAGGAAAAGACTGCTTTCGAACTTCATTTAACATTTCATCCACCGTTGCATCTGCTCCAATTGTAACTGGTTTATCATTGATCATGCTCGCTGGATCCATATTTTCGATATTCCCCAGATTCTTGAGTAGAGCTTTACGTACATCTGCATTCGAAACAATTCCACTCATAACCCCGCGATCTTCTATAATGGTAAACCCTAGACTTCCATTTTCTATTGAAGTAAGTATACGCTCGAGTGTAAGCCCTTCCTTATTAATTATAGGGCATTCTTCGCGAGGAATCATAAAATCTTTAATCATAAAACGTGAAACTATTTCACGCTTAGTGAGGTCCATAAGTGCTTGTCCTACACTCGCTCCTTTAAAGAGGAAACTTCCAGAAACAGAGCTATGAACTCCCATATTGCGCAAGATAAAGGACACCTCTCCATTCACTCCTCCATCAACGTGAACACTTTTATTTGGATATTTCTTTTTGAAAGCGCGAATCTTACGAAAGTTTTCAGGATCAAATTGACCTCCACTTTGTCCTGGTATTGTAGCCATCATCAAAAGAAAATCGAAGTCCGCATACGCATCAAATGCCTCAATAGATGTCGGTGTTATAATAGCTAATCCTTTCTCTCCACTAATATCTTCTGGAATTTCAAGTTTATTGGGTAATTCTTCAAATTGAAATGTCACATACTCCACCGGATGCTTCCGTAAAAGGTCGAAATATTTTTCAGGAGTTTCAGTAATTATATGAAGGTCAATTGGTAAAGCACACCATTCACGGATTTTAGCGATATCATTGAATACTGCAACATCATCATTACAATCTACATGAAGCATATCAACTTGGTGCGCCTCTAAGTCTTTCACCGTCTCGTTTAGCGTTCTCTTCTTGTCGGAATATATAGATCCAGATATTTTCATTTCTTATTTTCTTTCAATCGGACGGAATGTATTATCCGTAATTAATATGGTTGCATTCTCCTCAAAAACCTCCTCCTCTAGCCTATACTCCAATTCTTGCAGTTTAGATTGCTCGTCTATAGATAAACGTTGTTCTTGAAACTCTTCCCGCTCTATCAGCTTTATGACATAGGCCTTATCATTTTTATCAAGTTGTATAACCTGTTTATTATCACCTACGAATCCATTCTCTTTCCAAAACTTAGCAAAGCTTATTGCCTTGGATTTCGGAACATTTTCCAGATAGTATACCTGTAAGTTCTTCGCATCAATTCGATTCCCCATTGGTATTCCGCAACTCGAAATAACCACAAAAAGTACAGCGATGAATATAAAGCGTGTCATGAGTTTCAAAAATAATCATATTCGCAGAGTAACAGTACCGAACTAGTTAATTTATTCTAACAAAACATGTTTAAATTGACAAGGTTCAGCCATTGCTTTTGTATTAATAATTGTAGCTTTGAATAGATCAAAATGATACTGAATGAAAATCAAAAATGGCATTTACATCGGTGCAAATGATAGGAAATCTCTTATTGATTTGCAGGTACCTGAAAAGCTTGAATGCAAAGATATATTGTTATTTATTCATGGCTACAAAGGCTACAAGGACTGGGGATGTTGGAATCTAGTGCAGCAATATTTCACAGATCGTGGATTGGGATTTGCTAAAATAAACACCAGTCATAATGGTGCTACGGTTGATGAACCTATCGACTTCCCTAATTTAGAAGCTTTTGGTGATAACAGATATTCTTATGAAGTTGAAGATATAAAAAACGCCGTTCAATGGATTCGAGAAAAATGCAACGACACAGAAATAAAAATACACCTTGTAGGACATAGTCGAGGTGGTGGAGAAGTTATTCTTGCTGGAGATCATCCTGATGTCAAGACGATTACTACATGGGCTGCAATATCTTCAATTGAAGAGCGGTTTCCGACTGGTGATGGCTTAAAAAAATGGAAAGAGGAAGGTGTCAGATATGTCAAAAATGGTAGAACTGGTCAGGATATGCCTCATAAGTTCAGTATGTATCAAGATTGGATAGAAAACAAGGAGAAACTTTCAATAGAAAAGGCTGCGAAAGGACTTAATAAACCTTGTCTTCATATACATGGCGACATTGACGAAGCTGTATCTATAATAAATGCTGAACACCTGAGTCAATGGACACAGGGTAAAATGATTGTAATTCGCGATGGCAATCATACATTTGGTTCAAGTCATCCATGGAGCGATAATGAATTACCTCCAAAGCTTTATGAAGTATGTTCACTAACACTTCAGTTCGTTGAAAAAAACGGCCTAAGTTAAAAAACTATAAGATTCTGCGTTTTCAGGGCTAAATACTGCTTTAATTTGGGCATTTCTTATATATCCCCTATCTTTGCGTCGATATTCGTGAAAACACGGTATCTATTTTAATAAATACAAACTATTTTTTATGAGTCAAGTTAAAAAAGACGACAAGGTAAAAGTACATTACACAGGAAAGCTAGGAAACGGAGAAGTTTTTGACAGTTCTTTAGATCGTGAGCCAATGGAATTTCAAGTTGGAAGTGGTCAGTTGATCCCAGGATTTGAAAACGGTGTGATTGATATGAAGGTAAATGAGAAGAAAACGCTTGTTATACCATCAGCGGAAGCTTACGGAGAACCACGTAAAGAATTAATTCAAGAAGTTCCTAAAGATCGTCTTCCAGAAGAGATCAAACCAGAAGTTGGAATGGGATTAGTTTCTAAAACTCCTGAAGGACAAGAAATACAATTAGTTGTTAAAGAAGTTAACGAAGACAGTATTTTGGTTGATGGGAATCACCCACTAGCTGGTCAAGAGCTTACATTCGAAATCGAAGTTGTAGGAATTAACTAAACCAACACTAGTTAAGATATAAAAAAAGCGAGGTCTTAGGATCTCGCTTTTTTTGTTTCTAATTACCACGTCCTTCCATTGATTTTCGTCGCTGGAACACCTTGAACAAGACCTTTTCTATGGTGTCATATTCATTATCAGGTCGCGGAGTTAATGCAGGAGACTGAACCACGTAACCCGCAGCATCCATTAGTATATAGTGCGGAAACGAAGCCACACCAAATCGATCTAACATAGGATCATTTTTATCTATCACGGATAAATCCCAACTAATATTAAACTCCTTTTTGTAAGCATCAGGGCTTTCTAATAGCGAGTCTCCCTCTTCCACTACCAATATGGTTACAAAGTCAGTATACTTTCCATATTTCTCAAACAAAGGCTTTAAAAGTGGGAGATCTCTTTCAGACTTTAATGCATCCTTTTTGATAAATTGAATATAAACATGTTTCCCCTGATAATTTCGCTTCGTTTTTTTCTGTTCATTCACAGTAATTACAAAATCTGGCATCTCAGATCCAGGAACTAATTCCAAGAGTCTAAATTTTATATTCGTCGCTATCGTTTTATTCGCTTCAAATAAGGCATGTTCACTGATACTATCTAACATCGTTAAAATATTCGTTTGTGGATAGTCATCTGAGTAAAATACATCAGCTAGCATTTTAGTCATCACTAGCTCTCTAAGCCTAACATTGTCCAGCGCATAATCTCTACCAAGTGTATTCATTACCATCGTTGGACTCGCTTGAATTACACCTTCATAAAACTTTTGATTTAGCTCATCCGATAATTGATAACTGTATTTATCGTAATATTTAAGTACGTACTCCATGTATCTATCATTCTGATAGAGTACGGTTTGAGGTTTTATATAAAAATCATATTTCTCGAAACGATTTCTATGTCCCTGGTAGGCCAAATTATCCAAAGCAGCAAAAGAGTAACGCACATAGTTTCGAAAATAAGAACTCGTATCATCTTCATAATTCTTAGCGCACTGAATCTTAAAGGTGTCCATTGACGCCATAAAATCAGGACTATCTAAAGCTTCTCGATAATAATTATTTTTTAGGAACGTGAGCTGCCTATCCTCGAACATGAGAATCTTGTAATTAATATCAGTACTATCAAGCCCTAGGAAGAAGAATTCAGCTTCTACTTTTTTAGCATCTCTACTTAAATAAGGAGAGAATCCTTTTACAAAAACATCATACTCACCTTTTGGCTGTGCGTATAAGAGAAAATGATTTGCACCAATTTCAACGCGTAACTTACGAGTACTTTCATTATAAAAGGTTAACGAAAAAGTAGAATCTTTCTTCACTGTCGCTTCCGCTAACTTTTCTTTGACAAGAGATACGTAATCCACAAACGCAAAAATTTCAACTCTCTCACCCACATATTCAGGAGCTAACCCATTTACTGTAGTAAGTGACTGCGTCCATCCTGAAAAGGTAAACAACAAACTGAATATGGCTAAAAAGGGATATTTCATAATTATCAATTGCCCTCTCTATATAGAAAAGGGTCTGGTTATTTAACGAGTTTATCAGCGTTCGTTACAAACAATTCCATGGATCCACCACTTTTATGAATCTCTCTAACAATTGTCGAGTTAATTGCTGTATACTCAGGCACGGTCATAAAGAATACACTTTCTATGCCAGAAATTTCATGATTCATTTGAGCGATGCTTCGTTCGTAACCAAAATCCTTAGAATCTCTTAGCCCACGGACTATGTACTTGGCTCCAATAGATTGACAAAAACTCACTGTTAGTCCAGTAAAGACTTCTACCCTAACGTTTTCATTTCCTTCGAAAAGCGATTGAATATGAGCTTGTCGTTTCTCAAGTGGAAAGAGATAATTCTTTGAAGTATTTTGACCGATTGCAATTACAATCTCATCGAATAGATCCAATGCTTTTTCTACAATACACTCATGACCTTTCGTAAATGGGTCAAACGAACCTGGGAATACACCTACTCTAATCATGCGTTTAATTTATTTTACGATCATCATTACTTCACAAAGAAACTGAATACAACGTTTCCAAACTTCCTGGACACATCAAAACACGAGTGATCATCAAATTTCTTTCTTTTTTCGTGCTCTAATATAAAAATTCCCTTTTCTCCTAACAAATCACTTTCCATAACTTGATCTATCAAACGATCATAAAAATCAACATCAAAAGGTGGATCTGCGAATACAAGATCATATGAAGATTTGTGTTGTTCTATAAACTTGAATACATCAGATTTTTGCACAGCTAAGGTTTCCAAACTATGTTTTTCGGCAAATGTCTGAATAAACTTTACACATTTAAAGTTTCGATCTACAGCTGTAACCTGCTCTGAGCCTCTTGAAGCAAACTCAAATGAAATATTTCCTGTTCCTGCGAAAAGATCTAATACATGTAACTCATCGATATACAACTGATTCTCGAGTATGTTAAACAATCCTTCTTTTGCAAAATCTGTCGTAGGTCGAGAAGGAAACCCTTTGGGAGGTTGAAATCTCATTCTCTTGAGTTTACCGCTTACTATACGCATAATGGCTGAAGTTTCAAAACGTTTACGAAGGGCTGAACCAACGTTTGATCTTTTACCCGAACATGATTTAACTTGCTCTCTACTTCTGCCAATGCATTCATTTGGTCATTTCCTGCAAAATATCCGAAGACTTTAATTTTTTCATTTTTCCAGCCTTGTTGATCAAGAACATACATTGAGTAGTATAAAACATCATCTGCAGTTTGATATTCAAAGGTATTCGAAAATTTCAATTCGTTGTGATGTACTAAAAAGATATTCATATAGTCATCACAAAGGGAAATATGTAGCGCAGCATCAAAAGTTGAAGATTGAAAAACAGCTCTAAGTGTTAACGCATGTTCATGTTTAATCGTGACTCTAGGATACTTAATCACAAAAAATGATTTTACCCAATCTGGAATTTCAAAAACAGAAACCATACTCAACTCCATGAGCCGATTAAAGTCGACGGTTTTATGATCTAAAATATCTCCAAAGATCAGTTTATGAATTGTTTTTGAGTCTGTATCGTTGAAAACACGCAACGGTACCAATGCATTTTGAGAACTACTCCATGCTGCACTTACCTCACTGTAGTCTTTATTAAAGTTATTGGAGGAGAAAAAATCTCCTAATATTGATTTGTACTGTTCAGGTGTTGACTCATGCAACTCTAAACTTTCTGTGCGAATAATTTCTTGATTAGAACGAAGAACCTCAGCAACGTGCACTGAGGTTCTAGAAATATGAATGGTAAGTTGAGTATCGCTCACTTTATTCCCAAGTTCCTTTATCAGAGTTAGTAGATAAATTACCAAATCCTACAGTATCTCTTTTACCTCCTTCAAAATAAGGTATAGGCTCCGTTCCAAATACATGAATAGTAGGAATGGTATCACCTAGGTACAAGACACTATCTCTTGCTTCTATCGTCCAGAACTCAGCTGGATCTGTCATCGGAATAGTTTTCAAGTCAGCGATTGAAAATTTACCAAGACCTAAATCTCTTCTTTCTCTATCTCTAGTAATATTACCTAAAAATTCATCTTTATAAGGAATCATTACCGTATCTCTTTTAAAGTTAGCTAAATCTGCAGCATTCGCTGGATTCCCCATTGCAGCAAGTAAAGCGGCTTCTTTTTCAGTCATTAAATTATCAATTGGAGGAGCGTCATCATATAAAGCGTCTCGTTCAACCACTGTAATAGATCTACTAGGAACAGATCCAATTGCCTCTATCTTTTGAATTTTCTCTTCATTAAAGAAATGTTCAAGTTCTTCCCAAGAATCTGCATACACTCCGTGTTTTGATTTATGCGCCCTTTGAATTTCTCTAATTTGAACCAAGTTAAATTGGACCAGGCGCTGAGAGATCTTACGGTCTTCCATGTGCTGCATAGTATCAGACACTGAATTGGCAGAAGACCATCCAATATAAACCGTTATCGATATACAAACAATTCCGATAACTAATACTAGATTCCTATTAAGAATACCAGCACTAAAAAGCAAGGCTAAAACACCTCCTAAAAGTAAGTTTACAGCGGCAATGTTAAATAGCGAACTTTGATCAGTATTGATTCCTATTCCGATCATAATCAGACCAAAAACAGCTATTACTGAAGCGATTAAGTATCGCTTGATGATCACAGATAATTGATTATTCATTATTAATCCTTTGTTTATTTGACTATCTTATCTCTACAAATCTACAATTTTTTTGACATGCTCTGTCGCAAATGAATAGATTTTTTAAACCGTTTAATCAACAGTTCACCGTTTATCGTTTTGAATGGCGTGAAATTAATTCTTTATCCTGTTATTCCTAGTCGAATGCTTATTTTCGTTGTATGAGTCTTACAGACACACTTCGTAAAAAGGTAACAGAACTATTCCCCTTCCCTCCTGCTCCTCAGCAGGAAATAGTAATAGATCGATTATCAGTATTCTACACAGCTCAGGTTGAACACCCCTTATTTATCCTAAAAGGATATGCTGGAACGGGAAAGACTACATTACTTAGTGCTTTTGTAAAAGCTTTGCGCATTGAAAAAAGAAAAACAATACTTCTCGCTCCTACTGGCCGAGCGGCAAAAGTATTTTCTTTACGCGCAGACCAACCCGCCTTCACCATTCACAAGAGGATCTATCGAAAAGAAAAAATCGCTGGTGGAGGAATTCAGTTGGGCTTAGCTCCTAATCTCCATACGAATACATTGTTTTTAGTTGATGAAGCATCCATGATTGGTGATTATACGCAACAAAACGATGGTAGTATTAGTCCTAGAAACTTGTTGGAAGACCTTATTAATTTTGTTTATAATGGTAAAAATTGTAAAATGATTTTCATAGGAGATGAAGGCCAGCTTCCTCCTGTTGGTGCGGAATTCAGTCCTGCACTGAATTTTGAGCATTTGCAAAATCACTACCCACAGCTAACGATCAGTGGAGAACAGTTAACAGAGGTTCTTCGACAGTCTTTTGATTCTGATATTCTACTTAACGCAACTGCACTGAGGTCTGCCCCTGAGAACAGTTTCCCTCGTTTTGAAATTCATAAAAAAAATGATCTTATTCGTTTACCTGGAGATGAATTGGAAGACACACTTGATTCTTCCTTTAGTAATTATGGATCAACGGAGACAATAGTTGTTACCAGAAGTAATAAGCGAGCCAACTTGTTTAATCAGCAGATTAGATCTCGGATCTTTTGGTATGATGAAAAAGTAGTAGCTAATGACTTATTAATGGTCGTTAGGAATAATTACTTCTGGCTTGATGACAAATCAAAAACGGGTTTTATTGCAAATGGAGAGATCATAGAAGTAGATAAGATTCTTGGAAGAGAGTCGATGTATGGATTCGAGTTTGCCGATGCAAGAATACGATTAGTCGACTATCCAGAAATGGATACGATTAATGTTAAACTAATGCTTAATGTATTAGACGAAAACACTCCAAACTTACCAAGGGCACAAATGAAAGAACTTTTCTTTGAAGTTGAGAAAGAATATGCTTTTGAGCGAAACAAGAAAAAACGTTACGAAAGGATAATGGCAGATCCCTACTTCAATGCGCTTCAAGTTAAGTATGCATACGCAGTAACTTGTCATAAATCTCAGGGTGGACAATGGCCTTGTGTATTTATCGACCAAGGATTTTTAAACGAGGATATGCTAGATCATTCCTACTTCAGATGGTTATACACAGCTTTTACAAGAGCTACAGAAAAACTCTACTTGATTAACTTTCATAAAAGTTTTTTTGGAGAAGAAGATGATGAAGATTTATAAGCCTTCTGAAAACTCCTCAAACTTAAAAGATGTCTTTCCCACAGCAATTCTACAATCTTGAATTGCTTCATTCAGTCTGTCAATCACTTTTGTGGCTTCAGGTCTCTCAAGGTACTTTCCTGCGAGAATATTAAGTTCCCTTCTCATTTTCTGTAATGTCTCAAACGTTCTGTAAGCACTTAATATTTCATTCTTTGTTAGATCGTATTTACTCATATATGCTTTAATATCTTCTGAAGGAGGTAAAAAATTGCTTTTTACTGGATCAGTATAGCTATTAAGCTCTAGCGTTATACAGCGGTTTATCAAAAGTGTTACTGTTGTTTTCCTTAAAGAACTAAAAGTACTATCTTCTCTACTTTTGGTTCTCTCTACCTCATTAGAACCTGGATAAGCATCAAGTGTTTCCGGATCTTTTTTCTTTTTGATCACACCGTCTTCTATTCTCCCGATACCATTACCTCTTGCGATAATATTAAAGTACATCTTTTTGTCCATGAGAGCCTCAAAAAATTCTTGAACAGCTATGGAATCATTATCATCTAGTAAATCTTGATTCAGTATGAAATCATCCGAATCGAATGCATCATTAAGTTCTAATTGAACCTGAGCAGTGTAAAAAGGTTTGGCATCAGTTAAGTTGATATGCAGCATTACTTCATCAAACTGATTACTTACTTGGCTTAGCGGTATTGCTATTAATTTAATTTGAAAAGTTTCTTGCTTTTTACTCGGTGGGAAAGAAAACTCTTGCGTAAATATGTCAAACTTGGCTGAATCTTCGAATGTATAAAACCCATCATTAACTTCAAAATCGACCCATTTTGTCCCAATAAGATCATACATTTGCTGGAGTCTTCGAGCTAAAGCTTGCTTTTTAGTTAACACCTTCTCTTTGTCTTCCTTTAGCTCCTTTATTTTCTTCTCTATAGCACTCAATTGACTGTGGTAAAGCACAAACTTTTCTTGTCGCTTCTTTCGCTTTTTGCGCTGAGAGTCTGTAGTATACTTTTCATCATTCGTTGTAATCGTGCTGTATCGAATATCGTTTAACTCCCTTTCTATCTTATCTATCTCTTTAAGTTTGTCCTGCTTTCGATCTTCATGATACTCTATCCAATGATCATAGCCCTTTTTACCACTAACTTTATCTTCTAAGACCGCCATATCATTTCTCAATCGCTTGATGAGTGTATAGTAAGTCACACCTTTCCCAAACGTGGAGTCTGGCGACAAGAAACGAGTCTCAGCAGAACCAAACAATGGGTAATACTTCCCTCCTTTCTCTATTACCACTGTGGTTTGTTTGTCCGAATTATACCCCCAAACGTCGAGATGTATATTAGTTTTCTTACCACTACCTGGAGTTTCAAACGTATGAATTGTGTAACCCATTGGTTGGATTTCATCCTTATTCTTTTTACTATTTTCTTTTCGACCTATATAAGGATCATAAGGGAATAGTCCTACAGCCTTTGGAAGCCCCTTATTGAATCGTCCTCTTTCATCTTTTTCACGCTCTTCGAACATACCCGAAGTATTAGAACCATCTCCTGCGGCAGTCAAAACATTGGTATATATCTCGGCTGTTCCACCTAACTTTTTAAACAATTCAAAACTCCTCTCTTCAACCCAAATATTAATGGCTTTGTTATAAGCTTCGATAACCTGCATCTTTTCCTGATCTGTCCATGATGCAAATCCCTCTACCATTGCTACTTTATCATCAAAAGTGAGCATAGGATTATTTAACTTCAATACCTTAGGGTGTATTTCAAGGTTATCTTTTCTTTGGCGCAATGCCTCTTCAGGTAAATCTTTGATTAACAATAGTTCGAAACGTGCATATTGACCCTCTAACCCTTCTTTTTTGAGATCTTTTGAACGTTGGGCCTTCAATGTTTTATTCAGTTCCCAGATTGCCATTTTATTTGATAATTCGGCAAGAATACCTTTTGGGGCTTTACGTATTTCACTCGAATAGATCTTTAATAGAGATGGTTCATTAATGATAACTTGTTCTGTTGAATCATAATTAACCTCACCATTTGGAAGAGTAATCTTCTTGCCTGTATATACGATATATCTACCAATATTACTTTCAAGTATTGGACTCTTACGAACCGTATGATAGATATAGGCCTTATTCTGTGGCGTTAAAAAGGTATCCTCCTGACCATGGATGGCGAAACAAGAAAGTACTGCAATAAAAACAAGGTATGATCTTATCATACTGCAAATATGGCAAAGATTCACATTAAATAAAAGTGTAGTCATAGGACAGTAGTATCTATTTATACACATAACGTAAATGATAAGTATAGATACAAAAAAAGGGCTACTTCATTTGAAGCAGCCCTTTCTGAAATCGTCAAGTTTGTTATCTCAACGTTACCTTTTTAGTAATCATATCTTCGCCTGATCTGAAGATAACCGTATAAACTCCCGTCTCAAATGAACTTAAGTCCAATGTTGAGTTATTTGAAGTATCCACTTTGTTTTCTGAGATTACGATTCTTCCAACCGCGTCAATAACACTGATTGACATTTGCGATGAATACCCATTAAATGTAATATAAATCATACCGTCAGTTGGATTTGGATATACGTTCAATGCTTCGCTCAAACTTAAATTGTCTAGACTTGTTGTATCCAGGTCAAAGTTACCGCTGACCTCAGCCTCACAGTCGTTTTCATTCGAAATAACAACAGTGTATTGACCACTTTGAGTCATCGTAAATGAATCACCTGTTCCTACAGATGTACCATTCAAGAACCACTCAGCAGTTTCATTAGTCTGAGTAGTAACGGATAAGACATTTCCTGACTGTGAGATAACCGGAGCTGAAGGAGCAGGAACCACATCTATTGTGATTGATTCAGTATCCGAACCACAGTTATTTGTTCCTTCTACAGTATATGTCGTTGTAGTTGTTGGACTGGCACCAATTGTACCTCCAATTGAAGAACTCAATCCTGAACCAGGAGTCCATGAGTAAGTATTCGCTCCATTCGCACTTAACGTAGCAGATTCCCCTTCACATATAGATGTTTCAGAAGCCGAAACAGATACAGAAGGCAATGCTTCAACCGTTACAGCTATGTTTGTAGAATTCACGCATCCTGCAGCCGTAGTTTCACCTGTAACAATGTAAACCGTACTTACCGTTGGAGAAACAGTGTGAGAAGCCCCAGCTCCAAGCCCATTATCCCATGTGTATGAATCAGCCCCTGATGCAGAGATCGTTGCCGATTGACCCGCACAGATTGAAGATTGATCCACTGTCGCAACAACGTTAGGCGCTGCCTCAACTGTTATTGTAATCGTCTGAGTATCTTCACAACCAGCACCATTAGAACCAACAACCTCATACACAGTAGTTACTTGAGGTGTTACTGTTTTAACAGCACCACTTCCAAGACCATTATCCCATGTATAACCATTTGCTCCAGATGCAGTCAATTGAACTGATGATCCTTGACATATCGTATTATTCGCAGCACTAACAGAAACTGTTGGTTGAGTATTTACAGATATTTCATTCGTGAATGTTGTAGTTTCCGTACCAAATGAATTTGTTACTTCTAATACAACATCATAAGTCCCTGCAGTGGCATAAGTCACTGTCGGGTTTTGAGCTGTAGATGTTGCTGGAGTTCCTCCTGGGAAAGTCCAGTTCCAATCTGTAATGTTCGCAGTTGACTGATCAGTAAAACTAACTGTTCCACCTTGACAGATTGAACTGTTGTCTGCTGAGAAGTTTGGAATTGGTGGGTCCTGAGCAGGCACACCATCAATATTAATATTGTCAATGAAGAGATTGTTACCTACAGTACCGGCGTTATACGATTCAAACATGATCAATACTTCTTGTCCAACATAGCTATCAAGATTTACAGTGAAGCAAGTCGCTCCGATACCACCTGAAAAACACCAGTCATCGGCTATAGCCGGAGTAAAGTCCGTAGTATTGGTCGTTTGCGTCGCAAAAGAACCCGTTCCATCTTCTGCTTGAGCAAATTCCACATTCCATGTTGCTCCACAGTCAGAAGAAACATATATAACCAAAGAGTCTGCAGCAGTTTGATTGAACCTTCTGTACGCATGATCAAAAGTCATATCTACAGAAGTATACCCCGCGAAAGAAAGTTTCGGAGAAATCATTCCATCTCTTCGTGCTGATTGCTGATAATTGAAAAAATCAATCTTAGCAGCCTGACTACCCGGAGTTATCCCTCCGACAGTCGCCAACTCCCATGTTGTTTGATTATCTGGATTGCTAATAGTCCAATCTCCATTTCCAAAGACATTTGATTCAAAATCCTCTGAGAATGGCAAAGAAACTGCATTCGATGTCGCAGTAAAAGTAGTTTGATTGTCATCATTTGATGGTGTGTCATCAGATACACCATTTGGATTTGTTGTAAAAACAATTAGTGTAATAGAACCTGATCCTGTAGAGATTGCCGGTAAAGTAACTGTCTCAGACTGTTGAGAAGCCAAATTACCTGTCCAAGCAAAAGTTTGAATACCACCTGTTGTTTGATAATTGATTGTTACTGATGTAAGAGGATCATTTCCATAATTTCTTAGTACAACTTCTGGCTGGAATGTAGAAGTACATACAAAACCTGAAGGACTCGTTATAGACTGTATTCCCGCATCATTGAAGTTATTTGGCTGTGTAACACAAAACTGGTGAGACGTACTTGATCCAAAATCAGCATTAGCTGCTGTCATTTCAAACAACACAACACCGTTGGGATCTACCAATTGATAATCTCCATCTACAGAACATCCGCCATACTGCGAACCATACATTCCATCTCCATAAGAATCAGTAATTGAAAAGGTATAACAGCCTTCTCCTAGACAAAATACTTCGTTGATTGTTTCACCTCCAGTAACATCTGCATATCCGCCTCCAGTCTGAACAACAGCATTACCATTATTATCATCAGTAATTTGCCATTCTATTTCGGAACCGTAACAATCTGTAATGATTTCAAGATCTACGATTTGGCCATTTGCATTAATCGTAAAATTCTGAGATGATTGATCATTACTCGCATTTTGATCAGCTACACCATTTGGCAGTGATGTTGCCGCCTCAAAAGTATAATTTCCGTTTGCTCCTGTTTGAGAAGGTAAGGTTACATTTTCAGTTTGACCTGAAACTAAACTACCCGTCCAATTGAAAGTTTGGGTAGAACCATTCCAGTCATAAGTGATTGTCGTACTTGTCAAGGTATTACTTCCGAAATTCCTCAGAACTACTTCGGGAGTAAATGCCGCAGCACAAAGGCTAGGTCCCGGACTAATAATTTCGACAATTGCTGCATCGTCTTGAGCAGAGAAGTTATTTGCACAAGTCATAGAATTCAATGCGTTTATTCGTCCAGCACCCAATTGACCAATATAACTACCATTTTGAGCATCTATATTGTCAGCTCCAGAATAAAGACAGTTAATCAAATCAGTATTCGTAGCATTCAATGCTGCCGATTTCATTAATCCTACAAGTCCTGCCACCATTGGAGAGGCCATTGAAGTACCCTGTGTGGTCTGGTATCCTGTTCCTTGATCTGTGCTCAAAATACTCGAACCTGGAGCAGAAATATCTATCCATGTCCCGTACTGTGAAAAACCTGATTTCTGATCATTTTGGTTTGTTGAAGCTACTGAAACCACATTATTATATGCAGCTGGGTAAAACTGAGTACTTTGATTATCATTTCCTGCAGCAGCAATCAATATTGATCCAGCATTCCATGCATAGTCACATACATCTTGTCCATAAGTACCGGATCCTCCACCACCCCAGGACATGTTAATTACATCAGCATCATTATCTGCAGCCCAAATTATACCATCATAACCCGCAGTTAATGCACCATCAGAACATCTTCCAATTTTAACTGGCATAACACTAACGTTCCAACCTATTGAAGCTATCCCTGAATTATTATCAGTCTCTGCCCCTACAATTCCTGAAACGTGTGAACCATGAAAACCATTATTACCTCCACATGGACGAGGATCATTATCATTTTCTGCTGAATCCCAACCTGCAACCATCTTATTGGTCAAATCTGGATGATCCACATTAATGGCATTATCTGTTACTGCAACTACAACATTCGCGTCACCTGTTGAGATATCCCATGCTTGTTCCGCCTGCACTTGAAAAAGTGACCATTGGTTAGCCTGAGTAAATCCAGGATCGTTAGGTGTCACTGTAGGATAATGTAATTCTTTCAACTCTGCATATCGAATCGATGAGTGAGATTTTAATTCACCAACGACAGCATCAACATCGTTAATATTTGCAAGTTTGATTTGATACGTTCTTTTCAACTTATCATCATTTATATTCGGATGAAGTCTAAGGACTTCTTCGATTTCAAAACCAGATAAATAATCTGCGAATAACGAATATTGTTCAAATTGAACAATTTGATCGTCTGAAGGGATAATCTTCGCGTTTTGATTAAGTTGAAATACCACCAATCCATCTTGGTAATACTTGTAGAGAGTTTGAGAATAACTAAAACTCCCAATAAATAGAAATAGTGTCAAAAACGACAATAATCTTAGTTTCATGAGACTTTGTTTTGTATGGGTTTTATAAAAAAAGGGGTAGTAGGAAGAGGTAGAAAACAAAATAAACTCCGTCACATTTCATTTAAGAAATAGGACATTATTAAATGTGCATTCTTTGATTTTAGCATAGCAAGACAATATTAACTAAAATTTCACAGATTGTAAAATATATATTCTATGAATTCTTCATTTTATATGTTAAGTCTTTAAGCGACATTTATTGTATCTATGGCTAGGATGAACAATCACTAACATTATTGGTTGTTAATAAGTTATGAAGAAATTATTTTTTATTGCGTTGACGACTTTACTTACCGGTTCAGCATTTGGACAAACTAACCCTTTGGATGCTTACTTGGAAAAAGAAGCAAAATTAGAAAAACGGTCCATGATTGCTCTCACTGCATGGGGAGGATTAAATTTAGTTTCTGGTGCGATTGGCTGGAGAACTTCAACAGGCGAGTCTTCTTACTTTCATCAGATGAATGCTTCTTGGGGAATAATTAATGCGGGAATAGGAACAGCAGCTTTTTTAATTCACGGGAAGAAGCCTTCGTCCATTCAAACAGCGTTGGAATTTTCTCACAAAACCGAAAAAATCTTGTACCTTAATACTGGACTCGATGTTGCTTATGTTACGGCAGGATTCTTGTTTAAATCAGCTTCAAAAAATAACCCTGAAAACGCTATGCGCTTTCAGGGTTTTGGAAACTCGCTTCTAATGCAAGGAGGTTTTCTTCTCTTATTTGATATTACTCAGTTAATACTACACACTAGACATAGAAAGTTAAATAAAGAATCACTTTGGAATAATCTATCCATGAGTGACTCTGGATTGGGATTGAAATATACGATCCAATAGAATTATCGATTATTTCTGTTTCCCCCTCTCGTATTTACACCTCCTCTGTTTGTAGGTCTTGGCTGAGTTCTCGGAATAGTTCTGATTGTACCTCCATTAATAACACCAGTACCAATTCTAATTTGATCAATCAGTCTTCCATCATTGTCTCTTCTTTGATTAATTTCATCATTTTGAGGAACATCATGTTCTACTCTTAACTCCGGCATTATGTAATCTGGTCGATCTTGGATAGGCTTAAGTCCAACAAATCCGTAATCGTATACAGCAGCAAATAAATCTTCATCTTTCACACCTGCCTCTCGAGCAACTTTTATGGCTTCTTTAATCTTATTATCTTCCATATCAGCCAAAGTCAAGTTTGCTTTCGGAAAACGCACGTCCTCTGGAATGTCTGTCATAGGATTCGTAAAACGTGAATTACTTGAATCTAAAGCATACTGGTTTCCGAAATCCCTAGAAATAAAATTTAAATCAGCTATCTGACGATCTCTATTATTGGCATTTTTTCTACTCTCACCGAATATTTCATCAAACGTCAATTCAATGTCTGCTCTTGTTGTTTCCGATCCAGATTCAGGATCTCTAACGACAACATCGTCTTTTCTTTCACCATTATTATTTCCTAACAACCCATCGTAAAAATCATTACACCCAGGTACAAAAATGAACAAATCTAACAGACTACTTTTTTGAAATGAACGCTGAGAAACCTGTACCTGCTCACCAGTTGGCCAGCTAATAACATGTCTTCCCTTCTGATATCTTATTATTCCTCCTCTTGGAAGAATGATATCAGCCTTCTCATTTTCAATAGTTCTACCATTGATCAACATCGACTTACTATCCATCCCTATAGGTTTATTTTGAGCGAAAATCTCAACTGAATCACCATTAACATATAGAAATGTAGCTCCATTTACAGAAATATTCTCATTGTGTCGAACTTGCTGTGTTTGAATGATAAAATTACCATCTATAGAAGAAGTCAGCAAGTAATCACCTGCCGTCTGAAAATCAAACTTCTCACCATCATAAGTTTTCATGTGAGGGTCACCGTTAGAACTAGACTGACTCATTTCGCAGTTTGCTGATCTTAATAATCTTAACCACTCCTCCCAATAATACTCTCCTCTGTCATTTCCAGAGGAATTTCTTTCATTTTCTAATTGAGACTCTGCCACTCTTTCAATTCGTTCAACTCTGCTATCATCCATTTTCTGAATCAACTCGAAAGTAGTACTACTAACAGAATTTGGACGCATAGGATGTTCTGCATTCATTACAATCGACGACATGCTTTCATATAGCCAAGGACCTTCTTTAGCGTGCCAAGCAGTCATTATTTCTTTAATATGTTCTGAATCTTGTCTTTCATATTGTATTGGATCAGTGATAATCTTTGCCATCAACTGATTGGAAAACACAAACAAAAATAAGGCGGATACTATTATAATCTTCTTCATAGCGTATAGTTTTAAAGTTATTAATAAATAATTAACAAAAATGGTACCAAAAAAAAAGCCAGTTACATTAATGTACTGGCTTTTTTTAATATGTACGCAACTCTTACTGAACCATAACCTTAGGTGCAGCGCTCAAAATCTCTTCTGAGGCGTTACTTTCGAATGATTGGAAATTCTTGATAAACGAACGTGCTAATTCATTTGCTTTATTATCAAATGCTTTTTTATCCGACCAAGTATTCTTAGGGTTCAAAATCTCATCTGGAACATCAGTACATGACGTTGGCATACTTAATCCAAAAATATCATCAGTGATAAAGTCTTGATTCTCAAGTTCACCTTTAAGAGCTGCAGTAATCATAGCTCTTGTGTACTTTAATTTGATGCGGCTTCCTGTTCCGTATTCACCACCGGACCAGCCTGTGTTAACTAACCAAACATTTACATCTGCCTTTTCCATCTTATCTCCTAACATCTCAGCATACTTTGTTGGATGCAAAGGTAAAAACGGAGCTCCAAAACAAGCTGAGAAAACTGTTTGCGGCTCAGTGATACCTGCTTCAGTACCAGCTACTTTAGCTGTATATCCTGAAATAAAGTGATACATAGCTTGGCCAGGAGTTAATTTTGATATCGGAGGAAGTACTCCGAAAGCATCACAAGTTAAGAAGAAAATATTCTTAGGATTTGATCCTTTCGATGGGACCATAATATTGTCGATGTGATCAATTGGGTATGATACTCTAGTATTTTGTGTTATGTGATCATCTTCATAGTTTGGAGTTGTCGTACCTGGGTGGAATCCTATGTTTTCCAAGATAGCTCCAAACTTAATTGCTTCATAAATTTGTGGTTCTTTTTCTTCAGAAAGATTAATCGTTTTGGCGTAACATCCTCCTTCGAAGTTAAACACACTTCCGTTAGGTGCCCAACCATGTTCATCATCTCCTATTAAACGACGATTTGGATCAGATGAAAGCGTAGTTTTACCTGTTCCTGAAAGACCGAAAAAGATCGAAGTATCTCCATCTTCTCCAACATTTGCTGAACAATGCATTGATAAAACTTCTTTTTCATGTGGAAGTACGTAATTCAAAACTGAGAAAATTCCCTTCTTGATTTCACCAGTGTAACCCGTTCCACCAATAATGATCATCTTTTCAGTGAAATTAATGATTGCATAATTTGACTGTCGCGTACCATCCAACTCTGCATCTGCCAAGAAATTTGGAGCACATACGATATGCCACTCTGGAGTAAATGATTGAATCTCTTCGTCAGTTGGGCGCAGAAACATATTACTCGCAAACATGTTAGACCAAGGAAGCTCAGTCACAACTCTAATGTTCAATCTATAATCATCATCCGCACAGGCGTAAGCATCTCTAACATAGACATCTCTTCCTGTTAAATAAGCTTTCATTCTGCCGTATAATGCATTGAACTTATCTGGATCAAACTTTTTGTTAATATCTCCCCACCACACTGAATTCTCAGTATTTGCGTCACAAACTATAAATCTATCCTGTGGAGATCTCCCTGTGAACTTTCCTGTTTCAATAGCGACTGCTCCAGTATCAGTCAGCACACCTTCACCTGAAAGGATAGTATCCTCTACTAATTCTGCTGGACTTAAGTTCCAGTAAACATTCCCCAAATTTTCCAGACCAATGTCTGCTTTGAGATTGGTATTTGAACCTTTTTTACCAAATTCGTTCATGATTATTTTTTTTGCTTAAGCATTATATTGATTACAAAGTTAACTTATCTCTTCAGGTCGAGCCAGTATTGAAATATGTTTTTTCCACAAATGTCTCCTAGTTTGTTGAAATCTTTTAAGTTCTATATATTCGAAAATATTTAACAAGTAAAGTAAACCACCCGTAGATCATTATTAACCCACCTATTGGTGTTAATGGCCCTATAAATTTATTAACCTCTATTCCTGTAACAGGAAGAAGAACTAAAAGAAATATAGATAAGGAAAAAAGCACTGTACCCCACAATATTGATCGATAATGTAATTTCAAATTGAAGTCAAATTTATCCTCAAGAGCAGCTATCGCAAGCATTCCCAAACCATTGTAAAAAATATATCTTACTCCGGTATTAAAAGAATCTAAGTCCTCTCCAACAACTCCTAGCTTCTCAATGTAATGCGCTCCCATTGCCCCAAGAATTATACTTAAAAGAACAAAAACCAATCCCATTAAAATAAATTTCCTACCAATCATTCCTCCATTAGATTTAATGCATTTTGCAATGCCGCTTTATTCACTTTTTCACCACTCATTAATTTTGCTATTTCCTCGATGCGCTCTTCCATCGTCAATTCTTTCAGATAAGTCTTTGTCTTGTTATTTTCTTCAGATTTATGTACTCTGATATGATGTTTTCCTTTACTAGCTACTTGTGGAAGATGAGTAATTGCAATCAATTGCATGTTATCTCCCATTTTAGACATATGAGCACCTATTTTAGTTGCAACTTCTCCGGAAACACCGGTATCAACTTCATCGAAAATGAGTGTAGGTAACTCTTGCTTACTCGATAATAAATATTGGATTACTAGCATTAATCGCGATAGCTCTCCTCCAGAAGCAGACTTATCTATCCGTTTCATCCCCATCCCCTTATTGGGTTGAAAATAAAGCGCTATATCATTTGCTCCAAACTCATTAATTTCAGTATCTTGAATATCAAAGTCTAACGCTGCATTCGAAAGTTTTAGTTCATTCAAAAGCTCCAATATCTGTTTTACAATGCTTTTCGCAGCTTTCTTTCTTTGCTTTGAAATACTTGCTGCCTTGACTTTCAAACTTGAATTTGAGTTAGATATCTCTTTTTCCAAGCGAGCAATTTCACCATCCATTGATGAAGATTCGTGAACCTCTGACTTTAAAGCGTTAAAGAGGTCTAGTAAATCTTCCTGGGATTGTTTTCCATGTTTTCGTAGCGCTGTATTAAATGCGTCCATCGATTGAACCAAAGATTCCAGATTTTCGTTTCCAACATCCAGATTAGCTAAATCGTCTTCTGCAACGGAACCAATATCATTCAACTCTATAAGAACGGAGTTTACTCTTTCGACCAAATCATTTAACGCTTCGTCTTTTACAGTAATAGACTTTCTCAACAGACCAAGCTTTTCTGTGACTCCTCCATCGCCATTAATGATCTCAGCGATCATTTGGTAACCTTGCTGAATATCTTCAAATTCTTCGGACCTATTAATTTCTTGTTCTATAGTCTCATAATTCTTCTCATCTAGCTGAAGCGCATTTAATTCCTCTAATTGAAATGCATTGAATTCCTGATTTAATTGACTTTTAGCTTTTTTCTCAAGTAACTCAGAAAGCTCTTGTTTCAGCTTTTTCCAATTTTTGTATTCTTTTTTAAAAGCATTAACATCGTTAGTTATTACTCCTACTATATCAAGAATATTCCTTTGGAAATTGCTATCTTTTAATTCTAAGGTGTGATGCTGAGAGTGGATATAAACGAGTTCCTCTGCAACCTGTTTTAAAACAGTCAGCTGAACTGGTGTATCATTAATAAAAGCTCTAGATTTTCCGCTAGATCTTATTTCACGGCGAATTATTGTTTCTTCATCATAATCCAAGTCAAACGAATCCATAGTAGATTTAAGCTTCCCTTTTGGCAACTTAAATTGTGCTTCTACTACGGTTTTTTCTGAATCGTCACGTATCACAGAATGATCAGCTCTTTCCCCTAAAATAAGTCTGAGTGCACCTAGCAGAATTGATTTACCTGATCCTGTTTCACCAGTAATGACTGTAAAACCGTTCTCTAAATTGATCGTTGCGTTTTCGATCAATGCAAAATTCTTAACGGTCAGCTTCTGTAACATCTATTCTAGAATTTCCTGATATTTAGAAGAGTTGGCTGGATCTAATCTTTTGAGGAGTCCTACAACATCATTTTTCTGTCTTGTTTGTGCCTCTCTGTATACATTCTTTAATTCTTGAAGTTTTGCTTGAAGAATATTTAACACATTCACAGATCCAGGTCTAGCACTATTTACTGACTGAAGCTTTTGTAAAGATTTAAAAATCTTTTCTCTCGCTTTCTCTTGATCATCATACATTTTATCTAAACCATCTCTATGGTATTCATATAGACATATGCGCAATGGAGAAAACAACTCTTGCAATTGATTTTCAATTAACCAATATCTGTTTCTTCTGCCTTTTTCACTTGCTCTCCATCCAGCTCCTCCTCCACTTTGAGAAAGTGTTACAATATTCTGAGCTTTAGCGAAATATGGATCTCCTCCGTTTTTCGCGTATGTATCAGCATCCAAACCAAGAATGTAATAAGCATAGAAAGCTAATACTGAAGTAAGATTATCTACGAATTGATTTTCTGTAAACTGAAGCCTTGCATTTCTTCTAAAGCTGAAATTAACATCCTCATCTAAGAAATTAAAAACAGTCGTATTATAGGTCGTATTGTATACAGGTCTTGTCGATTGAACTTGCATTGTTGCTTGATAGTTACCAGTACTTGGAATAGCTGTAATTGAAATCAACATTATACAATTTACGCGCTCTTCAACCTCAAACTCATCTTTAGTCCATGCCGTATTATTCATGAGCTCAAAAACCGTTTGTTGAAGTTGTGTAAAGATCTCCTTTTCCGTAGTTGTCACATCCAATGCAGGATTCGACTGAACAGTAACTTGACAATTCAACTCTTGAGCAACAATGGAGAAACTCAAAGAAACAAAATAAGCTATGATGGTAATTATTCTCATTTAATGTGTTGACTTAAATACGTTAAAATATTCGAAGCTGCTTCTCTTTTAGATGATAACTCAAATTTAGTCGAATTATTGTTTTTATCCAACAGGGTGATCTTATTTGTATCGTGACCAAATCCAGCCCCCTGATCTTCAAGAGTGTTCACCACAATCAAGTCTAAATTCTTTCGCTTCAGCTTTCCTTTTGCATTTTCCAAAGCATTTTGAGTCTCAAGTGCAAATCCAATCAACCACTGGTCATCACGTTTATGCTGACCTGTATCCATCAATATATCAGGGTTCTTGACCAATTCAATGGACATACTATCACTGGATTTCTTTATTTTTTGATCTGCTTGAGTTACTGGTTTATAATCTGAGACAGCCGCAGAAAAAATACCTCCGGAGCAGGAATCAAAATTCTTCTGAACTGCTTCAAGCATTTGATCTGCAGTTCTAACATCAATTATTGTCAAGTGTTGGTGATTCAGACTACAATGCGTAGGTCCAGTAACCAATATAACCTCTGCCCCTCTATCTAAAGCTTCTTCTGCAATATTAAATCCCATTTTACCAGAACTATGATTTCCAATAAAACGGACTGGGTCTATACCTTCATACGTGGGTCCTGCTGTGATTAGAATGCGTTGACCTTTTAGCGTTTCTCTTGTTGTAAAAAAAGCTTCTATTTTTTCCGCGATGGTTTCCGGTTCAGCCATTCTACCTTGCCCTTCCAAGCCACTTGCAAGAAAGCCAGATTCTGCAGGAATCACTTGAACTCCATGTCGTTTGATTATTTCAAGGTTGTCAAGTGTAGTTTGGTGCGCATACATATCCAAATCCATAGCAGGAGCAACTATTACAGGACATTTTGCAGACAGATAGGAAGCCATTAATAGATTATCACATAGACCTGTTGCCATTTTTGCCAAAGAATTCGCCGTAAGTGGTGCAATTACAAAAATGTCTCCCCAAGCTCCAAGTTCAACATGGTTGGTCCAAACCCCATTTTCATTGTTCCAGAAAACCTGATAGGCTGGATTTTCAGAAAGAGTTGCAACAGTAAGTGGAGATATAAAATCAGAAGAGGCAGGAGTTAAAATACATTTAACTTCTGCCCCGTTCTTTTTAAGTATTCTAATCAGTGTAGCTACTTTGTAAGCAGCAATACCTCCGGTTACACCAAGCACAATGCGCTTTCCCTTTAACATGAGTAAGGTATTACTCTTCTAAACTACGCTGATAAATTTTATCATGAATCAATTCGTCCAAAGACATAGAAACTGGCTTTGGCAAACGCTCATAGAATCGAGAAATTTCAATTTGCTCTCTATTCTCAAAGATTTCTTCTAGGTTATCCGTAGAAGAAGCAAATTCCTGAAGCTTTTGTGTAAGCTCTTCTTTCAACTCTACATTAATTTGATTTGAACGCTTAGACAACATTACGATAGACTCATAAATATTGTTCGTACCTTTCTCAAGATTCACCGTATCTCTCGTTATCGTTGTGCGTTCTGCTTTACTATTTTTAAAGCTCATATGATCAATAATTAAATATTCAGTAATTTTTCTTCAGCCTTCTCCCTTATGTCCTTTGCTTT
>CBFHJL010000027.1:0-30942 GCA_965656195.1 Brumimicrobium sp. | reverse complement strand
TTATTATTATGGTTTAGCTCAAATGAATCTCGGAAACTACGAGGGAGCCATAAAACAATTTGAAGCATACATAGGTTCTGATAATTATTCGGATGAGTATCTTGACAAGGCGCATAGCCTTATCACCGGTTGCTATTATGCACTTGAAGGGCTTCAATCTTCTAAAAAGATTACTGTAAAGATTGCGGATACTTCTGTTTTTAACAAAGGAACTGCGTCTTTTGCACCTGCTTTTTTTGGTGATGAGAATCGCCTTATGTTTACAAGTGCACGAGAAGGTGGTGTTATTCTAGATCCTGAAAAGCAGGACTCTCGTTTTCTTTGTGATTTATACTGGACTGAACGTAATGATGACGGAAACTGGAAACCCGCTAAGAATTTTGGTAGGCCTTTAAATTCCTCAAGACATGATGGATCTGCAGTTTTCAATAGTCTAAAACGAAATGAACAACAAAGTTTGATTTACTTCACAAAGTGGAGTGATGAAAACCGAAAAGAACAATCCATTTACTTTGGAAGAATGGTTAATATGTTATTCTTCGAGTCATTTAAACTACCGGAATCAGTAAATGTACCAGGTTATAAAAGTATTAATCCATTTGTCTCATTAGACGAAACTAAGCTTTACTTCTCGAGTAATCGTCCAGGCGGATCAGGTGGAATGGATATATGGGTTATAGATCTAGATGAAAATGGGCAGGTTTTAGGAGAAGCGATGAATTTAGGAACTTTGATTAATACCAGTTTGGATGAAGTAACACCATTTTTCCATGAGGCATCTTCGACGTTATTCTTTAGCTCTAATGGTTTAAACTCCATTGGTGGTTTAGACATCTTCAAGTCAAAATTTAATAAAGATAATGGAGCATTTGGCAGACCTGAAAATATGGGTGAACCTATCAATTCCTCTATGGATGATTCCTATTTAGTTTGGGATGCTTTATTGCAGAAGGGTTTTTTCGCTAGTGATCGAGCTGACTGTGAAAATGGTCATTGCTACAACATTTATGAAATTAACAATGCACCTTTTGTTATTACAATTGAAGGCTTAGTTTTTAATATCGATACGGATGAAATTATACCTGATGCAACAGTTTCAATCAAGAGCGTTGGGGGGGAATTTGATGAAGTAAAATTGAAAACAGATGAAAAAGGTTTTTATTCTGCAGAACTTAAGGTAAATGAAGAATACTTTTTGAAAGGAAGTAAAAAGGGGTATTTTGCTGATGCGGGTATCAAAAACACACTAGGTATTGTAAAAACAACAAAGTTGATGCATGACTTTTATTTGACCCCAATCCCAACCGGTGAAATTGAAATTAAGGGAATCGAATATGATTTTGATGCAGCAACTTTGCGTCCTCAATCAAAATTAGAACTAGATAAGCTTGTTAAATTTCTTGAGTTGAATTCTAACCTTAAAATTGAAATTCGTTCGCATACCGATGAGCGCGGCTCGGAGAAGTATAATCAAAAACTATCACAAAGACGTGCACAAAGTGTTGTAGATTATTTAATAGACAATGAAGTTGATATAAATCGATTGGATGCAAACGGTCTTGGAGAAGCTGAGCCTGCGATAGTTCGTGAAGATGGAAAGGATTTAGAATTAACTCCTGAATTTATTAACTCACTTTCTGATGAAGAAAAAAGAGAGGAGTACCATCAACGTAATAGAAGAACAGCTTTTAAAGTGAAAGCTCAGTAGTGCTCTTGACTGATAGTCAAATGTTCTTACCAATTCGAAGATTTAGTTTTTCATGTTAGCTGATGCCCATAGAGAAAGTAGGATCTAGGAAATAGCTACGTATCATTATTTATGGAAAGAAAAAGGTATATCCTTACCTTCTCTACTTTCCCGTATTCATTTTTTGCGTTTTTATTCATTCAGAAGTTCAGAACGACGATTCATAAGTCAGCACAATACATTTCCATACAACCAAAGTAATTTCGTAGAAAATTAAAAATCAAACAACTATGAAATTAAAATTTCTACTTTTTGCGAGTTTATTTTTATTCGTAACTAGCCATCTAAATTCACAAACCTGGAATACCTTGGGTAGTGCGCAGTATTCAAATGATCCGACTTATTTAGCTTCGGATGTAGATGAATCTACAGGTATTATCTATGTTGCTTATGTGGATAATACAGACAATAATCATCTTAAAGTAAAGTACTTCGATGGTACGAATTGGATGGACTTAGGTGGAACGGTATCCACAATTGGAAACGTTTTATACCCTAGTATTCGTACTAACCCTGTCACAAATGAAGTTTGGGTAGCTTACCGTACAGATGTTGCCCCAGGTTCTGAGTTACTGATGGTAAAACGATTTGACGGGTCTTCATGGATTACTGAAGGAAATAATGTGTCTCCAACTATTATTCCTACACAAAAACTAATCCTTCGATTCAGTCCTGTTGGAGAGGCCTTTATCGCTTATATGTTTAGTTCAGGTGGTCTACAAGGAAGAGTAATATCAAATCGAACAGGTAGTTGGGCGTTTGAAGTTGGCACAGCAGTGCCATTACCATATGGTATAGATTTCCCTAGTTACCGTTTGGTCTTTTTTAATCACGAGGGTGGTTTCCCAACATCTACGTTAATTAGTAGACGTACTATGAATGCTACAACTTACAGTTGGTCTAACTCCACAAATATTATTGGAACTATGATATATCCAGCTGATGACTATCAGGGGCTTGCAGCAACAACAGGCGCTGTGTTATTAGCGACTCACAACTTTAACTCAACTGACGATATTGATATTTCCACTTGGAGTACAGACTTGACACCTCCTGCAAACTCTGACTTGACAGACGGTAAAAGCCTACAGTTAATTAGAAATTTTGTAGATGGTTTGGATTATCTGTTATTTGTGAAAACAACTGGAGAAGTTGTAGTTGCTAGTTATGACGGGGCAACCTGGACTGAAATCACAGGGTTAAATGCTAATATTGGTTCGTTGAATGGAGAAAGCGGACTTCGAGCAAAACTAAGTATGCGTGAAAGTGATGGTAGAATGTACGTTACCTATAAAGACGGTACAAGTACAACTACACAATATTTTGATGTAACACCCGCACCTACAAATATTTTTGTAGATATTGATGCTACTGGAAATAATGACGGAACTTCATGGGCAGATGCTTTTACTTCACTTCAAGATGGAATTGATGCAGCTGAGAATAGTCCGATTGCGGATAGTGTTTGGGTGGCCGAAGGAACGTATAAACCAGATGCTTCAAGTCGCTCTGTCAGCTATCTCATTCAAGCCGATGGTGTAAAAATATTTGGTGGTTTTGAAGGTACGGAATCCTCTTTTTCACAACGTAATGTAGCCAATAACCCGACCATTATATCAGGAGATTTGAGTGATAATGATAATCCGAATGATCATAATTATACCAGCTTATTTCGTGCGGACAATTCATATAAGTTATTCTTCTTGCAGGCAAGTGATGTAGAAATTAATGGGTTTACACTTACGGGAGCTCATGCAAATAATACTTCAGGGTCTACAACTTATATGGGGTCAGTAGTTTATTTGCCGGATGGATACAATAGCTTTACGATGAAAGACTGTGAGGTGAGTTATAATATTTCAAACAGAAATGGAAACCTTCACTTTGATTTTGTAAACGGTAGTAATTCTAAATCTCTATACATTGAGAATTGTATTTTTCATCATAACGTGAGTAGGTACGCTGCAGGTATTCAGGCTTCTGTAAATAACAGTGCAGTAACGCTTGACGTGAATGTCACTAATTCTGTTTTTTATGAGAACAGAGCAAGTAATTTATCAAATGGTGATGCTGGTTTTACAGGTAGTAGTTTAGCATTATTTGCAAACAGTGGTACAATAAATTTCAATGCCATTAACAATACGTTTGCCCACAATATAGATGCAGGAACAAGTGCCTCTAATGACAAGGGAACAATTGTTCTTAGAAGACTCGATGGTGATGCATTAGAAACGATCAATGTTGAAATGCATAACAATGTATTTTGGGAAAACTATTCAGATTTAGCACTAAATGTGAACCCACAAGTGATTGGATTGATGAACAGACCATCGAATGATATTAATTCCATGAATTTCACATTCAACAATAGCAATCAAACGAATCTATCTACGAAAGTAACTTCATTAACAGAAAATAACACAACGAATGTTGATCCTTTATTTACAGATGCCGCCAATGGTGATTATAGCTTACAGGGTTCTTCACCAATGATCAATGCTGGAGACAATAGTCAGGTTCCTTCAGGAATAACTGAAGATATTCTCGGTAATAATCGTTTTGAAAATACAACAGTGGACCGCGGACCTTACGAATTCTTCGTTCCGAATACGGTCCCTCCAACAGTGGTGACTCAAGATATTACTGTGCAGTTGGATGTAAACGGTCAGGCTACAATTCAGCCTTCGGATATTGATGATGGCTCAACGGATGATGAAACACCTCAAAATGATTTGATCTTGAGTTTAGATATATCATCTTTTGATTGCAGTGATATCGGTACAAACACAGTAACGCTTACTGTAGAAGATGATGCAGGAAATACTGCGACTGGAACGGCGACTGTTACGGTAGAAGACGTAACTGCACCAACCGTGAATATTCAAAATATTACGGTACAGTTGGATGCTTCAGGAAATGTGTCGATTCAGCCTTCAGATGTAAATAATGGATCTACTGATAATTGTAGCATTGATAATTATAGTTTAGACGTATCTTCATTCAACTGCAGTGATATCGGAATGAACACAGTTCAGCTTACAGCAACAGATCCTAGTGGAAATGGTGCTTCGGCAAATGCTACAGTTACTGTGCAAGATATTACAGCTCCAACAGTTGTAACACAAAATGTTACAGTACAACTTGATGCTAGTGGAAATGCAACCATCACCACAGGTGATGTTGACAACGGTTCCTCAGATAACTGTGCTGTTGATCAGTTGAGTTTGGATATTACTTCATTTACTTGTGCTGATTTAGGAACTAATACAGTAACGTTGACTGTTGAGGATGCTTCAGGTAACTCAAATACAGGTTCAGCAGTGGTAACGGTTGTTGATGATATTGATCCGGTTGCTACCACTCAAAATGCTACTGTGATATTAGATGCGAATGGTCAGGGAACTATTCAGTTGTCTGATATAAACAACGGTTCTACTGATAACTGTGGAATTGCAACGACTTCACTGGATATAACATCCTTTGATTGTTCAGACTTAGGAGCGAATACAGTGTCGCTAACAGTAGAAGATGGCTCAGGAAATACGAGTACTTCTAATGCGACAGTTACAGTGGTTGACAATATCGCACCTAATGTGATAACACAAAATATCACGGTAACACTTGATGTGAATGGAGATGCTTCAATTACAGCGAATGATATTGATAACGGAACTACAGATAACTGTGGTGTAGCTAACTTGTTCTTAGACATCACTGACTTTACATGTGCTGATATCGGAACGAATACGGTTACATTGAGTGCTGAAGATGCTGAGTCTAACACTGGTACCGCGACAGCAACAGTGACAGTAGTAGAAACAACAGCTCCAATAGCAACAACGCAAAACATTACGGTTGCCCTTGATGCAAATGGAGAAGCTACAATAACTACTGGAGATATCGATAACGGATCTTCAGATAACTGTGGGATTTCAACGATGTCACTAGACGTAACGGATTTCACATGTGCAGATCTTGGGACAAATACAGTAACACTTACTGTTGAAGATGGATCAGGAAACACAAATACAGCAACTGCACAGGTTACTGTTGAAGATAATACTGACCCAATAGCGAGTGTCAATGCAACTACGACCCTTTCGTTAGATGCAAATGGACAAGCGACATTAACAGGTGCAGATGTGAATAATGGTTCTTCAGATAACTGTTCTGTAGCTTCAACTTCTGTCGATGTATCATCATTCGACTGTAGTCATATAGGGACAACGCAAACGGTAAACTTCACAGTAACGGATGGATCTGGAAACTCTGCAACAACAACAGCAGATGTTGAAATCGTGGATGATCTGGAGCCTAGCGTTATGACACAACCAGTAACAGTTACACTTGATGTAAATGGAGAAGGTTCTATAACTACAACAGATGTAGACAATGGTTCAACAGATAATTGTGGTATTGCTACACTCTCACTTGATATTACTGATTTCACATGTGCGGATGCAGGTACAAATACAGTTACGTTAACTGTTGAGGACAACTATGGAAATATTGGCACTGGAACTGCAGTTATAACAGTAGTTGAAACAGAAGCGCCTGCAGCTGTTACTCAGGATATCACAGTAACTCTTGACGCAAACGGAGAAGCGTCTATCGCAGGATCTGATATCGATAATGGATCAACAGATAACTGTGGAGTTGATGCACTTAGTCTAGATGTTACAGATTTTACATGTGCTGAGATTGGAACAAATACCGTTACCTTGACAGTAGCAGATGCAAGTGGAAACACAGCTACTGAAACGGCAATTGTGACAGTAGAAGATAACATTGATCCAACTGCAATCGGTCAAGATATTACGGTTCAGCTAGTGGGTGGAACAGTATCTATTGTAGCAGCTGACGTTGACAACGGTTCCTCAGATAACTGTGGAGTGGATAACCTGGCAATTGATCAGGATACATTTACTGCAGTTGGAGTTTATCCAGTTATATTGACAGTTACAGATGCATCTGGAAATTCAGCAACTACAACAGTTGATGTGACAGTGGAAGATAATGTGGGAGTTGATCAAGAGTCAAAAGCATTTTTAACGATTGCTCCGAATCCTACATCGAATAAAATTACCGTAACGTCCAGTTTAGAGATCGAAGAAATCGTGATCTATGATAACTTCGGACGAATTGTTGAAACAACTTCTGCAGATGTGATCAATATGAGTCACTATGCAAAAGGAGTCTACATTCTCAAAATCGTACAGGATAATGGTGTGACTGCAACCAAAAGAGTGGTCAAACAATAAGTTGTGATGTTAAAATTAAAAAAAGGAGGGCTGAAAAGTCCTCCTTTTTTTATGTTCTCAAGTAAAGTTATTTCCGCTCTTCGGTTGATAAGTAATAAATTGGATGTATCTATCTGTTAATATGACCTCACAAATCTATTTTGCGTTGCGTAATATCGTATTCATAGAGAAATAAAACTCTCTTAACCTGTTAAGGAATACTTCGTTTTAATATTGTTTAAAATTATCGCTATGAAACTACTACTTGCAACTCTATCATTAATGATAGTTAATTCCTTCTTTGCACAAACCATCGTTCGTGGACCTTACATGCAAACGCCTACGGAAAACTCTATTATTATTAAATGGAGAACAGATGTTGCTACTGACTCTAAAGTTGAATACGGTACTGACGTAGCAAATTTGAATCAATCAGAGATTCTTTCAGTATCAGGAACTGACCACACTGTAATCCTTACTGGATTGACTCCTTATACAAAGTACTTTTATAGTGTGGGTAGCACAACTGCAATGATAAGCACCCCATCTACTGATTATTCATTTAGAACAAACCCTATCCCTGGAACAAAGGTTCCGATTAGAGCATGGGCAATTGGTGATTTTGGAAAGGGGAATACACAGCAAGTTGATGTGAAACAATCCTATGTGAATTATACTGATACCGTACATACTGATATTTGGTTCTGGTTAGGAGATAATGCTTATGCTGACGGAAAAGACCATGAGTATGATGAGAAAGTATTTGATGTAGCAGGATTCTCTGATATTTTCACCAAACAACCTTTTTGGCCTTCACCAGGTAATCATGATTATAATGAGGTGTGGGAGCAAAGTACATTGTTGGGAGTGCCTTATTCAAATATTCCATTGAGTGATCACGAAGGTCCATATTATGATATTATTGACGTGCCCGAACAAGCTGAAGCAGGTGGTTACCCTTCCAATTATGAATTGTTTTACTCATTTGACTATGGAAATGCGCACTTTCTTTCACTTAACTCAGAGGTATATGATTTTGCACAGACATATGATGGAATAAATGAAATGAAAGCATGGATAGAGCAGGACCTTCAACAAAATGAACAAACATTTACGATTGCATATTTTCACCAACCTCCATACTCTAAAGGTTCTCACGATAGTGATGATATATGGGAAAGAGTGATGATCGCAATGCGCGAAAAAGTGATTCCATTGCTCGAGGAATATGACATTGATCTTGTCGTATGTGGGCATAGTCATGTGTTCGAGAGAAGTCATCTTGTACATGGTCATTATGGGAATTCAGGTTCATTTGATGCTGCGACAATGCTGAAGGATGCCAATGGTGGTAACTTTAGTCAGGGAAATGCATATGTGAAAGATACAGTTCCGTCAACACCAGATGGAACAGTTTACGTGGTTTGTGGAAACTCTGGAAGTAAAACCAGCAGTTCGGACCTTGATCATCCCATCATGCAATTCTCAGCAGGCGGGGATACAGAAGTCGGATCTTTTGTAATGGACATTTACCGAAATAGATTAGATGGAAAGTACCTGCACGCGAATGGTCAGATTTTAGATGAGTTTACGATCGTCAAAAAGGACATGTCTGTTTCAATGAATGACGTGAGTATTTGTACAGGTGATATAATTCAAATAACACCTCAAATCAATGGTGGTTCAGATGATATTTCAATAAACTGGTCTACACTGGGGTCAACAAACGACACTGTAACTGTTTCGAGTCAAGACATCGGGTCACATACCGTTATTGTCACTGATAATGTGAGCGGACAACAGGAAACCTTGGATTTTGATATTACTCAAGGAGTATACATGAATCTTTCTTTCCTTAATGACACGTTATGGGCCAGCGGAGGGAATGGATATCAGTGGTATGTAGACGGAACGTTAATACCAGGTGTAAATAGTAACTATTTAGTACCAACTATTGAGGGCGAATACACTGTGTCGACATTGAATGGAGGTTGTTCTTCTAATGCATTTTACTTTGAACTAAGTTTAGGTTTTGATGAAAACCAGATAGAAGGCTTTTCTATTTACCCTAATCCTTCAAAAGGACTAGTAAATGTTATACTAGATGAATCAGAAATCCCTGCTCATTTTGAAGTAACGGACCTTAATGGAAAATTGATCAAGACAGGTGAGCTAAAGAAAACAAAATCCTTCATAGATCTTTCTGAACTACCAACAGGAAATTATAACATTGCAGTTTCCCAAAACCAAAAGAGTCAAACCTTGAAGATTATATTGAGTAAGTAAGACGTATTGAGAATTTTCAAAACTACTCAGTACAATAAGGTTCTAAATTATAAAAGAAGCTGCCTCGATTGAGACAGCTTCTTTTAAACATATTTTATATATTATTTTCTAGAAGTAGAATAGAAGCGTTACCGCCCCGTTCAAGTTATCAATGTTTGCATTGAATGCATTACTTCCAGCTGAAGGAATGTTTCTAGTATAAACAGTTTCAGCAGAAGGAGAATAGTATTCGTTAATCTGCTCTCCGTCGCCAGTGATTGAATACAGTAGTGTCCAACCAAATTCAGCTCCAATAGAAATTTTTGGCGCAAAGAAATACTCTATACCAATGAATGGTCGAATACCTACACTGAAAGTATTTCCATTCATCTGCTCAATCATTCTCTCTCCTTGAGATGTTGAATTGATTGGGCTACCTCCGCTTGTCCAATTCGTAGCCGTTGGTGTTTGGTTTATTTGTCCAAATGCATTTCCGTAAGTCATCGACCTCTTAGATCGGCTGTAAAGGAATGCAAGATCACCACCAAAGATAGCTTGAACACGACCTTTTCCACGGCGCATTTCATATCCTCCAGACAAACCAAATGTTTGATTAGCTACAGATATTTTATCTGTAACAAGAGAATCAGGGCTGTTAGCTGTGTTATCAATTACAAAATTTCGATTGTTGAAATTGTTTATATTGAAATTGAAGTTAGCACGTATCGCCGTTTGATTGTCTAACATGTATTTACCAAAAATTGTGTTTTGACCAAACATGTTACCGATGAACTTCCCATTTCCTGCTGTTGCGTTACCTATTAGATTTAGGAAAGGAACAGCATTGAAACCGAGAGCAAACTCACCTTTAACAGGTAAAATGTCAACTCCATTTTTGTTTTGTATTTGCTCTTGAGCATAGCTGTTGACTAAAAATATCGACAACAAAAAAGTCAAGACTAATTTAGAATATTTCATATTGAATATCGTTTTTGTGAATTATATTGCTTTTCAACAATAACCTTCTAGTTAGATCTTGAGTAAGAGAGGTCCAATTCGATAATCGCACCTTCTGTAAGAGCTTGATTTGCTACATTGTCAAAAGAGTAAATCTTTGGACCTGTAACGAAACTTCCGTTTTCAAAGTAAACAGATGCTGTTTCGAAATCAATTCCTGTTATAGAGGCTGCACCTTGATTTGCGGGTACTCTAGCGAAATATTCACCTGAAGGATCTGTTACTACCTTATATGGCTCACCTCCTACAGTGAATGTTAGCACAACTCCTTCTGGAACTGACTCATCACTTGTTATAACGTTTGTTATTTCGAAAGTGGCGTTATCATCTCCATCTGCGATAGTAATGATGTCTCCAATCGTATAGCCGTCACCTGAAGTGTTGATAAACACATTAGTTACTTCTCCTGCAGCATTTGTGAAATAGTTTACGGTCATTCCGGTACCTGTACCTCCTGTAACATTTACATCAGTTTCATTTGAACTAGCCGGGTAACCCGAACCAACTGCATTCTGATTAATGTTATTTGGCTCACCAACGTTATCAGCAAATTGAGCTTCTACAACACCTCTTATTATTGCAGATGGAACATAAGTACCAACTCCAGTAGAATAATTGTAATCTTGAACTACTACTTGACCATCTATGATAGAAACTGAAGCATTAGCACGGCTAAAAGTTCTTCTTTCTGTTACAACTTGTTGGAAACCGTTGTCATCAGTAGTTATAACTGTTGCGTCAAATTCAAAATCATCAAATACTACAGTCGCAGTGATTGAGTTTTTTACCGCTGGAAGACTCACTGAGTACATACCATCTGTTCCTACTGAACCATTTACTATGACGTCTTCATAGTTATAACCCATTTGAGGGTTTCTTTCTAAATCAGCTCCATCTATGATGAATGATATACCTGTTCCTGCTGGGACAGCTTGTGTTTGGAAATCTGTCTCATCAAGATTTGCTGTTAAACGTCCACTAACGGAGGCAGTTCCAGCGCTTAGTGGTTCTTTCTGTTCATCTTTCTTACAAGATGTTAAAGCTGCAAAAAAGCCAGCTACTGTTAATACAGATAAAAATGAAATTCTTTTCATGTTAAGTTATTTTATATTTTCAACGAATGTAGTGATTAAAAATCTTTTTTATCACAAAAAAAAACATAAAAAAATGAGTTGTGAGTAATTAATAATTAGTTGATTATGACTTTTAAAAAGGAGTGCGGAGTTACTGATTCTCGCATTGAACAGGTACAATAATTCATTTTTTTTTAATTGCACTTAAAGGTTTTCGATTTTCTCTCTTAAGTCAAAAAAAAAGTAGGCTTTAAACTGAGTTATCGCAAAAAACCATTACTCCTTACTTCCTTGCGAATGGAATCGATATTATCAGGAATATTTCTATCAAACATCCAGTTGATTTTAAAGCCATGATGATTGCATGTTTGGGAAAAGCCTTCATTTTTTTCAAAATGTTCCCCTAAATTCGTTAGGTCTTCATCAAAGTCAACATATAGATCAGGGTCAAGCTTCTTGATGATAACAAGTGTGTTGAAGGTCTTGTTTAATAAGTATACTGCTAACTTTCGGCCTTTCTCTGTTCCAATATACGAATCGATTTCTCTTGAGAAGAATTCGAAAGATTTGTTTAACAGGTATAGGTTCAACCAGGCCTGTCCGTGTTTATCTTTTGTTGTGAATAGGTAACTGGCAATTTCACTGCTTAATTTCCTCAATGACCTGGAGAGAAAAATAGGCATATAATGATTTACCTTTATATCTTCAAACGAGTCAATCACATTTTTATAGAAATCATTTTGAAGGTCTTCTTTCGTGAAAGCTCCAATTAATTCGTAGTGTAAGCGTTTTGCGAGTTTTTTATCCCTTCTCAATAAGCGAAGAACCAACTTGTCTTTTTCCTTATCGGCTAAAAGGCTCAACTCATTTTTAAATTCTTTGTCAATTTGCATGGATTATAAGTATATGAAATCAGTTTGTAATTTAGTGAATAAGACTGTATTTAAATGTCAAATTGGAAGACTTTAATTAAATAGATGAATAGAGTTTTATTACTTTTGCTAAAAATTTTTTTACTGTGGATAATCAAGTATACGACGTAGCAATTATAGGGGGAGGAATTGTAGGTGCAGCTACTTTTTATAAGTTGCAAAAAAGAAATCCTGAACTCAAGATCATTCTCATTGAGAAAGAAAATAAGTTTGCCGATCATCAAACGGGAAATAATTCTGGGGTTATCCACTCAGGTCTCTATTATACCCCGGGTTCTTTAAAAGCTAAGAACTGTGTGGCAGGTAGGAGAGAACTTGTTCAATTTGCAAAAGACAACGATGTCCCACATGATGTTTGTGGAAAAGTAGTTGTTGCCACTAGAAAAGAAGAGCTGCCTTTCATGGACAAGATCTTCAACAACGGAATTGAGAATGGAATCGAAGGAATTGAAAAGATCGATGCTAAACAAATCAAAGAACATGAGCCTCACGTTGAAGGGATAGCCGGAATTTGGGTTCCTGTTACTGGAATCATTGATTATCGCAAGGCAACTGAAAAGATGATCGAAAATGCTGAAGGAATCAATAGTGAATCGAAAACAGTACTTGGTGAAGAAGTAATTGCAGTTGAAAAAGGAAAAGAGTTTAATACAGTTGTAGGATCTACCCAGAAATTTAAAGCGAAGCATATGGTTTTCTGTGCTGGATTGCAGGCGGATAGATTGGCGCGTAAAGATGGTGTAGACCTAAAAGAGCAGGTAGTTGGTTTCAGAGGTGATTATTATGAGCTAACTGAGCAGGCAAAATACAAAGTGAAGAATTTAATCTATCCGGTACCAAACCCAGATTTTCCATTTTTAGGAGTTCACTTCACAAGAATGACTGATGGAGAGATTGAATGCGGTCCAAATGCCGTATTCACATTCAAAAGGGAGGGGTATGGTAAAACTGACTTCAATCTAAAAGATTCTTGGGATGCGCTAACATATGGCGGTACTTGGAAGCTTTTCTTCAGTAATATGAAGTTCGGTATTGACGAATACAGAAGAGCCTTTTCAAAGAAGTTGTTCTTAAAAACACTTCAAGGACTTATTCCTTCATTGACAATGGATGATATTAAGCCAGGTAGATCAGGTGTAAGAGCCTTGTTACTTGGTACAGATGGGGATACAAGAGATGATTTTAGAATAGAATATCACGGAAACTCTATTCACGTTCTCAATGCACCTTCCCCTGCAGCAACAGCATCCCTAGCAATAGGTGATCAGATAGCAGATGAGGCAGAGAAGCACTTCTCTTTAAAGTAAATCTTTGTTTAACGACTTTTTTAGTCTAAACAATTCTTTACCTTATTCTCGTGTTTCATGCGGTCTTCAGGTGTTGCATTTGGCTGAATGAGTAGTCCTTTACATTTACTATCTATGTATTCTGACCGTTCCATTACTGCGTCGAATTCAGCATCGCTAGCTTCCATTAATGCAGTATTTACAGAATCACTTTTCTTAATGCATGTACAAAAATCCCACTGAATACCATATTTTTTTACAATTTCTTTATGAGCCTCTTGAACCGCAGGATCATCATATACAATCTCAACAGTATCTTCCTCAACTTCTGTTGTGTCAATGGAAAGATCATCGTTCATTAAAGTATCGGATACGTTAGTCGAATCGGAATCATTGTTTTCATCATTCCCGTTGTCAGAATCGGATTTGCAGGATTGTAACAGTAGAGCAGCTACAAAAAACGTTAAGAAGTATAGGTAATTATGTCTCATGGTATCTTTTTTGTACATTATTGAATAAATATAATTGTTTTAATAGAAATTACGAAATGCGAAGTTGTTTCATTTTTATATTCGGCTGTATTGCTCATATATGCATTGCTCAGGATGTTCCTTCCGACACATCAATTCATAGACTTCAGGTTTATGAGGGGTTTGACCTTCCTAGTAACTATCATAGTGAGTATAGAAGAGCACTAAGTAGGGTGAGGAGGGTTTACCCTTTAGCACTTCATGCTGCATTTGTTCTTGATTCTTTAGAAAGTGAAATTGATAGTACTCAACGACCACGCAAGCAAAAAAGAATAGCGAGACAAACGCACAGAAATTTGAAGGACGATTTTAAATTTTTATTGAAAGAACTTTATGTTTCTGAGGGAGTGGTATTAACTAAGTTGATCTATCGAGAAACAGGTAGAACTGCTAAGGAAATTATTGCGGATTACAAAGGAGAAGCCCAGGCAGCAATATATTCAGGAATGGCAAACATGTTTGGTCAGAATTTAGATGCTACTTACAATCCAAATAAAGAAGACTTTATCATTGAATGTGTTATTAATGATATTCAAGAAGGGAAGGTTGAGTTCGATTCTACTTTTGTAATCGTTGACAGAGCCCATTTTAGAAATGATCGAAAAGAATATAAACAACGTATTCGGAAACGAAAGAAGAATGCTCGAAAGCGAAAACGTAAAGCAAGACGAATCGAAAGACAAAAGAAAATGAATTCAGAAATGACTGTGAACAAAAAAAGCGAGGACTAATCCTCGCTTTTTTTAATGTGTTGATCAAATTACTTTGCTTGACCTAATTGTTGTCCATCAGTACCTGTGGATAAGGCAGATTTTTCAATGCGAATTTTCGCATTTCCTTCACAACTTATTAATACGTTTGTGTCATTCACTTGAAGGATTTTACCATGAATCCCTCCAATCGTAACGATTTTGTCACCAACAGTAAGGTTTTCACGGAACTTTTTCAATTCCTTTTGCTTTTTCATTTGTGGTCGTATCATGAAGAAATAAAATACTCCCAACATGAGTAGTAACACAATAATTTGACTTGATCCTCCTCCCATAATAATTTACTTTTTACTTATTCAATTTAAATTTAGTCAATCACTTTAGCTGTGATCATAACTTCTGTTGTAGACGGTTTGGTGTTAGCTGTTATAGTAATTGGTTTTGAAATTATTCCTTTTCCTGTGCGATCAGTATTTACAGATGCTGATAAAGTTCCAGACTCACCTGGAGCAATAGGTTCTTCTGGATATTCCGAAACCGTACAAGAACAAGCTTCTTTTACATCCGCTATAATTAAAGGGTATTCTCCTGTATTCTTTAATGTAAAGGTAGCTTGAACAACTTCTCCTTTTGCTACTGTTCCAGCATCGAATCTTTTCTCTACTTCCATAGTAGTGTATTGACCTATTTCCCCAGCAGATGGAGATGATGAACATGAACCTAGCAATATAATAGCTGCAAATAAAAAGAAAACTGATTTTATCATGATAGTTGTTTATTATTTCATTAATCCTCGACCCATCTTTTTGATCTTTCCTTCTTTTTCAAGCATTGAAATGGCTTTATCTAACACTCCATTTATAAAGACATTACTCTTGGGTGTAGAATAAAACTTTGAAATTTCAATGTATTCATTTAACGAAACTTTAGTTGGAATGTTTGGGAAGACTTGAAGTTCAGTAATGGCCATTTCCATCAATAGCACATCCATTTTAGCAATTCTATCCAGCTCCCAGTTCTTGGTTAACTTGTCAATGACAGGGAGGTTTTCTTTTTCTTTCCGAATCGTTTCTTTGAGTAAGGTTTCGATGAATTCTTTCTCGTCATCATTCGGTTTGAAAAGTGGAAGGATTTGCGGCTCTTCGTCTTCTTTGAAACTCTTGATGGTTTTGATCACCATAGAGCATGCAAGGTCTATATCATCCATCCAGTATATACTTTTCTCTTCGTAATAATCGTAAAGCAATTGAAAGTTTGCGATCTCTTGTTTGAACAATTGAACGATAAACGCTTTATCTTCTTCAAAACCTTCTTCGCCATTCTCCATAAATTCAAAGTAGGTCTCTGATTTACGGATGGTATTGTACATTTTTCTGAATATCTCTTGCTCTTCAGCTCCTACCCAGTTCACTTTTCTCAATTCAGACTGATGACGTAACTCTGCCTGTTCTTCCAGTATCTTGATGATAGCATTATCCACAAACTTTCTGTTTGGATTGATGTCATCCTCTTTAGGTAGATACTTCTTCTTGTTTTCTTCAATACGGTGCTCTCCTTTAGCTTTCAATTCTGAAAAAGTCATTAAAAGAGACAGGTAAAGATCGTACATCTGCTCAACTGCTTTGTTGAGTTCGGCCTTAGCCTTGATGTAGTCCATATCCTCATTTTGAGAGAATGCGTATAAAGTTTGTAGAACCTTAATTCTAAGATGTCTTCTATTCAGCATAAGAGATTATAACGGTAATTTTACATTTCCGATTGATGAAATACGCTCCTCAGCGATTTTATTTGCAATGGCATATGCAGGAATGTTTTCTGCAGATACTCGGTTGATGATATTTTCAATTGTCGAATAAATGTCTTCAGCTTTTTGCATCGCCCATTCAGCACTTTTGCCTTTTACTTCAGCATAACAATTGATTACACCACCAGCATTTAACGCGAAATCTGGTGCATATACGATCTTTCTGTCCAAGACTGCCTGACCGTGAATTTTTTCATCTGCTAATTGATTATTAGCGGCTCCGGCGATGATTGAACATTTCAGTCTTGAAAGTGTAGCGTCGTTAATTGTTGCCCCTAGAGCACATGGAGCATAAATATCCATATCCATATCATAGATATCATCTGCTCCAACCACCTTAGCTCCATATTTTTCTGAGACTCTTTTCAAACTGTCTTGATTAATATCTGTGATCATTACCTCAGCATTTTCTTTTGTCAAATGCTCAACTAAGTACTCTCCAACATGGCCTACACCTTGTACAGCAACTTTTTTACCTGATAAGCTATCAGATCCAAATTGTTTTTTTGCACAAGCTTTCATTCCCATATATGTTCCGAAAGCAGTCACAGGTGAAGGGTCTCCACTTTTACCAGGAAGCCCCGCAACATGATTTGTTTCCATGTTTACCCATGACATATCTTGTGGCGTTATTCCAACATCTTCTGCTGTAATATATTTTCCAGCAAGGCTGTTAACGAATTTTCCAAACCTTCTGAAAAAGGCTTCAGACTTCATTTTTTTCGAATCTCCAATGATCACTGCTTTCCCTCCTCCCAGGTTAAGTCCAGAAATCGCATTCTTGTATGTCATTCCTCTGGATAGGCGCAATACATCATTTAATGCTTCTAACTCATTATTGTACATCCACATTCTAGTTCCTCCCAAGGCTGGACCTAATGTTGTGTTGTGCACAGCAATGATTGCCTTTAAACCTGTGGCATTGTCATTACAAAATAAAAGTTGTTCGTGATTATATTGGCTCATTGCTGCGATAACAGGATTATCCTTAAGATCTGCAGCGGTGATTTCTTTTGTTTCTATCATTGCAATATGTCTTTAATTGCACTTTCGTTTAAATCAAATAGCTACCTTTGTAACATTCTGGAAAGTGCCTTCCAAAGTGCAAAAATAGAAAATTAATAGATGAAGTCTCTCAGCTATCTCAACAAATATTTCATAAAGTACAAATGGCGATTATTGCTAGGTGTTTTATTCATCATTGGATCAAACGTTTTCTACGTTTACATGCCCCAATTGGTTGGTGATGCAGTGGATCAATTCGAAGGTGGATTTGATCCGGAAAACTGGATGGGACTAGCGCTTACTTTAGGAGGTTCATACATTTTGCTTTCGATAGGAAAAGGCATCTTTTTATTCTTTACACGACAAACGGTAATCGTGGTTTCAAGGCTCATTGAATATGATTTGAAAAACGAAGTATATCGCCAATATCAGAGGCTTACGTTTAATTTTTATAAAAAGAATAATACAGGTGACCTGATGAATCGGATTTCTGAGGATATCTCTCATGTACGCATGTACTTAGGGCCAGGTGTAATGTATTCTATTAATCTAGTGGTCTTGTTTGTCCTTATCTGTGCGATGATGGTCAATACAAGTTTGGAACTAACACTGTATACTTTGGTACCGCTCCCGATTATGTCATTTCTGGTGTACAAGGTGTCTAGTCGAATGAACCGTCAGAGTAATGATGTGCAAAAACAACAATCTGCGATATCTACATTTGTTCAAGAAACGTTCTCAGGGGTACTTGTTTTGAAAGCGTATGGGGGTGAAAAAAAGAACAAAAAAGATTTTGATAAAGCAGCAGATGTATACCTGGATAAACACATGGCGCTTGTTAAAACGAATGCACTCTTTATGCCTACGATCACATTTTTGATTGGAATTAGTACGTTACTAACCATTTATTTAGGTGGTTTGCAAGTGATTGATCCGAGCATAAACTTTACAGCTGGAGAAATGATCGAATTTGTAATGTATGTAAACATGCTCACATGGCCATTTGCAAGTGTAGGATGGGTGACGTCTTTAGTGCAACGTGCTGCAGCTAGCCAAGAGAGAATTAATGAGTTTATGGACGAAGAGCCTGAAATCAAATCTAGTAATAAGCAGCCATTTGAATTTAAAGGTGATGTCGTTTTTGATAAAGTATCTTATACCTTCCCCTCTTCTGGAATAGATGCGGTAAGAAATTTGAGTTTTGAGATAAAAAAAGGTGAAACACTGGCTATTCTGGGAAGGACCGGTTCTGGTAAGAGTACTGTTATTAATTTATTGATGCGGCAGTTTGATCCTACGCATGGTAATATAAGAATAGATCAAGAGCCATTAAAAGAAATTAATATTAACGATTTCAGAAAGCAAGCGGGTGTAGTTCCTCAGGAAGTATTTTTATTCTCTGACTCAATACGAAACAATGTGAAGTTTGGGTTGATAAATGAAAACAAGGCGTCCGATGAAGATGTGATTGAAGTGCTTAAAACAACTCACGTTTGGCACAATATAGAATCTTTTAAACAGGGACTGGATACGGTGCTTGGTGAGCGAGGTGTTAATTTAAGTGGTGGTCAGAAGCAACGAATTAGTATTGCAAGAGCATTAATCCGTAAACCAAAGTTATTGATTCTGGATGATTGTCTTTCTGCTGTAGATACTGAAACCGAAGAGATCATTCTAAATAATCTTAAGGAGCAAATAGAAAAGAATACAACATTGATTGTAAGTCATCGTGTTTCATCAATTCGTAATGCTGACAGAATATTGGTTTTGGATAAAGGAAGTAAGGTGGAAGAAGGAACGCATGAAGAACTTTTAGCCGCTAATGGTGTTTATGCAGAGATGTATGCGAAGCAATTATTAGAAGAACAAAACGATTCAGCGGATGAGGAATGAGTCCATTCATATTAAGGGTGCTCGAATGCACAACCTTAAGAATTTAGAAGTGAAAATACCCCATGGAAAAATGACTGTGGTAACCGGTTTATCTGGTTCGGGTAAATCGACTTTAGCTTTTGACACGTTATATGCGGAGGGGCAAAGAAGGTATATTGAAAGTCTTTCATCGTATGCTCGCCAATTCCTGGGAAAACTTGATAAACCAGAGGTAGATTTCATAAAAGGTGTTGCTCCGGCTGTTGCAATACAACAAAAAGTTACCTCAACAAATCCGCGATCAACGGTTGGAACAGTAACAGAAATCTATGATTTTTTAAAAGTACTTTTTGCCCGAGCAGGTAAGACGTATTCACCTGTTTCCGGAGAAGAAGTACGAAAGGATAACGTTGAAGATGTTGTAGACGCAACATTAAATAAAAAAGAAGGAGAAAAGTTCATGGTTTTAGCGCCAATATCCAATTATGAGCGCTATGGTCTTGAACGACAATTAAATATTTTTAAAGAACAAGGCTTTACCCGTGTTCGAATCGATGGAGACATTGAAAGGTTAGACGATCTATTAGAGAAAGTACCTAAGTCAGCTAAGAAACTTGAACTAGTTGTTGATCGACTTGCAGTAAAAAAGAAGGATGATGACTTTTTATCTAGGTTTTCAGATTCTGTGCAGTTAGCTTTTGCAGAAGGAAACGAATCATGCAGGATTCTTTTTCCGAAACAGGACGAGGTGCTTGAATTTTCCAATAGATTTGAACGGGATGGGATGTCATTTGTTGAACCTGATCTTCATTTCTTTACTTTCAATAATCCTTTTGGTGCATGTGATACATGTGAAGGTTTTGGTTCAGTTATCGGTGTGGATGAAGCATTGGTAATTCCTAATAGAAAATTATCACTTTATGAAGGTGCAGTAGCTCCTTGGAGAGGCGATAAAATGGGTAAATATTTAGATCGATTTATTGAGGCGACTGCACACTTAGGTTTTCCTATTCATAGATCTATTGAAGATTTGGATGATGAGCAATATGATTTGCTTTGGAATGGTCAGAAGGGAATTAAAGGAATAAAACACTTTTTTGATTTTCTGGCAACCAAGACATATAAGATTCATTACCGCGTGATGCTGGCTCGATATAGAGGTAAGACTAAATGTCCTGATTGCAGCGGTACGCGTCTTAGAAAAGATACGAATTATGTTAAGATAGGAGGGAAGTCTATTTCAGAGATTGTATTGACTAGTGTTGAAGATAACATTGTGTTTTTCGATGGGTTAAAGCTCGATAAACATCAACTTGAGATCGGGAAAAGAATTCTTACTGAAATTAGAAATCGTTTAAAGTGGTTGAACGAGGTTGGGTTAGGTTATCTAACATTAAACCGTCAGGCAAATTCGCTGTCAGGTGGAGAATCTCAGCGCATTAACCTTGCTACTTCTTTGGGTAGTAGTCTGGTAGGATCAATGTATATATTGGATGAGCCAAGTATTGGTCTTCACCCTAAGGATACAGAAAGACTTGTTCGTGTTTTGAAGGAGTTAAAAGATCTCGGAAATACTGTAATTATTGTTGAGCACGAAGAAGCAATCATGAAAGCTGCTGATGAGATTTTAGATATCGGTCCTAGAGCTGGGGTGAATGGTGGAGAGTTGGTCTTTCAAGGAACACACTCGGCCCTCAAGAAAGCCAAAAATAGTTTAACCGCTAAATATTTGACAGGGAAAGAGTTCATAGCTGTTCCTTCAAAAAGACGAAAATTCAAAGATTCAATTCATGTAGTTGGAGCCTCTGAAAATAATTTGAAAAATATTAGTGTGCAGATTCCATTACACGCCATGACTTGTGTTACTGGTGTAAGTGGTTCTGGTAAGTCTACATTAATTAAAGACATTTTCTATCCCGCTTTGAATAAGAAACTAGGGATCCATGGTCAGAAAATGGGTCAGCATAAAGAGTTGACCGGGGACTTTTCTCAAGTAGAAGTTGTTGAATTTGTAGACCAAAATCCTATCGGTAGATCTACAAGGAGTAATCCAGTTACTTATGTAAAAGCATTCGATGAAATCAGAGATCTTTATTCAAGACAGCCCTTAGCTAAAATGAGAGGCTTAAAGCCTGGGTATTTCAGTTTTAATGTTGAGGGTGGACGTTGTGAAATGTGCGAAGGAGAAGGTGTGACAACGGTTTCAATGCAGTTTATGGCTGATATTCATCTTACCTGTGATAATTGTAAAGGAAGGCGTTATAAAGAGGAAGCGCTTGAAATAAAATATAGAGACAAAAGTATTGCTGATATTTTGGAAATGGATATTGATGAAGCACTAGTCTTCTTTAATGCCTCAGATGATCGACTTGAGCGAAAGGTAGCTGATAAGATTCAACCCCTTGTGGATGTAGGACTTGGATATCTATCCATGGGACAGCCATCCTCAACACTTTCTGGAGGAGAAGCACAGAGGATTAAATTAGCTTCATTTCTGACGAAAGCGAAAAATCCAACTCCGACCTTATTCATTTTTGATGAGCCAACCACTGGACTTCATTTTGACGATGTAAAGAAGCTTTTGGTTTCATTAAACAGACTTATCGATATCGGACACTCAGTTGTGATCATTGAGCATGATATGGATGTTGTTAAATGTGCGGATTGGGTAATTGATCTTGGTCCTGAAGGTGGAGCAAATGGAGGGACACTCGTTACTCAAGGATCTCCTGAAGATATCGTACAGGTGAAGGAAAGTTATACGGGTAAGTTTTTGAAGGAGAAGCTGAAAAAGTAAGATGTTATAAATAAACAGAGGAAGTAAACGAGCGTCTACTTCCTCTGTCTTAACCTAACCTAACCACCTGTTATACAAAACAGTGAAAAAATATTTTTGTTCACTCCGGGTTGTTTTTTTACACTTTTCTATTTCACTATTTTTAAAGATTGAGATTGTGTTCGTAAAATGTAAGTGCCTTCCTCTAAGGCAGAGGTGTTAATCTGTATTTCTGTTTTACTTTTGCTAGAAAAGATCAATAAATTATTGACGTTCTGGCCAAGAATATTGTTGACTTCTATTTCCTCGACTTTAATGTCCTTTCCTTTGAGAATTAATTTGGAAGTGAATGGGTTTGGAAACGCTTCAATACTTCCTTCATTTAAAACATCTACACTGCGAATAGATGAATATTCATATTGACCATTATAATCAGTTTGTTTTAATCGATAATACGATTTGCCAAGTAAGGGGTTGAAGTCATAAATAGAATACGTATTGGTTGAATTAGAGTTTCCCGCTCCATCTATAGTGGAAATAGGCTCCCATTCAGTTCCGGTACTCGATCTGTAAATAGTGAAGAAATTATTATTTAGTTCAGAAGCTGTTTCCCAAGCTAAGTAAACTTTTCCATCATTATAAGTCGCATTAAAGTTCATTAACTCAACAGGTAGTGGGGACGGACAAAAGGAAGAAGCCGTCATTTCAGATGAGACGGAGTAAAATCCAGCAGGATTGCTTTGATTGTTGAATTCTGTCCGCATCCAGTCTCCGTTCCTACGTGCATGAATTACACGGCCCTCATCAATGATGCCATTAAAGTAGTAGGCATTCTGTTCTTTTCTGCCGATGTTTAAGTTCTCTACAGGGTTGCCCATAGGGCCGGCATGATTTCCAGTATTGCCCTGTTCAATTCCATCAATATAGCAACGTATTGTTCCAGATACATCATCATATGTTAGTGCTACATAGTGCCATTGATTAATCGTAATAGCATTATCTACTATGTCTTTTTCCCCAGCTCTTTGGAGTTCAATTCTTATCCGGTTACTTAAATGAAATAAACTGTATCCTGGGTCATCCCAGCCACCTCCACGATTTATTATATGTCCACTTGCAGCACGACTAAAGATCCAAGCTGAAACTGTCAAACCACCATTTGGATTAGTGGAAGCATTTGAACCACAGTCTATATAATCGTTGTTCCCGTCAAAGTCAATGCCTTGGCCGATGTATCCATTCACTAAATCACCAGCAGCCATACCTCCATTTGCAATACCATCATTTGTATTCGCTGTATAGTCTTGTATCTGAGGAGCAGCTGATGCGGGAGATTGATTCATGTGCCAGACTGCTGCATATTCTGCGCCCCAAACATTCGTTGTTGACGGATCTAGAGTTACTGTATTATTGCCGTAGTACATCTGTATCTCAGTATTGAAAGTAGCAAATAAGGTTGGGATTCTCACCCAAGCAATGTATTCTCCTGTTGAGGCATTGTAGCTTTCAATCTGGTGGTCGAGTATGGTGCTGCAATCATCTAAAGTAAAAATGATATCATAGCCGTTCGTGTTTTCTACGTTTCCACCATTCGAAGTTGTTCTTAAATCATTGTCATTAAGACTTATTAAGATTACAAAATTGGCGAGGTCAGTCGCTCCTGACACTTGACCTGAATTCACGATGATTTGTTTGGCAAAGCTATAATTTGGAGGTTGCGCAAATAATGATGTTGAAAATGTAACCGCAATAAGCGTGAGGAAAATACGTCCATTAGAAAATGGAGGATTCCCCAAGAATTTGAAATACCTAGTTATAGTCATGTGCTTTGGATAGCTTTATGCATTATGAGACGTTATATAATTTAAAACCGTTGCTTTTTGAAGAATTTATTAAGTAATGCTGTTCTTTATTGAATAGCCATTTGTTCAGTACATTTTTTCACGGGGAGTATATGTTAAATCACCTAATGAAAAACAGTTGAGGAGTATAATCTTTTAACTATTCCTGAAGTAAAAAGTCTAACTTTTCTCTAAACGATTCTGTATTCCAGTCGTGAGCTCCTACTTCTTCAATAATGATAGTTCCTTTTTTGTTGATAACATAGGTAGTAGGTATACTGCTTGAGTTCAGTTGCTTTGGTGTTGGACCCATCGGCTGATAAACGGTTAGATCATATGATTTTTCTTTCAACCACATTTTTAACACATTATGCTTTTCATTACTAATGAAGTAAAAATCAATCTTTTCTTTGTAATCATTATAAAGTAATTGCAGTGAAGGCATTTCAGCAATGCAAGGCGGACACCATGTAGCCCAGTTATTTACAAGAATGACCCTACCTTCTGAGTTGGATAGATTGGTGTTTCGTCCTTCAAGGCTTCTCAAAGCAAAGTTGAAGGAGCTTAATTTTTTTTGATCCTCTTTGTTTAAATCATCCGGAGTACCTGCAAATGTACCTTGTATGAAAACCTGAATGGGTTGTCGAATTTGAGGAATAAATAAAAGTCCAATTATCAGAATAAACACGAGATCTTTCCATCTCTTTTTGATCCAAAAATTCATAGCTAATATTCTCCAGTACTTAGCATGACTAATGTGCAAGCAGGTACAACCTCAATACCAGCATCTGCAAGTTGCTCTTCAAATTCATTGTTCGCTGTTCCCGGATTAAAAATCACTCTTTTAGGATGAAGATCCAAGATTTGGTCATAATATTGAACTTGATTTTTTTTAGAGAGGTATAAGGTTAAAGTGTCTACATCAATATTTGTAGGGAATTCTTTCTGGATTTTTACTCCTTCAACGTTTCCTTCCTTATACCCCACAGCAATAATAGGATGTCCTTTTTCTTTTAATCTGTGAATAGCCATATTCGCATATCGGCTCGGATTCTCACTAGCCCCTAATACAAGTGTGTTTTTTGATTCCATACCACAAAGATATGAAATAAGATTTCGACCGTAAAACATATTGTTTAGCCCCCTTAAATACTTTCATCAATAAATTGAGTTCTTAGACCAAGTCTACTGATAAAAAGTTTTAAATTTGTTCTCTTAAATACATTATTTCAATGATAGAGCTTTCTGATCGTATACAAAGAATGGAAGAGTCGGCGACAATTGCCATGTCTCGTAAAAGTCGTGAACTAAAAAGTCAGGGAGTAGATGTGATCTCCTTAAGTTTAGGAGAGCCAGATTTCCATACTCCTGATTTCATTAAAGATGCTGCAAAGGAAGCTATGGATGACAACTACACGACGTATACACCTGTTCCCGGTTACGATGAGCTAAGAGAAGCGATCTGCAATAAATTCAAAAGAGATAATGGTTTGCACTATGATAAAGATCAGATTGTTGTATCTACGGGTGCAAAGCAATCGATTGCAAACGTGATGATGAGCATCGTAAACCCTGGAGATGAGGTTATTATTCCTGCTCCTTACTGGGTTTCTTACTATGAGATCGTTAAAGTGGCAGGAGGAATACCGGTTATGGTTAATGCAGATATAAATGCAGATTTTAAGATCAGTGGAGATCAGTTAGCGCCTCACATCAATGAAAAGACCAAGGCTATGATCTTTTCGACACCTTGTAATCCAACAGGATCGGTTTATTCGAAAGAGGAGTTGAAGAGTATTGCTGATGTATTGAGACAACACAAAAATATCGTTGCGATCTGTGATGAGATCTACGAACATATTAATTTTAAATCGAAGCACCAGAGTTTAGCTCAGTTTGATGAAATCTACGATCAGGTAGTTACGATCAATGGAGTTTCAAAAGCTTGGGCGATGACAGGTTGGAGACTCGGTTATATTGGAGCTTCAAAAGAAATCGCTGCTGCTTGCACGAAGATGCAAGGTCAGTTTACAAGTGGTACATGTTCTATAACGCAGAGAGCAGCTATTGCAGCACTTGATAAGGACCCTTCTTTCTTGAAAGACATGATTGATGCTTTTGCAAGTCGTAAGAAACTTGTACTTGGATTACTTGAAAACATGGATGGAGTAAATGTGAATGATCCTGAAGGAGCGTTCTACTTTTTTCCGGATGTATCGAGTTTCTTTGGAAAGAAAGCTGGAGATCGTCAAATTGGAGACGCAACAGACCTTTCGATGTATCTTCTTGAAGAAGCGAATGTTGCGGTTGTAACAGGTGAAGCCTTTGGTGATCCGAATTGTATCAGAATATCATATGCTACTGATGAGGAAACTTTAAAGGAAGCTATGCGTAGAATAGGGGAAGCACTTCAAAATATTAAATAGATGTCATTGGATTCGCTCTTTTCATCATTCAAAAATAAACACGTTGTTGTACTTGGTGATGTGATGATAGATGCCTACCTCGAAGGAAAGGTGAACCGCGTTAGTCCGGAGGCTCCCGTGCCAATTGTTAATTTTTCGAAACGTGAAGAACGTTTAGGCGGAGCTGCTAATGTTGCGCTTAATTTACTCAGCCTGGGAGCAAAAGTAACAATGGCTTCAGTAGTCGGTGACGATGAAGAATCAAAGGTATTGCTAAGGTTGTTGTCTGAGAGGGGGATCCAAACTTCAGGAATCGTGCAAGTTGAAGGGCGTCAAACGACAGTTAAAACAAGAGTTTTAGGGAATAATCAACAATTGCTTAGAGTTGATAAAGAGCAAACAGATGATATTTCTGCTTCAGCTGAAAAACGATTGATACAAGCGATCGAACAGGTGCTAGATAAAGGATGCGATGCAATTATTTTTGAAGATTACAATAAAGGAGTTCTTACCAAGAACTTGATTGAAACAGTGATTAAGCATTCTAAATCACATGGAGTAATAACAACAGTTGATCCCAAACTAAGAAACTTTTTGGCCTACAAAGGTGTTTCTTTGTTCAAGCCTAATTTGAAAGAATTGAGCGAAGGCATCAACAGAAATGTTGATGTTACGCAAAGGGTCGATTTTGAAAATGCAGTAAAAGAATTGAACGCGATATTAAATACAGATCATCTCTTTGTTACAATGAGTGAGCATGGTGTTTTTATCAATACTGAAAACGAAAAACATTACGTAGCAGCCCATCGAAGAACGATTACAGATGTTTCCGGTGCAGGAGACACAGTAATCAGCGTTGCTACATTATGTTTAGCAGCTGGTCAATCTCCAAAAACAATTGCAGAAATGGCTAACCTTGCAGGTGGAATAGTTTGTGAGGAACCAGGAGTCGTAGCTGTTAACGCAGAGCGATTGTTAGAAGAGGCCAAAAAACTAAATATTCAATGCTAAAGGAATTCCGCGAAAAAGCGAATTTAAGGCTGTACAATTCTAAAAACGCAGTACTTACTTCTTTTCGATGGGCTCACATTTTAGTGGCGCTTTCGATGGTTGGAGTACTTGTCAATTATTATGGTTTTCCGCAAACGGATGAGTCAAGAGAATCATTGATTAGAATCGTTGAGTTTAGTTTTATTTTCTACATTCTTCGCTATATCGTTAAACTTATATATGACTTTCACCCATTGCAGTATATTCGCAGCAATTGGGGAGAATCTTTGATCGTTTTAACCTTGTTCGTTGAAGGAATTGCCTATAATTTCTTTGATACACTGTTGCTTTCTGAATTCTTCAATTGGTTAGGTTTTTCAGGTTTTTCAGATGTATCGAATGTCTTGGTACAGTTGTTCTTTATCATCTATATTTTTACTGAGATCTTCAAAAAAAGAGACTTTAGGCAATGGTTTAAAATACACCCTGGACTTTTGTTTACCTTTTCTATTGCAGGTATTGTACTAATTGGTTCAGGATTATTGATGCTTCCAGAGATGACGAAAGCTTCGGTAGATGTAAGTTATACGGATGCTATTTTTCTTTCCATGTCCTCTACTTCTGTAACGGGATTATCTACAATTGACATTTCTACGGCACTCACTTTTAAGGGGCAAATGGTAGTTTTGTTTTTAATCCAGATCGGAGCTCTGAATACCATTGCTTTTGCAGCATTATACTTGTTGATAGCAAAATTCGGTGTTGGTTTGAAGCAGCACGATGTGATCGAAGATTTTGTGAATCAAGAATCCTTTTTAGATACGGAGAATATGTTTGCGCGGATTATCAAATGGACGTTAGCAATAGAGGTTGTTGGATTTGTACTCATTTTCTTCCTGCTTGAACCTACAGGGTTGTTTGAGTCAACTCCAGACAGGATTTTCCAATCTGTTTTCCACTCCGTTTCAGGCTTTTGCAATGCTGGATTATCCATAATGCCCGGTGGAATGATGAACCCACAAGTGGTAGATAACTACGCATTACATACCGTTATTATGATTCTGTTTTTTTTAGGAGGATTTGGTATGATTTATCTATTTGATCTTTTTGAAATAAAGCGATTGAGAGAGCGAATGAGATACCCTTGGAAAAGGATTCAATTCGGAACAAAGATCTCATTATATTTTACGTTAGGACTGCTCGTAGCAGGTGCGATTATATTTTATGTTTTTGAATACGATAATACGCTTTCAGACCACTCCGGATTTGGAGGGGTAATCACGGCTTTCTTTGAGTCTATGACTACGCGTAATGCCGGATTTAATACAGTTGACACCTCTTCACTTAGTTTGCCTGTATTAGTATTCTTCTTGTTCCTTATGTTCATTGGTGCTGGTTCTAGTTCTGCAGGTGGTGGTATTCGTGTTTCTACATTTGGTGTGATGGTAGCATCTGTGATATCTACAATACGTCGTAAACCGAATATTGAGCTTTTTAATCGAACATTGGATAATGACCTTGTCTTGAAGGCTTATTCGATTTTCGTATTCTTTATTGTTGGAAACTTAGTAGGGATTTTTGTTTTACTTATAACAGAACAGGCTTCTATCGAGGCAGGTCAATTTAGTCTTTTGGATATTATTTTTGAACATGTATCTGCTGCGAGTACGGTTGGTTTATCTACAGGAATTACACCCGAATTGTCAACTGCGGGCAAATATGTGCTAATTACAGCAATGTTTATTGGTCGTGTCGGAACATTAACACTTGCGTATTTGTTTGGTAAGCAAGTTTTGAGTAGAAAGTATAAATATCCGAAAGGACATACAATGATTGGTTAAGTAATGGAGGAGAATAAAAGTCAGGTTGTAAAACCATATAAAACAGAAAAGTCTAAGAAGGAAGAGGTCGCAGAGATGTTTGATAATATATCTAAACGTTATGACTTCTTGAATCATTTTCTATCCCTTGGAATCGATAAGTTATGGCGAAAGAGAGCTATAAAGTTATTGAAGCCACTCAAGCCAAAGAAGGTTATTGATCTTGCTACAGGAACAGGAGATTTTGCCATTGAAGCATTGAAATTGAATCCTGAAAAGGTAGTTGGGGTTGATATCTCTAATGGAATGCTGGATCAAGGTCGCGTGAAAATGAAGAAGCGAGGAGTCGATAATATTATTTCTATGGAATATGGAGATTCGGAAGACCTTCCATTTGAAGATGGTTATTTTGATGCGCTAACAGTAGGTTTTGGTGTTCGTAATTATGAAAATCTGGAAAAAGGATTGGGAGAGATGCTGCGTGTTTTGAATGACGGTGGTATGGCTGTAATCCTCGAGTTTTCTAAGCCAAAGAAGTTTCCTGTAAAACAAGCATTTGGATTTTATTCTAAATACATTATTCCACTATTGGGGAAGTCAATTTCTAAAGATAGCAGCGCTTATACTTACTTGCCAGAATCAGTAGAAGCATTTCCTGAGGGACAAGCATTCGTTGATATTCTGAAAAAAGTAGGGTATAAAAACGTAAAATCAAGATTAGTGTCTGGTGGAATCGCAACCATCTACTACGGAACGAAATAATTTTCTATATTCAACGTTTCTCTAAGACATGATGCGTAGTTTCTTAATAATGTTGATCGCTGTGATGGTCGTGACAATAGGTTGGTCACAGCGTCGACCTATAACTCAAAATTACAGGAAATTTGACCGTAAATTAATCCATTTTGGATTCATGCTAGGAGTGAATACAGCAGATTTTTCTACGCGCTATCAACCGAACATGTTGGAAGATTACAACACGTATTCGGTAAGTAATCGCAGCCAACCCGGTTTTCAGTTAGGTATCATTTCTTCTTTAAAACTGGGGACGCCTTCAATTCGATTACGCTTTATCCCCTCACTTTCCTTTCAGGAACGTGTATTGGACTATGTTTACACAACAGATGACCCAGAAAATCCATTTGAAGAGGATGAGGAACGCGTAGCATCAACTAATCTCGATTTTCCCTTACTGTTTAAGTTCAGGACGTTGCGATATAATAATTTTGCGGCATATGTAATAGCTGGAGGTCAATATACTTTAGATCTTCAGTCGGCCGAGAATACATCACAAAGTTATGCAGATCCTTTTATAAAAATCTTCAGAGATGACTTTCAAGGACAAGTAGGAGCGGGTGTCGACTTCTTTCTCCCTTATTTTAAATTTGGTATGGAGCTTAAACTTTCGCATGGGATTAAAAATGCATTGATTAAGGACAATACTAGACTGTCACAACCGATTAATGCTTTATACAATAGAATTTGGTGGTTTTCCTTTACCTTTGAGGGGTAATGGAAAATACAGTTCAGATTCAAGTTTTACCTGAAAGAATTGATGACCTCGAGTTTATCATTTATCAGGCTAATGAAAAGCAAGGCACCTCTACCAATGATTTCCCCTTTGGTTTT
>CBFHJL010000026.1:0-31087 GCA_965656195.1 Brumimicrobium sp. | reverse complement strand
ACCTGTAAAGGTGAATAGTAAAGTCCAATCAATATCTAATGTCATCGCATCCCCTAGGAAAAAGCCTATTAGTGATTTAAATGCTATAATTACGAGAGATGTACCAACAGCGACTTTCATTTCAACATTCGCAAGAATTACAAGGGCTGGAATTATTAAGAATCCTCCACCTGCGCCGATCATACCTGTAATAGCACCTACGATAAGTCCTTCAGCTAAAATTAAGGGGTAATTATATTTAACTTCTTTCTTTTCATTTGTTTCTTTAACTTTCTTCTTTTTAAGCATAGAAAAAGCCGCGGGAATCATCAGAATAGCAAATAACCCAAACATTCCCATTCGACGTGTAAACTCAAAATCATCAATCGTGAAAAGGACATCTGGTAAGATCGGAACTACAAATTTACGCACAACTGTAACGCCTATCATTGCTGGAATGCCAAAAACAACTGCTGTACGCCAATCAACAAAGCCTTTGAAGTGTTGTTTGATTCCTCCTACTAATGCAGAAAAACCTACAATGAAGAGAGAATAGGCCGTTGCAAATTTTGCGTCTAATAAAAACAAGTATGCCAAAACAGGTACTGCAAGGATGGATCCACCACCACCTATAAGCCCTAAGGAAACTCCAATTACTAATGCACTAATATATCCGAATACGATTAACATATGATTTATTTTTTTTACAAAGCTAGAGACTCAGATTAGCTTTTTTTGCTACTAATGTTACATGAGGATATGTAATGACCATTTAATTCAATGTTGGTATTAAACTATTTTCAAATCAATTTCTTTCATTATCTTCGGAAACCTTAAAATAAAACTACAATAATGGCAATTAAAGGATATTCACACAGCGTAGCTGACCGTTTGATGAAATATGTTCAGATTGATACAACTGCTGATCCAAATTCAAATACATTTCCATCTACAATGATTCAAAAAGATTTGGGAAAAGTATTGGTTGAGGAGCTTAAGTCACTAGGAATAGATGATGCAGAAATGGATCAGTATGGATATGTGTTTGGAACAGTAAAAGGAAATATCGATAAGCAAGTTCCAACGATTTGTTTTTGTTCGCATATGGATACGGCTCCAGATGTTACAGGAAAAAATGTGAAGCCGATTTTACACAAGAATTACGATGGAACTCCGATTACCTTGCCAGATGATACTACTCAGGTGATTACAGTTGAAAAACATCCTTACCTAAAGGAGAAGATTGGTGATGATTTAATTACGGCTAGTGGAAATACACTTTTAGGTGCTGATGATAAAGCAGGTGTCGCCTGTATCATGGATTTCGTTCAGTACTTACAGAACAACCCAGATGTCAAGCACGGCGATATACGCGTTTTATTTACTCCAGATGAAGAAGTAGGGCGTGGAGTCGATCACCTCGATATGGACAAGTTAAATGCAGACTATGGTTATACATTGGATGGAGGAGTGCTAGGTTCAATTGAAGATGAAAGTTTTTCTGCAGATGCTGTAACTATTACTATAAATGGAGTCAGTGCTCATCCAGGTTATGCAAAGGGTAAATTGATAAATGCACTAAAGATAGGAGGGGAGATCCTTGCTTCATTGCCAAAGGATGCTTGGTCTCCTGAAACTACAGAAGGTAGAGAAGGATTTGTACACCCTGTTGCATTTAATGGAATACAGGAAAAGGCTACATTACAATTCATTATTCGTGATCATAATACAAAGCAACTGGCGGAGTATGAAAAACGCTTGGAAAATATTGTAATGAATGTTGTGCATAAGCACCAGGGTGCAACATATGATTTTGATGTTAAAGAGCAGTATAGAAATATGAAAGAGATATTAAAAGATGTCCCTTTTGTAACGGATTATGCAATTCAGGCTATGAAAAAGGCAGAGATTGAACCTCGCCCAGTTATTATTCGTGGCGGTACAGATGGTTCTAGACTATCTTTTATGGGTTTACCTTGTCCAAACTTATTCACTGGTGAAATGGCTATCCATTCAAAGCATGAGTATGTAAGTGTTCAGGATATGCAAAAAGCAGTTCAGACTATGGGCGAACTCGTCCAAATTTGGGCAGAGCACAAGGCCTAGATATGAATATTCGAGCTCCTCAATGTTATCATGAAAATTGAGGAGCTCGAAACTCTAAATTTTATTTTTTTAAGGTAAACATGTTACTGTCACGTTTTTTTCTTCGGTATAAGTACCTTGATGATCACTAGAAGCAATTACCTCAATTCTTACTTCACTTGTATCACTTAGGTTATTCGTCCATGAGGCACTGAATGGAATATTCTCGCCATGTTCATGTCCATCTGTTTCAAACAGTAAAGAGTCATTATTTGATGAATTCTTATAACGAACTATATAACCGTGAGCGTCGAAATTCGAGTTGATTTGTCCCTGAACAGTAACTAGTTCATTTTGTGAAACAAAAGTTCCATTTGCGGGGCTAGTGATTGTGATGTTCATGTATTTTTCTTCTGGTTCATCAGCTATTGCTTCTGGTTCAGCTTTTTCACAAGAAACAACTAAAGCCGCAAGCATAAAGATTGCAGAAGTGTATTTTACTATTTTCATATTTCTAATTTTTTGATTTACTTTTTGTTGGCAAGAAAAATGTTGCCCCAATATCAACTTGAAAGAATTGTTTTACACGTCCTTTTCCTAAGTTTTGGTGCAAAGCATGATTTGCTAATGCGAAGAGGGACCAATTCTCACCAACAGTGGTAAGCTTTATCATAGGAGAAAGCATTTCTCCACTCGTGTATATCTGCTCCTCATTAAATCGAAGATCGAAGTCTGGCTGCAGATGAGTATACATGACTCCTGTTTCAAACAAGAATGTTCGTTCATTCCCTTGAAGTCTGTAAAAAACACTTGCCTGACCGCTAAATACATTGCCAAAATCATAATTCAAGTCGTTTTTACCTCTAAAGGAATATCCAGCACTAACAATACCTCCGATATTCTTGTTTCGATAAATAAAGTCGAGAGAAGCAGTGTAATCCCATGTTCCCGTTCCCGGTAGCATTGATCTTCTGAATGCTTGTGATTCATCTCCCTTGAAATCATACCTTCCTGAAGGAGCTTTGATCATGTTACCAACGAAAACAGAGAGTAATTCATCCTTTGTCGAATCCTTGTGATCAACCAAAAGAATATTGGCTTTTAACCTAGCATCTCCAAGACCTTGAGCAACGTTCCATTCTTCCTCTTCATATTTGAAGACTGCGTTGTACGGCAAAAAACCGATTAATTGCACACGTCTATGAGGAGAATATCTACCGAATAATTCAGACGTATGAAACCATTCACTTGAACGTGTTGTACCTCCTAATAAACCATAATGTAAACTTTCAAAGTGACGGATATTGGAACGCATGCCAATATAGTTTTGAAAAACACCAGGTATAACTTCGTTTCCACTCGTGTTAATAGCGCAACCGCAAACATCGCAAGCATTCGCCTTTATTGTACTGATCAAAAAGATCAATACCATTAATATATTCCTCATTGTTTTTATTCATTTAACCATTGAGCATCTAAAAGCTCATAGTCTGTTAACGTTTCGAGAAATGCAATAATTTTATCTTTTTCCGCTTCCGTCATCGGAATTCCATTTTCTAGTAATGGATCTAATGTTTCAGATGACGAAATTCCTTCATCATAGTGGTCTAAAACTTCACGTATAGTGAACATTCTACCATCATGCATATAAGGATATGTAAGTAAAACATTTCTCAATGATGGCACCTTGAACTTACCATAGTCACTTGTGTCTTGAGTAATTAGACCTCTACCAAGATCATCTTCAAACGATGTATCCAAACCATTGTTTCTATATGAGAAATCCGTTTGTAAAGCACCGCTGTGACAACTTGAACATTTAGACGAAAATAGTAGTCGCCCTTCCTCTTCTTCTTGTGATAATTGTGTTTCACCTCGTTTCCACTGATCATATTTTGATTGATCAGAAACAATCATTGTTGTATAGACAGTGAGTGCTCTAAACAAAACCTGATCATTAATGACGTCCACATCGTAATGTTTTTTAAACAGCCATTTGTATCCTAAATTTTGATTAAGTTTATCAATAACATTACTCATGGTTTCATTCATCTCATTTGGATCCGTAATTGGAGCAAGCGAGAAAATCTCTAAATGATTAACACCACCATCCCACATAAAAGCAGGGGAGAAAGCCATATTCGCTATAGAAGGAGAGTTTCTTTTACCTAAACGACCATCTACACCTGCACTAAGCGCAGTATTGTGATCGGCAAAAGCGTGAACTTGAGCATGACAAGAAGCGCATGATACTGTACTATCTGACGATAAAACGGGATCAAAAAAGAGTAATTTCCCCAAATCAAAGCGTCCCTTCGTAACCTTATTTTCACTGAAGTTATATTGTAACTGCGGAAAATAGCTAGGTGCTTTAAATTCAAAGGGTTCAATACGATTCACCTCTTCCTTGTTACAGCTAGCGGATATCAAGATAACCAGCAACATCGAAATATAATAAATTCGATTCATAGCTAATATATTAAGATGCGCCACTCGTATGAATGACGCATCTATGAATTATTGAATTCCGTTAAAGGCTACCGCTGAAAATAAGTCAGTTGCCATTGTAGTGGCATTAGCTCCAGGCATGTGGATCATACTTTCATTACTAATTGATCCAGTTGTATGGAACATTTTAGCAGGATTAAGCAGCAGTGAAATTGAAGGAGTCATACCTTCAGCCACTGTCATTGTTTCTCCAAAAGCATGATTCTTCGGAGTAACTACGTTGTTACTTCCAGAAAATCCACCTAGGTGAAAAGAAAATGAACCAGAACCACTGTTTGGACTTGTACCTTCAGCTTTTACCATTATATAACCTGAGTTCCAACTCCAGAACATTCCGTTTGTTGTTGATAACGCACCAGTTTGAGCGCCAGAAACATTTCTTAGACTATCAACACCCATCATGTAACTAACCTCAGTATATGAGCCTGCTGGGATATTGCTAAGAGACAAAGTCATTGACGCTTCATCACTGGCATCTACTAAGAAGTAGCTTTCAGGGTGTGTCCACCATGTTCCATCTGATTTTTTAAGTCTAAAATTACTAACGTAATACTTAAGCTTAGTGTAAGTCAAAGTATCACTTGACATCGGATGAATATATTCTGTATTCAGAGTAAAAGGTGTAGAATTACCCATTCCCCAAACGTGATCGATCTTTATCTCTGTAGTACCAAATTCTTCGTACTCACAAGTTCCATCGTCTTTTTTAGCTTCTTCGTTATAGTTGATTGCTTGAGGATCTGTACATCCTTCTTTCTTACATGACACAGTCATGAATCCCACTGCAAGCATGAGTGGCATAATAAATTTAATTGTTTTCATCGTATAAAGTTTAATGTTTAAAATTTCGGAGCATAAAGCTCATGAACTGATAAATACATTAAACTTGTGGAGGATGATCTATTTGATGGTCAATTCTATCATACCAAAAAGTAGGTTGATTAAGACCATTAGATTTCTTTTCAAATGTTGATTGAATGATTGGAGCTGGTATGTGATGTCCAAGTATCCAAGCGAAATTAGTATTCTCAATCAAGGGCTCAGGACTTGGATTGTTTTTTCTTTCTTGTTCTTCTTTTAGTTCAAGGTTTTCTAATTGCTTTGATAAATAACATTTACCATTACAGTTCATCATTGGCTTATCCTTGTTTATACAATATTTCTCAGTGATTTCTTCCTGATTCATTTTCCACTCGAAAACGACAAAAGATTTCACACCTAATCCGAAGATTAATTGAGACATAAGAATATATGCAAGGATAGCTCTCATTATATATATGTAAACTTACATCACAAAACCAATAAATCAAAGAAAATTGAGATGATAAATATCAGTAATTCAATAGAGCGTAACTATTCTCACATTAAACGAGGGTAATTATCTGGGTTAGCTTCATGCATAAGTTCATAAGCAGCATCAAAAATGTCGTCCACACTAGGTTTAGAAAAATAATCTCCATCAGTACTATATGCTGGTCGATGATCTTGAGCACTTAAGGTAACTGGTTCGCTATCTAACAAGTAATAAGCCTTTTGTTTCACCAGTACTTGGTCAAGGATAAAAGCAGTTGCTCCACTTGAAACGTCTTCATCAACGATCATTAATCGACTAGTTTTCTTCAATGAATTTGAAATGATATGGTCAACATCGAACGGTAAGAGTGTCTGAACATCTATTAATTCAACCTGTATGCCTGACTGCTGAAGTAGCTTAACCGCTTCAGTGCACAAATTAAATGTTGAGCCATAACTAACCATGGTAAGATGCTCACCTTCTTGAACTATGTCAGGCTGCCCTAGTGCAATCTTAAATTCACCTAAATTCGAAGGAATACGCTCCTTTGTTCTGTAACCATTGAGCGGTTCTATTACTAATGCTGGCTCATCAGCTTCCATTAATGTATTATACATTCCAGCAGCTTGTGTCATGTTTCTGGGCACACATACATGTATACCACGAATAGAATTGAGGATCATACCCATAGGTGAGCCTGAATGCCAAATACCTTCTAGGCGATGCCCTCTCGTACGAATAATTAATGGCGCTTTTTGACCTCCTTTGGTTCTATATTGCAGCGTCGCAAGATCATCTGAAAGTACCTGAATCGCATACAGCAAATAATCAAGATACTGTATTTCAGCAATTGGACGTAGACCTCGTAATGCCATACCAATACCTTGACCAATAATGGTACATTCGCGAATTCCTGTATCGGAAACTCGAATTTCTCCGAATTGCTCCTGCATGTTTTCCATTGACTGATTAACTCCGCCAATTTTACCTGTGTCTTCTCCAAATGTTAAAGCTTCAGGGTATTTTTCAAAAATTTTCGCAAAGTTCTCTCTCAGAATGATTCTACCATCCTCCATTTGTTCTTCATCTGTATATTCAATATCTACAGGGTCTATATTCAATGCAGCCTTATCAGACTGTGAGTGAAGATGAGAGCTATATCGATCGAAGTTTTCCTTTCTTTTAGATTTGAACCAGTTAATTAGTTTTGTTCGCGCTTCAGAATTCTCTCCTCGAACAGTTCTTATAACATTTCTTACTCTATTAAAGATATCTTTTCGAATAGGTTCAAAGGCATTCTCTAGTTGCTCAACATCTTTCACAATGAAAGCTTTGTTAGGACTAGTCTCTGCAACATTCTTCATGAGTTGAATAGATGTTGCTATATCTTGTTTGATCTCATTTGTAAAATCCTTCCAGGCTTGACTTTTCTGAGAACGAACTTCTTTCTTTGCCTCTTTTTCGATTGCTTCCAATTGTTCTTCCGTCGCTAAGGATTCACCATTTTCTCCTTTAAAAGAAAGAATGAAAGACTTGAATTTTGAAATGCAGTCAAAATCTTTCTCCCACTGCATTCTTTCTTCAGACTTGTACCTTTCATGTGAGCCAGATGTCGAATGTCCTTGTGGCTGATTAACCTCTTCAACGTGCACTAGCACAGGAACATGTTCTTCTCTTGCAATTCGTGCAGCTTTTTCATAAGTTGCACAGAGGTGAGGATAATCCCAACCTTTCGTTTTTAGAATTTCAAATCCGGCTTGATCTTCGGTCCTCTGAAATCCTGCAAGAGCTTCAGAAATACTTTCTTTTATCGTTTGAAATTTTTTCGAAACTGAAATACCATAACCGTCATCCCATACAGACATAACCATTGGGACTTGAAGAACACCAGCAGCATTCATTGTTTCCCAAAACGGCCCTTCGGAAGTTGAAGCATCACCTATCGTACCAAATGCAATTTCATTACCCTTATTTGAAAACTTTTGAAGTCTCTCAATATCATGAAGAGCTTCATTCTGTTTGTAGACTTTTGATGCTTGCGCAAGTCCAAGTAACCTAGCCATTTGTCCAGCGGTAGGAGATATATCGGCGGAACTGTTTTTTTGCTCCATAAGGTTTTTCCAATCTCCATTTTCATTCAGGTTACGTGTGGAGTAGTGGCCACCCATTTGGCGACCTCCCGATGCAGGTTCTTTTTCTAAATCAGTATGCGCATAAAGTGCTGCAAAATATTGTTGAACATTAAGTTCGCCAATAGCCATCATTATAGTTTGATCACGGTAATAGCCAGATCTGAAGTCTCCATTTTTAAATTGCTTAGCAAGCGCAATTTGAGCAATCTCCTTACCGTCTCCAAATATTCCGAATTTAGCTTTACCAGTCAATACTTCTCTCCTCCCTAAAAGAGATGCTTCTCTAGAAAGGCAAGCCAATTCAAAGTCAGATAAAACTTCGCTTTTGAATGTATCAAAATCTATCTTGCTTTCCTCTTGTATTGCGGTATCTTTTGCCATAATTTGTGAAATTTAGTGAGGCGAAGATAGGGATTTTAACTGAATTTTCGGCAATAATAAGAGCCTAGATTTTACCGATTAATGATAAAAGTGTTTAAGAAATTCATGGATCTGAAAAACAAATTGTTGCAATAGATATTACAGTTGATTTCCTTTCCATCTGTAATTCTTGAAAAGCCAGTTGTACTTTTTCTTGCTGAAATCTTCGTTCCATGGCATAGCATTCATTTTGTAAATGATACCAAAGTGATGATGCAAATAGTTTGAATCATGTCTAAAGATTACGGGATGCACGGCAAATTTACCTGCTGTTCTCAATTGAATACCTAAATCTTCATTCAACATAATATTAACCCCAAAACCAAGATTTGGTGAAAACATATTATTAAACTCCGGATTCGGCCTTCTCGTATATCCTAGACCAACGAAAACAAACGGATCAACCCATGGTTGTTCCATAAGAACACTAAAGCTGTATTTGAAGTTTGCGTCTATGTTGAAAAGAACACCACTTCTGTTGAGATCGTTATTAACAAGGTTTTTAGACTTATACCTGTTAAAACTCATGATTCCTTCGAAGCTCATTCCGTCCTTGTGATAATAATCTAATGATAAAGTCGTGGGGAACGCAAACATGTTCCATCTTGGACGAAATCTTAGAAGATCTTCAAAGGGACGTCCATCATCATCTATGGCGTTCCAAGATAGACCATACATGAATTTGTATGGTTTTTGAGTCTTAATGTTTTGAGAAAAAACATTTTGAGCCACTAACAAACTTAAAAGCGCAATTATGATTAATATATTTCTCAATTTTCTATGGATTAGCACAAATACAAATAAACGAAATAAATGTGATATAATGAAATGAGCTTTATTTTAGCTGTAGTTCAAATCAAACTAATCATCTTCACCCATGTTGGTAATTACCACACCTTTGTGAATTTTCTTTTTTCTTTTTCGTTTAGATTTTTTCTTCTTCGTTTTTTCTTTTTTATCATCTTTCGAGATGTCTTCGGGTAAATTAGCCTTGTGAGTTCCGCCGCTAATAGGTGTGTTCTGACCTTCCGGATTCTCCCATTCATTCTTACGTTCAATACTAACAACTGTATCGCTTTCACTGTCGTAAGCTTTAAGTTCAACTGTTTCTTGTCCTTTTTTGTTAATGGCAATTATGTCTTCTATTAAATGCCATTTATTATTTTCAAATGAATAAGCGTCATAGGACATATCTGGAACATAGTATTCACGAAAATCTTTCATCCCTGGTGATTCAGGAGATAAGTGGTCAAATATGATTTTACCTCTCTCTTGATCAAATCTAAGTGACATTGTAGCTTGATTCGAGTGTTCGAAAATAACTCTTCGTGAATAACCATTTTCGGTTTCAAAAAGAGGATAGCCAAAATTTGGGAATTTCCCTGTAAAGTAAAGAGCGTCAATCAATTTGATAGAACTTCTTTGGTTGTTTGGGTCGTAACCTAAAAGAGTGTAGTAGGTTTTATTGCGCTTTTTAACGTCAATAATGTCGTAGTAAAGACATCCATACCAATTCTCATGAGTTACCGTTTGATCTCTAATCATTCCAAAATGCTGTTGAACACGATTAAGTTTAACTAAATGAACCTTATCTCGTCGTTCGTCTTTTTTCATTATGTATCCATGGAAATCGTGAGATTTGTCTGCAAACTGAGTGTTCCAAGTAATGATTCGAACTAAACGATCATCTGAATAGATTTTACCAATGGTTTGAAGATTCGTAAAAGGATGATCAAAAGAACCTTTCATTGATAATGCTTCCTCTAGAGTAGAGGAGAAGATTTTATTCAGCGTTTTGATTTTTTCGTCGTCAAGGGTACTTCGCAGCTCATTAAGCTGTTCAGTTAATTTAGATTCTATTTTTATCAAGTCAGAAGGTGCTTGTTGAGCAAGTACAATTCCAGACAGATAGAATGAGAAAAAAAGTATAACGAATCTTGACATACTATAATAACGTTTATCCATAGCTGTTTGTTACACAAAAGCTATTCCAATATTCTATTAACAAAAAAAGGCAGCAAAATGCCACCTTTTAAATACTATTCTTTAAAAACTATTTTTTAAAGTTCTCTGCAACAATAAGATCTTTCGTTCCATGACTCCAATCGTAAAAACCTTCTCCCGATTTTACGCCTTTTTTACCCGCAGTCACCATGTTTACTAGTAATGGACAAGGGGCATATTTTGTATTTCCTAAGCCGTTGTAAAGCACTTCCATAATTGCAAGGCAAACATCAAGTCCAATAAAATCAGCTAATTGAAGTGGCCCCATAGGGTGAGCCATACCTAACTTCATAACAGTGTCTATTTCTTCAACACCAGCTACTCCTTCATGAAGTGAAATGATAGCTTCATTGATCATAGGCATTAAAATACGGTTAGCCACAAAACCTGGATAATCATTTACTTCAACAGGTACTTTGTTTAGCGCTTTAGAAGTATCCATTATAATTTGAGTCACTTCATCTGAAGTAGAATAACCTCTTATGATTTCAACAAGTTTCATAACTGGTACAGGATTCATGAAGTGCATCCCAATCACTTTGTCTGGTCGAGAAGTTTGCGCCGCAATCTTTGTAATTGAAATTGATGAAGTGTTAGAAGCAAGAATTGTAGACGGTTTAGTTAAATCGTCTAATTGCTTAAAGATCTTAAATTTAAGTTCTTCATTTTCAGTGGCTGCCTCAACAACCAAATCTATATCTTTAACTCCATCTTCAATAGAGGTAAATGTTTTCAATCTTGAAAGCGTAGCTGTTTTGTCTTCGTTTGAAATTTTTTCTTTCTTGACCATGCGATCAAGATTCTTTTCAATTGTTTGCATTCCTTTTTCTAAAGAATTCTCAGACACGTCTATTAACGCAACATTATAACCAAATTGTGCGAATACATGAGCAATTCCATTTCCCATCGTTCCTGCACCAATAACTGCAATATTCTTCATCTTTGTATGTTTCTAGTTTGAGGTTTAAAATTACCATTTATGTATTAAATGAAGTGTCAAATTTGTGATTTTTTCGATCAAAAAGTTGTGACGCATTTTATATGTCACAACAAAACAATCTTTTTAACAGAACTGAAATATTATCTTTGAAGCCATGAAGATTGCGTTTTTATCTACTTTTTATCCTTTTCGTGGAGGTATTGCTCAGTTCAATGGGGCGCTATTCCGTGCTTTAGAAAAAGAGCATGAAATAAAAGCTTTTAACTTTACAACTCAATATCCCTCTTTTCTTTTCCCCGGAAAGACTCAGTTTGTGGAAAAAGATGATAAAGCCGATCACATTCCTTCTTTGCGGATATTGAATTCTATGAATCCTGCTTCTTTCGTTCAAACGGTTAGGAAGATCAAAGATTTCGAGCCGGACCTACTGATTATTGGGTATTGGATGCCTTATATGGCACCTTCTTTAGGATATGTAGCTGGTAAGATGAACAAGGAGTGTAAAGTGATTTCCATCGTACATAACGCCACTCCTCATGAGCAAGGTAAAATGGATAGAAGCTTATCCAATTATTTTTTCAAAAGAAATTCTAAATGTATTGCTTTATCGAATTCGGTAAAGAATGACTTGGAATCTAAGTTTCCAACGATTAAAACGCAAGTGTTGTTGCATCCAGTTTATGAACACTTTGGTGTCAAGGTAGATAAGGTGGAAGCGCAAGAGAAGTTGTCAATACCGTCGGATAAAAAGCAGATTTTATTTTTTGGCTTAATACGAGAATATAAAGGCTTAGATCTTCTCATCAAAGCGATGTCAAACCTTCCTGAGGATTATAATTTGATAATAGCAGGAGAGGTATACGGGTCGTTTAATGATTATCAAAAATTAATTAATTCTCTTGGTCTTGAAGAACGTGTTCATCTTCATTTGAAATATATTCCTGATGAGGACGTGAAACTCTTCTTTTCCATGGCGGATGTGGTAGCTTTGCCTTATCGTTCAGCGACTCAAAGTGGGATAGTTGCTATAGCTAAACACTTCAGTAAGCCTGTTGTTGCTACAGATGTAGGCGGTCTCTCTGAGTTCATTCATCATCCCGATGATGGTGAGATTACTACTTCGATAACGCCTACGGAAATTGCGAAATCAATACGCAATGTTGTTGAAAAGAATGATAAATCAGAACCTTCTTCTAATTCTAAACCATACTCTTGGGGACAGTTCGCAACTGAGTTGTTAGCATTCGCTCAAGATTAAGACTAAGAGATTACGTTACTTTCTTTTTCAAACCGTTTGTAAGATAGTAGCACAGCAAAAGTTGCACATAGAAACATCACTGCGAAAACAAGGCTCATTAATCCAGCGCTTAAGGTTCCGGCTACTAGTTCTTTGGTGGCTAAAACAATATTAACAATTGGAATGAACGCAGTTGCTAAATCTAACTCTATCCCTGGGATGAATCCTATCATGGCAGGCAATATGATTATGAAATTGACTGGTGTTAAAATACTCTGGGCTTCTTTAAAAGACTTTGCATAAATTGTGATAGGGATCATGACTCCAGCAAAGAATACCGTTAGGGGTATCAACAGAATATAGAGCGAAAGAATAAACGGAACGCTTAAAATGCTATTCACAATTTCCATTATTTCAGCATTTGGAACAAGCTCAAAAACATTTAAGGTAAGATAAAGACCTAGCAAAGCAAAAGATGCTGCAGCAATACCAGATACAACCACTACCATCATTTTACCAACTAGAATTTTCCATCTAACGACTGGCGTTGTTAGTAAAGTCTCAAGTGTTTTTCGTTCTTTTTCTCCAGTGAATAAATCTATGGCAGGATAGAGGCAGCCTATAAAACCAAATATAATGAACAAATAGGGGAGGAATCCTCCTGCAATTTTACCGATCATCTCTTTACTTGAAGATAGGTTCGTATACTTTTCATCTATTGGGTTGAGCGTTTCTTTACCAATTCTTAATTTAGTTAAACGAGCTTCGAGATTATCATTCTCAATAATTTCTATATAATTTTTAATTCTTGATTTGTACCCAAGATTGGTTTCTTTTAGCATTATTTCTATCGATACAGACTCTCCAGAATCCATTTTTGCATCATAATTCACCGGGATGTTGATGGCTATTTGAATTGAATCATCATCAATCAATTTACGAAGTCCCAAAGTGTCTTTACGAAAGATCAACCTTTTGGGGCCAAGACTGTCAGGGATAGCATCTAAAGCCAAGGTGAAGTTATTACTCGTATTATCGCTAATTAATGCAATATTCAAAGTCTCTTCTTTTTGTTCTTTTTCGAAACTGCTAGATACCTGAGTTACGAGTCCAAGAATCAAAGGGAATACTAGGATAGGAATAACAATCATAGCGATAATGGTTCTTCTATCTCGAAGAGTATCCTTTATTTCTTTTTTAAATATTGTAAATATCATGACTGTGCTTTGGCTTCGTTTATTATACGTATGAATTCGGCTGTTAAGTTTTCTGCAACCATTTGATCTCGGAAGGATTGCATTGTATCATTAAAGATCATTTTTCCTTTGTGAATAATGGCGAGATCATCACAAAGTAAGTCAACTTCGCTCATAATGTGAGAAGAGAAGATAACCGTTTTACCTTTGGCTTTACAATCCTTAATTAATGTGATAATATTTTCCGCAGTAATGACATCTAAGCCACTTGTAGGTTCGTCGAAGATCACAACTTCCGGATCGTGAATCATAGTTCTGCAAATAGAGACTTTTTGTTTCATCCCTGTGCTTAACCTTCCAATTCGTTTGTTCTGAAAGTCATGCATATCAAGCAGTGTATACAAAGATTCTTTTCTCGTTTCAATGACTTTATCCTGGACTCCATAGAGTCTTCCAAAATATTGAATAATCTCATTAGGAGTCAAACGCTCATATAGACCAGTTGAACCAGTAAGAAATCCTGTATGTTTTTTCGCTTCTGTAGGTTCTTTTTGAATATTGTAATTATTGATAAGGATTGAGCCTGAAGTAGGAGATAAGATTCCTGCTAACATCCTCAAAGTAGTGGTTTTACCTGCACCATTTGGTCCAAGTAAAGAAAATATTCTTCCCTTTTCGCAGTTAAAGCTGATGTCGTCTACTGCAACTGCAGTTCTGTCAGAGGTGTTATTCTCTTTTCTTTGTTGCTTTGACAGCTCAAAGGTCTTGGAAATGCCATTTACTTCAATCATGAACAAATAAGTTTGGCAACGAAAATATTAAAAATACTCTATTACAACTGTTTTATAACATTTATTAAGAGCCTCTAGTTATTCGAAAACAATTAACGGAGCTAATTTTTTTAAGGTAGCGGATCCTATTCCTGGAATGTCATCTAGCTGCGATAAGGATTCAAACGGTCCGTTATCAATTCTATAATCAATAATAGTTTGCGCTCGTCCTGGTCCAACAGTAGGGAGGAATTGAAGCTCTTTCAGTGTTGCGTTATTTATGTTTAATGGAAATATGGTTTTACGCTTTTCTGCATCGCTACTGATGACTTTGGTTCCTACTTTGTTCGGTTCTTTCCACATTCCAAGATTACTCTCTTTGGCACTTTTTTCTTCAATTTGAAAAACTAAGCTACTATCTTCGGGTTGAAAATAATAAGTGGAATATCTTGCATTTCCGGAACTAATCATTTCTGCGTTAACATGAAAGGTTCGGCCGTTTTTCTTAGCGATAACGTAAGCCTTGTGACTACCATATTTATGTCTCGGAATTCCTCGTCCTCCTGCAAGTTTTAGTTTAGCTCCATCTAATATAGAGTCTAGAAAATGCTTTGACTCCCCTGAATAATAGTAAGTTGTATCTTCATGGCCAGCCCATCTTCTGGGCGCGTCTACACCTAATAATTCTACAGGATAATATACATTCGTCTCTAGTTCAACTTCTATTTTATCACCTTCCTTTACACGGAAACGGTCATACCAAGCGGATGTATCAATTGTAGGGTAACGATGATTTGATTCACCTTTTGCTCTGCTCATTACACCCATGAAATCTTGATAAAATAGGTTTGCAATTTTATTGTCATAGATCATCAATATGTTCTCATCATTTGCTTTTTCTGCATTTGCTGAAAAATTATATGAACCTGTTATGGTAAGTGCTTCATGTTTTTCGGGATATGGGTAATTTACATCAATAATAATTGTTTTTGCATGCAGCTTTCTTACTTCTTTGGCGGGAAGAACTAATCGATTTCCGAAAGCCATTTCAGGTTTCGCCCATATTTGATTGTTATTCCTATATTTCGCATAAAAATTAGGGTCTATAATACCCTCTAACGATATTTCACCTCTTCCTGAACGTTGAACAAGTGCCTGGCTAATCGGTATGTTTGGACTTATTGCAAATGCTAGAAAATGCGCATCGTGTTTAGCGTAATCATTGATTAATTCTGTAACTCTGTCGGAAATACTTGGTTTATATCCGCTTCTATCCATAGGGCCAAAATATACCTCAACCTTCGTTTTATTCACAAAATGGATATTCTTGGAAACATTTTCTTTGTCCTTGTGAAATCTAGCTCTTCTATTATTGGGAGTAGCGTCATCACTGCCCCACATTTGTTCAAATTCCTCAAAGTATGCCCCGGCAATACCACTGTCTTTAATAAGAAGGGTCGCATTGGTATTCCATGCACCAGTATAGGTAGTGTTCATTGTTCCTGTCCAAACGTAATCATCATTTGGATCTTCACTTAATGCATCTATAACAGCAAACTTATGATGCATATTGGCTCCAGAGTTTGGAAGTCTTTTATCTAGTTTTTCTATACTTCCATCCGGCCAATATATCGTGCCGCTGTCATCCATATTTGGTATACCTGCTTTTCTTAAAGTGTCCCACATTGGATTTGTAAATCGAGGGGCGTGATTACGATGAATAACATCAGTTACAATTCGAATTCTTACTCCTCTTCTGCTAGCACTGGCTAATGCCATGCCTACTCTCATGTGTTGCAAGTCATAAACTGCCAAGTCCACGCTATGTTTAGCGGCATTGATCTGGTCGACTAGAACTCCAATCATATCCCACTCATCATTAGATTCATTATTCTCTAACATCACTGAATGATCTGCTTTAGAATTAAAATAGACTTTGATCCACTCAACGGAACTGGTATCCTTTTTAGCACTAATAGCTGATAAAGAGAAAAAACAAATAGAAATGAGTAGTAAAGAAATCCGCATATTAAAAATTTGGCGATAGTCGCGTAAATATCGTACCAAAAATAACGAAACTGAATTAGTAATCCAGAGGAACAATTTTATCGTTCTGTAAAATAGGAATAACCTCTACTTGATTCGGGGTTAAACAATATTTAATGTCTTCGTTCAAATTTAATTTTTTCAACCTTCTCCTGTGGGAACTAGACTTAAGGAACCCAAAGTAATTATGACTTGAAGAATGATAAAGATACTTTGCGGCAACCGAGGAGTCCTCATTCGAAGTGAATTGACCTGAAGCAATAAGTTCATCAGCAATTGCTCCACCACAAATCGTGTCTTCTAAGTTGAAATTATCTTTCCAACCAGAACATAAACAGAGCACATTTTTATCTTGTCTTTTTAACCAGCTTACGAGTGTTACTAAGTTGATTAAACTTCCGATAACAACAACTGGTGCATCTTTGGCTATATTGATTGCTCTTGTTCCATTTGTTGTTGAAAGTACGATATCCTTACCCTTTAATTTTGGATCCATATAGCTGTATGGAGAATTCCCAAAGTCAAATCCTTCAACGATCTGTCCTTGTCGTTCTGCACCAGCGAGGAAGCCTTTTGACTGAAGCTCTCTTGCCTCTTCCAGAGTAGAGACAGGGATAACGCTAGAAACACCATTGTCAATTGCGGAACAGATTGCCGAAGTAGCGCGCAATACATCAATAACAACAACGATCTCAAATCGACCTTTAAAATATTCGTAATCATCAGGTGTAAAGCAGACTTCAACAAGTTTTTTCTCCATACGGCGAAGATAGTAATAAACTTTTTACGTTGTATTATTTAACTTTTCGATTTTTGTAGAGATGTGCAATATCTTTTCCGATTGCACTCCCTAGAGCAACTCCCATGCCGCCGAGTCGGACGGCTACCATTACTGTTTTGTCTTCGTTCAAATATTTGACAATTGGATTCCGATTTGGGCCGACCCCCATTATTCCAGACCATTCTTGTTCTATGCTGAATGAAGTATTAGGTAGAATTACTTCATATAAGAGTCGTTTCAATTCATTAGTAATCAGTGCTGTATTGCTAAACTCAGATGTGTTTTCTTCTTCAAAAGCTAAGTTTCTTCCACCTCCGATCAATATTCTATCTCCGACGTTTCTGAAATAATAATAACCTTTATCATAGTGGAAGGTACCCTTGAAAGCATTTTCTAAAGGTTTTGTAATGATGACTTGAGCTCTTGCAGGCTGAACATTTAGTTCGGGAAGAAGAGTCTTGGATAATCCATTCGTTGCAAAAATTAATTGCTTTGTCAAAAAAGAACCTTTGTCTGTATTAATCTTGACAAGATTATCTGTAAATGATTGATATCCTTTAAATTGAGTTCCGAAAAGCGTAAGAACACCCGTGGAAACTGCTATTTGATGGAGTCGGAGCATCATTTTGCCAGTATCTATTTGACCTTCGCCCTTATTTTTGATCAGTCTATATATGTTTTCAAAACCAAAAGTATTCGTTGTTTCAGCGTAATTATTTTCAATGCCTGTTGCTTTTTCAACAATGTGGTTCAGTATTGCTTGGTTACTCATTACTTGATCAAAAGTAAGTTTGTCGTTTTCGGAAGCTGTAAAAAGTTCTATTGAACCGGTAGCTTTATAATCGATCTTATTTTTCCCACATCTTTCTAAAAGAATCTGTAAGCCGTCATATCTTTTTTTAACTAAGTCAGTGACTTCCTCTTCTGTTTGCGATTGTAGGTCCTCAAGTATCTCTGAACCACTACCGAAACAAGTGAATCCAGCATTTTTTGTACTTGCACCTGTAGGTAAATAACCACGTTCGATAATCAGTACTTTTTTCTCGGGGAATAACTCTTTAATTTCGATTGCTGCGCTATATCCAACAATTCCTGCGCCAACGATAAGTACATCAAGGTCACTGAAATAACTGTCTTTTTCCCAAAAACTCAATTGTGAATACTTAAGCATCGTCCGATAATTCTATTATTTTCCAGTAATTTTAACGATATTTGTTAGTTAAACAATGAAATAATGAACGATTATTGTAACGTAGTTGTACAGTCAAACGTTTATAGATTATTGAGATGAGAAATTTTATCCTATTTCTGGGTTTCTTCTTTATTGCTATTTCTTTTGCTTCGGCACAAGAGGTGGTGTATGAAGGGCGTTTGACAGATTTTGATTCTGATGATGATTTATCTGGTGTAACTATTTCTGCTATTGCGAATGGGTCGGTAGTCTATTCAACCAGTACAAGTAAGAGAGGTAATTATACAGTGAAACTGCCCATCGGACAAGTTTACAAAATTAAGTATATGAAAAATGGTTACGTGACCAAGGTGATGAAGGTCGACGTAACTAGTGTGAATGAAGAGGATTTGCCTATTGGAGGTAGAATTATGCCTCCGGTTGATATCGATTTATTCACGGAAAGAGAGAATGTTGATTTTTCTTTTCTTGAAGAAGAGCCTGTTGTGGAATGGGATTATGACGAAAATCAATTCGTTATGGATTGGGATCGCCAGGTTTATTCGAAGATGAAGAAAAAAATTGAAGACAAATTAGAGGAAGCCGAAAACAAATCAAAAGAGCAAGAAGCCAATTATAACAAATTGATCTCGGATGCGGACAAACTCTTTGATGGTGAGGATTATGAAAATGCCCTAACTAAATATGAAGAAGCACTACTTATTCCAGGGAAAGCATCAGAAGAGCACCCAAACAATAGAGTTCTAGAAATTGAAGAGCTACTTCAAAATCAGGCAGAAGAAAAATTAGCGAATGAGCAGGCCAATCAAGAGTATACCAACTTGATTGAGGCCGCTGATAATTTAGCTGGACAAAAAAAATATGATGGTGCGATAGCGAAATATGAGGAAGCTATAGAAATGAAACCAGATGAGCAATATCCGAAGGATCAAGTTGCCGCATTGATTGCTCAAAAGGACAAAGAAAGCAAACAAGAGGAATACGATCAACTCATCGATCGAGCTGATGGTTTCTTTGAGCAAAATAGTTTGAAGGCCGCACGTGATTTTTATGAACAGGCTCAAAGGTTAATTCCTTCAGAGCAATATCCAAAAGATCAACTTCAACTGATAGAGGATAAACTGAAAGAACAAGAATCAATTCGAGAGCAAAAGGAGAATTACGAACAGGCGATCGCTGAAGCGGATGAATTCTTCGATGCAGAAAATTATGAGTCTGCAATTGAGAAGTACGAAGAGGCAATTACGTTTGAAAGTGCTGCAACTTATCCTGTGGAAAGAATAAAGTTGGCAAAAGAAGCATTGGCTAAATTAAATGCAGAAAATGAAAAGAAGGAACAATTTGATGCATTGATCAAAGAAGCGGATCAACTTGTCATTTCAGGTGATTATGAAGAGGCTATATCAAAATATGATGAAGCCTTATTAATAATGGAAGATGCAAGTGCAAAAGATAAAAAGGAGAAAGCACAAGAGTTACTGGATAAAGATTTAGCCAAAAAAGAACAGAAGGAGAAAATTGAAGCTTTACTGGTTAGTGCTGAAGAAAAGATGGGTAATGAGGAATATGAAGGAGCTTTAGCTGACTATCAAGAAGTAATTGTTCTTGATCAAAATAACACTGATGCGATAGAGGGGAAGGCAGCTGCAGAGAAAGCAATTGCTCAATTAAAGAAACTGGCAGAGAAGAAAGAACAGTTCGATCAGTACGTATTGCAAGGAGATGAGGCTTTTAATAGTGAAGGTTGGGAGGAAGCAAGAAATAACTATCAAGCGGCAAAAGATATTTTTAATGATGATGAGCATGTTAACGATCGATTGGAGCTCATTGCTCAAAAGATCAGTGAGTCTGAGCAACTAGAACAGATAAATAATCAAATCGAGATTTTATTAAATCAAGCTGATGGACTCAAGAAAGATGATGAATGGAAACTTGTCGTTGATAAGTACGATGAAGCACTTGCTCTTGACGACTCTAGAGACGATGTTCGTCAGCTATTGGAGGAAGCAAAATTGAGCTTAGCGGAATGGAATAAGAATCAAGATCAACAAGCGAGGTTTGAGAAATTAAAATTAGAAGGAGATGAGATGTTTGTCCAAGAAAATTGGAGCGATGCAAAAGTGAAATATGAGGAAGCACTTACGATTCAAGATAATTCTGACATTCGATCAAATATCGAAGCTATCAATGAGAAATTAGCTGAGTTGGAGTCCGAAAAGGAGCAAGAAGAACGTTTCAATGAATTGGTTGCTGATGCTGAATCTCTTGAATCGAATGAGGAGTTTGAAAATGCAATTGATAAATATCGAGAAGCACTTACTATTAAATCATCTGCGGATATTGAAAACAAGATTGCTGAATTGGAGGACAAATTAGCCAAACTTGAAAAGTCTGCCGAGACTCAAGAGGTCTATGATGCTGCCATGGAAAAAGGTCAAGAAGCTCTTGATAAGAATGATTACGCTAGTGCAATTAAGTCTTTTGAAGATGCGCTATTAGCAATCCCTATGGATAAGGAGGCAACTCGTCTTAGGAATGAAGCTCAAGACGCCCTATCTGATTTAAGAAGTGAAGAAGAGAAATACAATTCTTTGCTCGAGAAAGGAGAGTCTGCACTTCAAAATGAAGAACTTGAAGATGCTAAAAAGTTCTACGAGAATGCACAATCAATGAGACCTAAAGCTACTTTGCCTCAGGATAAAATTATTGAAATTGATGAACTACTCAGAAAGAAAAAAGAAGAACTCGAATCCTTAAATGAAGAGGAAAAGGTAAATCAAGAGTATCAGAACAAGCTGGAGCTTGCTGAAGTTGCTGCTGGAAACTTTAAGTACGATGACGCCATTGATCATTTGAAAGAAGCTCTAAAACTTAAGCCAGCAGAAGACCTCCCAAAGAAAAAGATAAAGGAGTATCAGGCACTTTTAGATCAGATTTCAGCTCAAAATGCAAAAGAGAAAAAGTATAGCGATCTTGTTCTGGAGGCAGATGAGGCATTTGACAATGAATCATACGAAGAAAGTATTGAGCTGTACAATGAAGCGTTAACTGTGAAGAGTAATGAGACTTATCCTAAAACACAAATTGGAAAGGCCAAAGATGCATTAAAGGCAGCCGAAAACTTAGATTTGAATAGAAAGTATAATAACCTAATTGATATTGCAGATAAGTCTTTCGCTAATGAGGAATACCAGGAGGCGATAGACAATTACAAAAAAGCACTTGAAGAAAAACCGGGAGATCAATACTCTATTGATAAAATAGAAGAATCAAAACAGATATTAGATAATTTAAAAGCTGAAAAGGAGCAAGCCGAAAAATCAAATTCTGAGTATAATAAGTTTATTTCTGAAGCGGACAAGCTTTACGATCAGAAAGAATTCATTGAAGCTAAAAAGAAGTATGAAAGTGCTTTACAGGTCAAACCGAATGATCAATATGCTATCCGCCGAATAAAGGAAAGTGTGGAGAGTGCTAAAATAAAAGTTGATCAAGGGGATGAACTACGTTATCAAAAGATACTTTCCAAGGCAGATGAATACTTTGGTGAAGAGAATTATGAAAAGGCAACTTCCCTTTACAAAAGAGCTTTGTCTTTGAGAAGCTATGATCAATATCCTAAGGATAAACTTGATGAGATAAAGGGGATTCAGAATGGTACAATTAAAACGAAAGAAGAGCTTGAATATTTAGGAGAAAAAGAGAATATATCTATAATCGATGGAATGGCTCTGCTTGATAAGGCCGAAGATCAACGTGAAAATCTCAAACAAGAGAAAATTAAAAAAATCATAGATAAGAATGAGGGGCAAGAGTTAGATCGTAGGATTGTTGATAAATCCAATCAAGATGAATATACTAACGAAATAACAAACATTTATGACATGCGTAGCGAGCTTATAAGGGTAGAGCAAGATAATAAAGACAATACAATTGTTAAGTTGGATGATCAAGTGTTTTCATTTGAGCAATTGTCGTATCAAGAGAATAATTTTGATCGTGCTGAAATATTAAGAGAAAACGAAAAAGTAACTTATGTACTTGATGATTATAGTGAACATCATCAATCTAAATACGATGATCATAGTGAGGTTATAGAATCACTTAAGGTAATTCAAAAATCTAAGGATGATCGTGCAAAAGCAGAGAAAGTAAAAGAACGAGTAGGTGTACTGAGCACTAGAGATCAGCTTGTTGAAATTCAAAATGATCAGGAACGTGAGATTTTACGTGCTACCGAAATGCGAAAGGAAAATGAAGTTGAAATCGATGTATTACAGCAAAGTAAGGAGAATCGTGTGTTTACGGAAAATAATCTTGAGTATGAAAGAGTACAACAAATGCAAAGTGAAGCGCTGTTGGCAGAGTTAAGAAGTCAGGAATCAGAGGAAGAGAAACAAGTGATTCAAGACCAATTGAAAGAGGACATTAAAATGCTTGAAGGAAAAATTCGAGATAAAAATAGAGATGAAACAAGTGAGCTTTATGAAGAGCAGTTAAATGCTGATGCCGATTTGACGAGAAGGGAAGAACAATATCAAAAATCGCAGGAGGGAAATGATGACCAAAGAATGGAGGCTGTAGAGCAACTAAAAATAGTAAAAGAGGATCAGGAAAAAGTAGCAATAGGAAGAGATAAGCAAGAAGAGGATGAGACGCAAAAGAATATTGAACACTCTGATTTTATTGCTGAAAAAGGTTATGAGCAGTTAGATGAGCACCGCGAAGATCAAGTCGTTTCCAATGGAATAGTAAAGGAAAAAGCCGTTCAATATGAGCGTGAGGTGAATATGAAGTCTAATTCGAAAGAACAAAAAATAGAACAAACATCTGATGAAATTGAACGCCTTAAGGTTAAAGAAGAGTTGATTGTATCAGAGAAAGCAGAATCTATTGATGAGAATGTAGAGAAAGTTAAAGGAGTAGAAGCTTCTATTAATGCAGGTGAGAATAAACGACAAGAAGCTCTTAAAGATGATAAATTAAAGTCTCAAGAATTACTTGATAATATCGAGGTTAAACAAACTTCTCATAAGGCTAAAATGGCGAATACTATAGGAGATGATTTTCCAGAAGGTGTATCTCAAGAAACTTATATTAGAAGAGATAAGGATGGAATCCCATATAAAATTATTACTCGTCGTATAGTGGTTTCTGAAGGTTTTGGTGAGGTTTACATTAGAATTCAAACAAAAAATGGAATTACATACAGTAAAAATGATAGCGCTATTTCAGAAGATGCATGGATTAGAGCAACAGAAGACGCAAATCTTGTACAACACTTTTAAAATTTTTGTATTTTTTCTGGTTATCTCCTCATGTACTATTAATTCTAGTGAGGATGTATCAAAAGAAGATGTTTCAGCTGATCAGCAGGAAGATCAATCTTCATCTTCAAAGAGTGCCTGGTATCTTAATTCTAGATCAATTCAGGGAAATGCACAAGGAACTACATTCATTATTAAGACAAGTGATGATAGTATAGTTGTATCTCCAGAAGAGGTTTCTGAGTTCTTCAAGTCTTTTGATCTTGAGTTATCGACGTATAAGAACAATTCAATGATTTCGGAATTAAACGATAATAGAATTACGCATCTTGATATAAATGAAACTAAATATTTTAATACGGCTTACAGATTGAGTAGTGAGGTGGCAGAATTGACAGATGGTGCTTTTGATCCAACCGTTTTCCCTTTAGTGAAAGCTTGGGGTTTTTTCAATGACTTAGACGATAAGCCTTCTCAACAGAAGATTGATAGCATATTAAATTTTGTAGGGTTTACGGATTCGTCTGCCTTTAAAATAAGTGCGGAAAGCGAACTTGTTAAAACTGATACAAGAGCGAAATTAGATTTTAATGCAATTGCCCAGGGTCAGTCGGTAGACGAATTAGCAAAGATTCTTGAGGAACGTGGCCAAAAAAACTATTTCATCGAAGTGGGAGGAGAGATAAAGGCCAAAGGTGTAAACGATCGAAATACGGATTGGGTTATAGGTATTGATCAGCCGACAGAAGATAATGATGGCGTTTCAAAACGTAAGATAGAGAACTTAATAGAAATTAATAATAACGCCTTGGCAACTTCGGGAAGCTATCGGAAATTTTATGTAAAGAATGGTGAAAAGTTTAGTCATACAATAAACCCGAAAACAGGTCAACCTGTTCAACATAACTTATTAAGTGTAACAGTTATTCATGAGAGTGCAGCTCTTGCAGACGCTTTTGCCACTGCTTTCATGACCATGGGTGTAGATGCATCATTAGCATTTGTTGAAGAGCATGATGAGCTCGATATTCATGTCTATTTATTGTTTGAAAATGAATCAGGTCGAATTGAGCGGGCTTTTTCTCAAGGAATGGATGCTTATTTTCAACATCTATAAGTGATTTTGATTTCTAATTATACTTTCGTAAATTATTGATATGAAGAAAAAGATACTTTTCGTTGTTTTAACTAGTTTTATGTTTCTCCACTCTTGGTCTCAAACACCTCAAAATGTGACTCAATCAGGTGATGATAAGAACGAAAGTTTATGGAACTCAACATCAGCAATCATATTCGTAGCAGTTCTTATTTTGCTGTTGATTGTTGGAAGAGGTTGGTCAAAAAAGATCCACGAAAAAAGAGATGAACTAAGCAACAAGGATAAAGAATAGTTAGTCTTTATCTTCAACACGCAGTGTGTGACCCATTTTATCTCTTTTGGTTTCCAGATAGAATTTGTTGTGTTTGTTACTTTTGATTTCTAAAGCTACGTTGTCTACAACTTCAAGTCCGTATCCTATTAACCCCGTTCTTTTGGTCGGATTGTTAGACATTAAACGCATTTTACGAACACCCAAATCCCTTAAGATTTGAGCGCCGATACCATAATCTCTATGATCACCTTTAAAGCCTAGTTTCTCGTTCGCTTGAACAGTATCGTACCCTTCCTCTTGAAGTTTATAAGCCTTGAGTTTGTTCATCATTCCAATTCCACGGCCTTCCTGATTCATATATACAATTACACCGGTACCTTCTTTTTGAATCATGCGCATAGCCTCATGAAGTTGAGGACCGCAATCGCATCTGCAAGAACCAAATATATCTCCTGTCATACAAGAGCTGTGAACACGTGTTAAGACATGTGAATCCTCAGTCCATTCTCCTTTGAATAGAGCGAGGTGTTCTTCACCTGAGTTTTTGTCTTTATAAGCGACCATTTCAAAATCACCGAATTCAGTAGGTAGTTTAATTTTAACTTCACGCTCTACCAAAGTCTCTTTCTGAAGTCTATATTTGATTAAATCTTCAATGGTTATTAACTTGAGGTCAAATCTTTCCGCAATTTCAATTAACTGCGGTAAACGGGCCATCGTTCCATCTTCATTCAATATTTCTACAATAACTCCTGCCGGATCAAAACCAGCTAGTCTCGCAAGGTCAATCGAAGCTTCTGTATGACCAGCTCGTCGTAAAACACCACCTCTTTTAGCGCGTAAAGGAAATATGTGCCCCGGTTTTCCCAGCTCTTCTGGCTTCGTATCTGGGTCAACTAAAGCTTTGACAGTTTTATATCTATCCTCTGCGGAAATACCTGTTGTACAACCGTGTCCGATCAAATCGATTGATACCGTAAATGGAGTCTCATAAGCAGCTGAATTGGACTGAACCATTAATTCTAGACCTAACTCATCACATCGATCTTCTACAAGAGGTGCACAAATAAGACCTCTACCATGTGTAGCCATAAAGTTGATTACTTCGGGCGTAACGTTTTGAGCAGCAGTCACAAAGTCACCTTCATTTTCTCTATCTTCATCATCAACAACGATAACTATTTTACCGTTCTTGATATCCTCTATTGCTTCTTCTATGGTATTCAGCTTTTCCCGCATATTATGTAATTCTGGTGCAAAGGTACGACATTCTTAATATCTTATAAAGTTAAACACCGATGAGTTGAATAAGTTCTTTCGATACGTTATCCCAATTATAATTTTCTTCTATAAATACTTTGGCATTTCGTGCTATATTCTTACGTAACAGTTCATTTTTCAAAAGTTTTTGAATTTGATGTGCAAACTCCCCTGAATCATTAGCAATCAGTATTTCATGATCTGGTTTTGCCTGTAATGCATTATTAGCTAGTGTTGTTGTAATACAGGGTATTCCAATGGCCATTGCTTCCAATAGCTTATTTTGTAAACCCGTACCTAAGAACATAGGGGCAACAAAGATCTTATGTGACCCATAATAATCTTTAATATCCTCAACGAATCCAGTAATAATAACATGATCAGTTTTTAATGCCTCTACTTCTTTTGAAGGGTTTGCTCCCGCTATTGTTACTGTTACAGGCTCTTCCAATAATGGAATGATTTCCTTTACGATATAATCAGAGGCAGTAATGTTCGGAGGGTAGGACATATTCCCTGTAAATAATATATCTTGTTTCTTATCTGAACCTGGTGAATATTGCAGAAATGATTGATCGACACCATTTGGGATCACCTTGATCTTCTCTCTCTCTTTGTGAAAGATATAGTTTCTATCTTGTTCAGAAATAATAGTGTGATATTCAAAATAATTAAAGATCGCATTCTCATATTTCAGGAGTCTTTTGAACTCCTTTTCAAAAATTAATCTAACAAGACCTTTGGCCTTCTCAGATCGCCTTTCTACGCCCTTTGAAAGAGCATCCATATAGTCAATCGTTTTGGGACATTCATGGTAGTTTTTAACATATTCTGCAGACCTTATCAATTGACAGTAAATATGATCCGGTTTAATCTGTTCCAGTAGCTTTTTTATCTTTCTATGTATTCGACGATGATAGAAATACCCAATTTGTATAGGGTTTTCACCTAATAGAGTTAGTCCAGCACCTAACCATTTTTCAAGCTTTCCAATTTTGTACGCATGAATACTTTTACAGAATTGAGATAATTCTTTTCGGCTTTCAGGACTTACACTGTGCTCTGTAGTGGAGATTAAATGGACATTGTAGTGCTTACTCAGTTCTTTGATTTGGTAATATGCGCGCAGCTTATCACCTTTTTCCAGAGGAAACGGAAAACGTGATGTGATCACTACTAATTCTTTATGATTCTTTGATGAATGCAATGAGTCTTCTAGTTACTTTGTTTTCACCAAAATTATGAATAACAAATTGTTTTGCATTTGAACCAAGCTTCTTTCTCAATCCTTTACTTAGTGATAATTCATACATGGCAGATCGATATTCTTCCGGATTGTCTGCAATGATGACGTGTTTTCCATTTTCTACTGGAACTCCACGAACCCCTTCAGTAGTAGAAATAATAGGTTTTCCCATTGCCATATTTTCGAGTAACTTGATTTTTATTCCACTACCAGAAAGCATTGGAATTAAGCATATTCCATGCTGATCTATAAAATCTTTCGCATTCTCTATCTCTCCATGGCAAACTACTGATGGATGAGTGATTTCACCTTTCTTAAGCGATTTTCCTGCTAAATGTAATCGTACCACCTTTAATCCTTGCATAACCACTTTGTCTAAGAGCCATTGAACCCCTTCTTTATTTGGCCTCCAGTCCATAGCACCGAGAAAATAAAAATCATTCAATTCATAATTTGGTACATTAAAATCAGTTTTTACTGCCGTTGGAATAGCTGTTACGTTAACCTTTGGAGTGAATTGGTGGAAAAACTTTGCATCTTCTTCAGAAATAGCAATAATTCCATCCAATTTCTTCAATTCATTTAACTCGAAGTTTCTCAACTGATCGCTTAATTTCTTGAAATACCATTTCTTTAGAAAAAAAGATGCCTGTTGACTTAATTGATTCCAAATTTCGTGTTCAACATTGTGCGCCCGAAGAATTACTTTGCAGCCTTTATTTATAAATAGATCAATGTAGGGTAAGGTATAAATGCTTTCGAAAATTACTGTGTCATAAATATTTTGATCTAGTAGTTCGGTTATTTTTTTCTTCAGCTTTTTATCTTTGAATCTCGCAATGTTGTATGATTTGTTTTTGAGAATATAAAATGCCGCTCCAAGTAGATCAGTTCTTGTATTGATCTTAACATTGAATATTTTCATCCGCTTTACCCATGATTCAGGGTATTGACCTTCGTTAAACGGATGTTTACCAGTACTTATAGTTAGATGATGGACTTCTGTTTTCGGAGCTAAAAGTAATGATTTCAATGTACTGCTGATTGCAACACAACCTCCATCTCTCATTGGGAAGGGTGGCTTGTTAGAGAAATGCAAGATCTTCATCATTTTTGCTTTCTTTTCTTCCGTTTAAATATCTTTGGTAGTTCTACAACGCTTTTATCATTTGCAGCACTAATCATCAAGAAAACTGCAAATGGTGCGAGTATCATGCTTGGACCCCACATTCCCATAAAAGGTGATAGAATCTCGCTTTTTACCATACTATCACCAATACTGATTAGGACAAAATAGATCATGAACAACAAAGCTGCAATAACAACAGGCGCTCCAAAACCTCCCTTTTTGACTATAGCACCTAGCGGCGCTCCAATAAAAAACAATATAATTATACTGAAGGATAGAGCGAATTTACGATGAAATTCAACTTCAAATTTCCGTAATGATTTATATCTCGATTCTTCAATGTTTATTTGACCTTCCAGAGAATTGATTTTTGTTCTTAATTGTGACTTCAGGTGAACATATGCTTTGATACTATCATTTTTAGACATATTGGAAGTATGAATAGTACTGATTTGAGAGTTAGTGTCCTGAACGATTTTATTTTGTTCTAGACTTAGTAAACTATCTTTATTCTTTTGAGAAAGTAACGGATTGATAGAATCAATTATTCTTGTAGTGCTGTCGCTTTGAAGCTGTTTAGAATAGTTTAAAGACTGAAAATACTCGTGTTTCGACAGAGTACTAAATGTAAGTGATTTGGATAGTTCCTGATAGTTCTGCTTTAATGAATCAACAGTTTCTTCAATCTGAAATACATTCAGCATCTCATGATCATCTTTAAATAAATCTTCTCTTGATCTTTTCAGATCAAATCCAGAGATATCCATTTTATACGTAGCGGTATTAAACTCAGATTTTCTACTAGGGAATGTCCTTTTGTTAAATTTACCTTTTTCATTAAGGTAATTAGGAGATTTTTTTAATTCCTCAATTACATTGCCATTAAAGAGTTTAAAGAATAAAACATCTCCATTTGTCGCGCGGTAAAATTCTCCAGAGTCTGCCACAATAGTTTTTAAAATATCTCTTTCTCTTCTGTCGTGAATAATAATATCTTTGAATGAGTTGTTACTACCTGTTCCAATTTTGATGCTAAAACCATCAATTTCTTGTGTATAAGAGCCAGGAGTTAAAAAACTCGTCATTTTCTTTTCCTGTATATCCCAAATTATAGAATGCCATTTATAATTGGCTCTAGGAATGATGTAATTCGAAAAGTAGAATGTGCCTAACGCTATGAAAATTACAATAACTGTTAAGGGTCTCAGTATTCTATAAATAGAGAGTCCGCTAGCTTTTAACGCTGTTAACTCATTGGTTTCGCCCAAATTCCCCATAACGATAAGAGAAGATAATAGTATCGCTAATGGAAGTGCCAATGGAAGAAGACTGGCAGAAACATAAAAGAGTAGTTCTATGATAATACTCGTTTCCAAACCTTTCCCCATGAGATCGTCGATATACTTCCAGAGAAACTGCATGACTAGCATAAACATCGAAATGAAAAACGTCGCAGCGAAGGGACCAATGAAGGATTTTATGTAAAATATACTGAGTTTTTTCAAAACCTTTTATCTCGTCTGCGAATGTACTTATTTCCTTTCAAACGTAGCGATTACTCAATTATTGAATTAGCACAGTGCAAAAGTAATTTTCAACTATCGACGAATTCATATATTTGTAGTCAGAGAGATGAGAATATTAATTGCCATATTATTTGTCTTGGTTCACTTCTGTATTTTTTCGCAGAAAGCTGAACATGAGGTACGTGTGGAATCCACGGAAGTTCCTTTAAAAGCCCGCGAGTGGTTAAATAAGGTAGAAATATATAGGAAACACCCTAAATGGTTCGAAGAAACTACTTCGGGAAAGAAAAGCTTCGAGATAAAGTTTGTCCACGATCATCAGTTATACAGTATTGAATTTGATTCCATAGGAAATATTGAGGATGTTGAAATCTTGAAAAAGAAGAAAGACCTAGCTAAGGCTGTGCAAGAGGAAATACAAAAAGAGTTGCAAGCGAAATATGATAAGGTAAAATTCGTCAAGATACAATTCCAATTCAGTAATGCTTCTGGTAAAAATGCATTGCTTGATTTTGTTAACGGTCAGGCCATGGAAAATATAGAACTCAACTACGAAATTGAGTTTGAAGGAAAAGTAGATGGGGTTTGGAAAATGAACGAGGGGAAATTTACTGATCAAGGAACTCTAATTTCTACTCGGGAAATAGTAATTCGATCAACGGAAAACTTAAACTATTGATGAAATCTTTTTTACTCATTAGC
>CBFHJL010000025.1:0-31921 GCA_965656195.1 Brumimicrobium sp. | reverse complement strand
CTCAGCAGTAATTCCTCGGTCTAAAAGAGCTGTGCACATTGGTTCAAGTGTTTCGTAATCACCACGTTTCACTTCACACTTACCTTTATAATGAATTAGGGTAGTACATTGCTCGGCTTGCACCATTTCGTGCTTACAAACTTTGATCAACGACTCAATAACATGATCAAAAGTATTGAAGTCATCATTGAAAACGATTAAATTTCGCTCATCAACTTGCTTTTCAATAACTTCGGTTCTTTCTAATGTCTCTGTTTCCATGTATTTCTCTCTCATCATATATTTGCAAAGTTAGGACATTTGTCTCTTTGGCGCAAAATTATTTCGTGCTAACTCGGATTAAAGACTCAGAAGTACAATTGCTATAATGGCGATTGCACCTCCGATAATTTTTAGTGGAGTAGTGGACTCTTTAAATGCAATTATTCCAATGAGGAATGATGCCATTACGATTCCAACATTATTGAGGGCATATGTAACCGAGTCATCTAAGTGAGGATACCGAACAGCCATCATTAGGAAATAAATGGAAAAGAAATTGGGTATACCTAAAACTACTCCTCCAATTATATTTCTCCACGCAAATTTTTGTCTTTTGGTAATTAATGCTCCCATCAAAACTATAAAACCGATAATACCAGCAATTCCGAAACCTATAGCCGAGAACAAAGCAAGTGATAGATCACCTGATGCCTCTTTTTCGACATAATTCAATAATGTATCGAGTAATCCGCTACCGATGAATAGAATCGGCAGGTAAATCATGTTTCCTGCAGATTTTTGATTTCTTTCCGTTTTCTTTTTGAAGGTAATTAGAAACACGCCAATAAGTGCACCGATGATTCCTGCAACTTTAGCTAAATATACCTCTTCGTTGTAAAGAAAGATCGCCATTGTCACTGGAATAGCTAAACTCATTTTAACGGTCACGGATGTTATCCCTATTCCATTTTCTTGGGAGCTCTTTCCCATTAATAAGAATAAACTGATGAACAAAGAGCCAATTATAAATGCAAAAGGAATCCATGAACCTTCATGCAAATGTTCAGGACGCCATTGGTCTCCATATATTCCAAATCCGACAGTAAAAGCAACTACATAATTGAATACAATGGCTTGGAAAGTATTGATGTTGTACTTCTTGAACATTCTAAAGATCACTAGAATGATCGTTGAGAAAAAAATGCTTAATAATAAGTACTTCATCTATTGTAAAGGTATGATATTTTATTCCCTCCAATCATTTCCGTTTCCTGGGCTGCAGAGTCATCAATACTAGGTGCTTTCAATCCTTTGTTAAATTGAATAGTTCCTTCCAGTATTCTTGCCTCATCCCAAAGGTTATTTTTAATGAAATGATTTAGTGTATTCGCGCCTCCTTCAATAAACACCGATAATACGTTTTTTTTATGGAGCTGAGAAAGAATAGCTTCCGAACTGAAATTTTCCAAAATTATTATTTCAATATTTTTAGGGAGTTCATTAAATCTATTTGATTTTACAAAGATAGAGCATGGCTCACCGTCAGTTAAAACCTTCGAATTGTGTGGTGTATTGCAATTAGGGTCAATAATAAAACGATGCGGTGATGGTCCATTAAATGCTCTAACTGTAAGCGAAGAATCATCATTTTTTATGGTTTTCCAACCTACCATGATTGCTTGTTCTTGAGATCTCCATTTGTGAACTGTTGGTTTTAGAAGAGGTGTAGTAATCCAGTTTACTCCTTCTTTTCTTTCTTCAGGCGACCTGTCAATGAAGCCGTCTTCAGTTTGTGCCCATTTTAGTATTACATAAGGACGGCCTTTTTCATGAAAGGTAAAAAAACGTTTGTTCAGGTTTCTAGCTTCTGTTTCAAGTAATCCGACATCAACTTGAATACCGGCTTTTCTCATTTTTTCAATGCCCTTTCCAGAAACTTTAGCGAAACTATCAATGCACCCTATTACCACTCGAGAAAAGCTGTGTTTTACAATTAGATCTGAGCATGGTGGTGTTTTGCCTTGATGAGCACAGGGTTCAAGAGTAACGTATATTGTACAAGAACTCAATACGGTTTGGTCTTCAACTGAATTGACTGCATTTACTTCTGCGTGAGGCCCTCCATACTTTTGATGATATCCTTCTCCTATAATCTTGCCATTATGAACGATCACTGCTCCAACCATAGGATTAGGAGCCGCTGAAACTCCACCGAGTTTTGCGAGCTGCAATGCGCGCTGCATAAACGATATGTCATGATCATTGAACATATTCAATCAGTCAAACTTGAGCGCTTTTATTGGTGAAATCTTCGTAATGACGTAAGATGGAACAATGAGTGCCAATGTACATACGATTAAGGTTCCAATGTTTAGAAGAATGATATGCCATGCATTGAGTTCAATTGGAACGGCGTCTAAATAATATACTTCAGGATTTAATGGTATAACCGAGAAATAAGATTGTAATAAACAGATGCCGATACCGATAACGTTTCCGATGATCATACCTTTCACGATTATAAACACCGCCTGATGAAGGAATAGTTTACGTATGGTCCAGTTTGTAGCTCCGAGTGCCTTGAGCAATCCAATCAATTGAGTTTTTGTAATGATCAATACAAGTAATCCTGAGCCCATGTTTATTATGCCGATAAGTATCATGAGAACTAGTATGATGAATACGTTGATATCGAGGAATCCTAGCCATACAAAAATATCGCGACGTTCTTCTTTTATTGTTCGTACCCGGTAGTCAGTTGAATTGTTACTTCTAAAATAAATCTTACTCTTTACCTGGTCCACAACGTTTTGAAGTTGAGAGAAATCTGTTATGGACAACTCATAACCACCAATATAGTTTTGATGACTTCCTTTCCCGTCGACATATTCAAAAGTAACTGTTTTTCCACCTTTAATGTCAACAGAGAACTTTGTTCCACTATCATTAAGATACTTTCTTTCGAACTCTCCGAATTCTTCGTTTACAGGGAAACAAGGAAGTCTCTTTCTACCTTCAATAGATATTTTTAAATAAGCTGTATCTGGAATTGCATTTTGCTCTCCTTTGCCATCAATGTACATCCAATAATCTGAAGTGATCAGTCGTATCGTAGTATCTTTAATATCACAATAAGTGAATCCTCGTGCAGTCTCCCAGCCGATACCCCAATTGTAACGGTAATTTCCATTTCCGCCTCTACAATCCGAAAGAATAACAAACTGTCCATCTTTTGTAACCGTATCGGCAACACGGATTGCAGCTTGAATGCCCCAGTCATTTAATTTCTGAACACTACGTATATCTCCAATTACGATTTGTTCGTCAAATTCCTGTAATCCAGTTTTAAAAATCCCAACAACCTTATACTTCAATTTTACAGGCGTTTCCTTGACAAAGAAAGTACTGATGCGTTCACCAACTTCTAGTTGTAACCTTTTAGCGATTTCTTCAGAAACAAGTAATTCTCTTTTGTCTAGACTATCTGAGAAATTGGGTACCCGTCCTCTTGTCAAATGCTTATTGAAAAAGGTCCAGTCGTAGTCGTTTCCAACTCCTTTCATGACAACTCCATGAATTTCTTGCTGTACCTGAAAGGTGTCAATTCCTTTGATGGTATATCGGTTAGTGTCTGGTTCAGATTGTAAAAGAGCTGGTTTATAAGCGAATTGATCGATACTTTTAATTCCTGCTATTTGGGAGATTTCCTTTTCGAGACTATCGCTGTAAATGATTGGTGCTGATTCAAATGTAGATGTTTCTCCAGCTTGGACGATTGTAGCATGGGACCCGAAACCAATAACTTTATCTTTCACTTCATTTTGAAACCCAGTAACTACAGCAATCGTAACAATGTTGATGATCATTGCTAGAATGATGCTTATCCTTGATATACGGGTAATAGGTCGAGAAACTTTAGTATCTTCGCTATTACCAGCGTGGATTTTTTTCGCTATGAAGTAGATTTTATTCACTCTTTCTAAAATGCTTGCTAATGTACTCAATGCGTCTTTGCCTAAAAAGTTTTTTATTCATTTTCCTTCTCTCATGTCAGCATGCAGAGAATGCACAGTTGACTTCTCCTGTTAAAAGTCAAGAAGATACTTTGAATATCGTTGCAGAGAAGCCAGAATTAGTCTTGGGTGCAGAAAGAATGGATACACTTGTTGATTTACTTCTTAATGAAACTGTTGCTATTGTTGCAAACCAGACCAGTAGAGTAGAGGATAGTCATTTGGTTGATACTTTGATCAAAAGAGGTGTTCATATTGAAAAAGTATTTTCCCCAGAACATGGTTTTAGAGGTAAGGCTGATGCAGGAGCTTCTGTAGAGTCAGGTATTGATAAGCAAACAGGTCTTCCGATTGTTTCCCTCTATGGGTCAAATAAAAAGCCCAAGAGTGAGCAATTGGCAGGAGTTTCTACTGTAATATTCGATATACAAGATGTTGGAGCACGTTTCTACACGTATATCTCTACACTACATTACGTTATGGAAGCCTGTGCGGAGGAAGGTATAAAAGTAATTGTGCTTGATCGACCAAATCCAAATGGACATTATGTAGATGGGCCATTGAGGAAAGAAGGCTTCGAATCTTTTGTTGGAAAACATCCGATTCCAATTGTGCATGGAATGACTGTAGGGGAAATTGCAAATATGATAAATGGTGAAAGCTGGTTGAAAAATGGGGTGAAGTGCCAGCTGTCAGTAATTTCACTTCTTAATTATTCGAGAGATATGGAATACAGTTTGCCTGTAGCACCTTCTCCAAATTTGCGTAGTGACGCATCAATTAATTTGTATCCAAGTCTCTGTTTGTTTGAAGGAACGGTTGTGAGTGTAGGAAGAGGTACGGATAGGCCATTTGAGGTCTTTGGTCATCCAGATTTCTCTAAAGATTCATCTTTTCAGTATTCATTTACTCCAGAACCTGGGTTTGGATCAAAACACCCAAAGCTTGAAAGTAAAGTTTGCTATGGTTTGGATCTTGGAGGTCAATTCAAGAATCAAAGAATGGAGGGGATAAACTTGAAGTGGTTGATAGATGCATATCAAAACTATCAAGGCAACGATTTTTTCACGAAAAGAGAACGCTTTTTTGATCTTTTGGCTGGAACGGATCAATTGAGACTCCAAATAATCGCAGGTAGATCTGCTGATGAAATAAAGCAAACCTGGGAGAAAGACTTGGTTGCATTTAAAAAGATTCGATCTCAATATTTGTTATATCCATAAAAAAAAGAGGCAGTCAAATCGACCACCTCTTTCGTATCTTATAAATTCTTAGTTTAGAATGGTAGATCGTCGTCTCCTTCTTCTACTAGAGTTTCTGCGCTATCAGATGAAGCTGGTTCAATATCTGGAGGAGTCGGTGCTCCACCACCTTGAGATTTCTCTACTTTCCAAACATCTAATGAGTTGAAATACTTAACTTCTCCTTTTGGGCTTGTCCATTCACGACCTCTAATGTTGAAGGTTACATTCACAACATCATTCGTATTGATATCATCAAGCAATCCTGTACGGTCTTGAGTCAACTGAAAAAGAATATCTTGTGGATAGTTTCCTGACGCATCAGTTACTACAAATTCTCTCTTTGAAAATTTTTCAGAAATCTGCTGAGTGTCATTTTTTACTTTTACTATTCCAGAAATGGTAAACATAGTGTTGTTGTATTTTATTGATTATTAAATGCTAATAGTGTTTTCCAGGCGTCTTCCACCTCATTTTTTGCCAACTTTTGCTGAGCAAGAATATGTAATTCTTCTTCTAATTTAGCTGGCTCGTCTTCTAAAGTTACAAAAAGATCTGATAATTCTATAAGTTTATACTCATTAACATCAGTCTCATTTGGAAGCTCTTTAACGCTTCCTAACTTTCCTAAATCATTACCAGTAAGTATTTTACTTGTTCTTATGTCTTCAGGGATTTCATCAATTCCCATTCCCTTTGTTGTAACAGGTTTAACGACTTCGAACATTGAGTTCTCATCCGCTCGGCAGTACCAGTTTCCTCCCATTCGAGCAACAAGATCAATCTTTTTCTGATCGATCATCTTGTCATCGTCAAGAATATCCTCATCAATGTGAATTTTTAAGACTTCGCAAATCACAAGGTTCCCGGCACCTCCGCCATCTCCAAGTTCCTTTACTTCGATAACCTTGCATTCAAACTGAACAGGTGATTCTTCAACACGAAATGGTTTTACCAAATCAGACTTCACAGGATTCAATCCTGCCTTCACAAATTCACTGATGTCTTTATCGTAAGGAGAAGAGCTTAAACTCATTTGCTCAACGATATTGTAGTTTACAATATTGATCACACATTCAGGTACAACCTTTACATTTTCGTAAGTATCTTTAGTTGTATTAGTTCTCCCGCTTCTAGCTGGAGAAAACACCATGATCGGAGGATTTGCACTAAAGACATTAAAAAAACTGAATGGGGCAAGATTTGGATTGCCATTCTCATCAATGGTTGATGCAAAAGCGATAGGACGTGGTCCAACAGCACCAAGTAAATAGTGGTGAAGTTTCGGTACAGGTATCTCTTTCGGATCTATTGTTAACATAATTACGCGCTAAATAAAATGAGGAAACAAAGTTAATGGTATTCTCAATCATTAAAAACCTTTCTTTTCATTTGTTAATAAGTTGATGAAAATGTGCATAGATTTGTAGATACGAGAAATGAAGACATTTGAGGGAAGGAAAATAATAGAAGAGCAACTAGTTCATGGACTGGAAGGTGCTCAGAATGTGTATGAATATTTGCCTGGAAAACTGATTTGTATTCCTTCAAGGAAAGGGGTGAAGAAGGCTTTTGGTAGGAGACAAATTCTTATCAATGGGAAGGTCGCAAAGTCTTTCGATAGCGTTTCAAACAATGATCAAATACAGGTTCTTGAATATTTAGGTACAGTAAGCAAAGTGTATGACCTATCGCTAAACGTTCTTTTTGAAGATGATTTCCTTGCGATAGTAGAAAAACCTCCCGGGCTTCCAACATCTGGTAATAAATGGAAAACTCTTCAAAATGCTATTCCAGGAAATGTGAAAAGCTCTTCACATGCAGATAGTCTGTCAGTTCCGCTAACAGTGCATAGATTAGATGCAAAAACACATGGTTTGGTGATTATTGCGAAAACCTCTACTTCAAGAATCAGACTTGGCGAACTGTTCGAGCAAAGAAAGGTTCAAAAAACGTATACTGCCATTGTGCAAGGCGAAATCAAAGGAGAGGGGATTTTCGAATCTGAGGTTGATCACAAACATGCATTAACGCATTATCGAGCGAAGGAATCGTTTGCGCATGTCCAAGACAAATGGAATACAATTATTGAGTTATCGCCAGTTACAGGAAGAAAACATCAGCTCAGAGTCCATTTGTCTGAAGCAGGCCATCCGATTGTTGGAGATGTGAAATACAGCTCGAAATCAGACGTGTTGAAAGGGAAGGGCTTCTTTCTTTCTGCAAACAGAATTGAATTTGAACACCCATTCACAAATGAAAAAATTATCGTGGCAGTTGATCTACCAAACAAGTTCTATCGCTACATTGATAGGATGAAACGATGGCATAAACGACTTAATAGGGATTAGTTCTGTCCGAAGTAATAAGAATAACCAAAACCTATTGTGAAGTAAGTTGTGATTGCATTCAGCTGATCAGCATTAATACCTGCGAAATTATCTAGTCCAACTTGATTAGGTCTAAATTCAAAAGCATGAAAAGCATAACCTAATACTAATCTAAAAGATGTGTTTTCATTGGCGGTTAGTGCAAGGCCTAAGTGTGGCTCCACAAAACCGGCATCGTTAGAATAAGCTCCTCCTAAGAGTTCTTCATTTTTATTTGTGGCGAAAAAGTTCATGCTATAACCAATTCTCACTCCGTAATCAACACCGAAGTTTCCATAAAACTTTTCTTGTCCAATTTTCCCAAATACTCCTGCAGTGTGCATTCCACCAGATAATCCAACTGTGTTTTTGAACTCGTTTACATCAAAATAATTGTACCTCAATCCAAAACCAAATGAAAGCGTATTGTCCAATGTGTGTTGGTATGAAGGCGTTAAGCATACCAGCCCTTGCATCAGATCTCTAAACGCACTGTTTGTGGCATTATTTGGTAAAGCAATTTCTACTTTAAAAGATCCCTTTGGAGCAAAATCCGTCTGAGAGAAAGAGCTTGTATTGGAAAGTATAAGAATTGAAAAAATAATGAGAAGTGACTTCATGGTTATGTTCGTTTCGACTAATATAATTAATACCTACTTAAATCAAATAACGTTTAGGACTATAAACGATTGTGTTATACTCAATTTTTTATTTCAAATAGTTTACTGGATTTTTGAAATTCTGTTTTCAATTCCAAAAAGTATTCTCCATTTTCATATTTCGTAGTATCTATTGAAAATACATTCCCTCCTGACTCAAACTGTTTCTCCTCGAGAACATCTGTGTTTGTTTCATTTACATCATAAATTGATATTTTGACATTTTTGGGTAACTCTTGTTCAAAGAAAATCTGAATAGTTCCTGAAGCGGGATTCTGCTCAATAGCATGTAATGTTAAAAAGTTCTCTTGAGAAGGCCTTGTTCGTTTTAATCTTTTCAGAAGAAGTCTGTAAAGCACGATCAAAATGATAATGATCAGTATCGCCCATGCGATATTAGCAATTACTCTTGATAAATTTATGACAAGTAGAAACATATTATAATGATATTACTCCTTTGATTTCTGCAGCCTTTTCGTACTTGCTAATGACGTCTGCTGCACTCATCATTACTTCCTTAACACTGATACTTGTATAGCTACCTTTTGATGAAGGGCGAAGTGTTATATTGTTTTCATCTTTGAAAAGACCAGTAACTAGAGCAATAGTTCTAGAGTCACTGGGTGCAATAAATTTAAAGAAATAAAGCCTTGGCCATTCTTGTTGATCTAATTGCTCATAGAGTTTTTCGAATCTTTTGTCCATAGTTAATCCTTCTTTAGCAAAGTTAACCTTTTTACTTCTTTACGAATCACTTCATCTAAAACATTGTAGTGTTTTTGTAGATTATCAAACGTTTTGATGTTTTTATCGTTTCGCGCTTTTTTGAGCTTTTCCAATATGACCATAGGGTCAGGTTCTTTACTTTGCACGACGTCGATGTCGTCTTGTTTACTTTCGTTGTAAAACCATTGAGCCGCATATGTGTTCTCAAGAGTCATCCAGGCATCAATCACTTTTCTTAAGGAATTAAAATCGTTCGACTTTAAGACTTCATGCTTGAATTTGTTTCTAAACGAATGATACTCGTTGAATGTCTCAATAACATCGTTAGGAAATGAATAGACGACTTCAGGGTGGTTCATGACTTTGACATTATCTAATTCTTCAGTAAGGAGAAGGTATGCGTTGTATTGTTTTTCTAATTTGTTCAGTCTAGCTTGAAACACCTTAGCTATTGGGGGTCGAGTTAAAAAGAATTGTTTCTGCTCAAAAAGTCGTTCTTCCCAAAGATCATCAAGATCGTCTTCTGGATCATGTGGAAAGAAAAGAAGTGCCTCTTTTTTAGTCATGGTACAAATTTAATCACAATGGTTGAAACGTCCATCTCCATTTAGATTAGTGTTCCCTGAATTTTTAGTTTGAGCGATTAAGTGTAAATTCGCGTCATAAGGAAATTACTATGACTAGAAGCTTATTTTTATTTATAATAGCAACTTTACCTTTACTGGTAAGTGCGCAGATGAACGAAAAGTCTGGTGCTGAGAATCAACGAAGTGATACTTTAGATGTACTCGATTATAAAATTGGTTTAGACTTTTCAGATTTTGCATCGCAAACAATTACTGGAAGTTGTCGTGTTAAGTTTGAGAGTAAAATGAATAATATCAATGCGATCTCATTGGATTTACTTCAGTTTACGATTGACTCTGTTCGTTCGGCAGGTAATCCAGTTACTTTTCAATACAATGATACTTTATTGAGGATTGATCTACTTTCTACGATGTCACAAGGTGATATAGATTCAGTGACTATATATTATAACGGTCAACCTCAAATGGACCCTTCTGGTTTTGGAGGATTCTATTTTCAAGGTGATTATGCGTATAACTTAGGGGTTGGGTTTTTAGCTAAACCTCATAATTATGGGAGAACATGGCATCCTTGTTTTGACAACTTCGTTGAGAGAGCTACATACGATATAACTGTAGTTTCTCCATCTGATAAATTCGCATATAGTAACGGATATATAGCAGAAGAGTTTGTTGATGGAGGAGGAATGAATGTCAGAAGATGGATTCTGGGAGAGTCTATACCGACTTATTTAGCATGTGTTGGAGTAGCCCCTTATACCCATGTTGATCAGACTTATGTTAGTAGTTTGACGAATACTCAAACTCCTGTTATGCTTATTGCTGCTCCTCAAGATACAACAAACTTTAAAGCATCTTTTGTTAATTTATTTGGAGCAATGGATGCGTTCGAATCAAATTATGGTCCTTACGAATGGAATAAAATTGCTTTTGCATTAGTTCCATTCAATGGTGGGGCAATGGAGCACGCAACATGTATAATGTATCCAGCTGTAACAGCAAATGGTAATTTACAATACGAAACGTTGATGACGCATGAGCTTTCTCACCATTGGTGGGGTAATCTTGTAACATGTATGACTTCTGGTGATATGTGGATTAATGAGGGGATAGCATCTTACAGTGAGTCTATTTTCCTGGAGCACGTTTATGATTATGGGCGTTACATCGAGGAATTGAAAGGAGTTCATCGTGGTGTCATTCAGTCGGCACATATAAGTGATGGAGAGTTCTATGCGCTTTCGGGTGTTCCGCACTCTGCAACGTACGGTGATCACTCCTATCAAAAAGGAGCCACAATGATGCATAACATGAGAACATATATGGGAGATCAAGACTTTTTTGATGGGCTTAAATACATTCAAACGAATTTTGCATTTGACAATATAGACGCTACTGGTTTTAAAAATGCATTGGAGGCCTCATCAGGACAAGATCTAGATCCATTTTTTGATGGCTATGTTTTTAATCCTGGATTTAATGGGTATGAATTAGACTCATTCGATATCCAGGCAGTGGGTTCAGATTATGAGGTGACAGTTTACGTCGAGCAGAAACTATTCCAAGCTCCTGACTATTTTGATAATATTCCATTGGAAGTAACTTTCACTGGTGATGACTGGCAAACTGTTACAACCGACTTTATCATGAATGGTCAGACAGGAACTGCGACAATTACAATTCCTTTTGCTCCTGAAATGGTTGGGCTGAATCAAAATGATAAACTCTTAAATGCTGTAACGGGCGAATCGATTGTTATCAAAGAAACAGGAATGGAGAGCTTGACTTATCCCTACTTTTTTCTAGATGTTACGAGTGAAGATGACTCTACATTATTTAGAGTAGATCATCATCGTGTTTCCCCAGACCCTATTAATAGCGCTTTTATTGGTAATCAATTTGTGATCTCTACCGAACGTTTCTGGAAAGTGGATGGAATTTGGTCCGATTCTTTTGAAACAGAAGCTCGTTTTACGTATGATGCTCGTCAAAATAGTTCAGGATATCTTGATACAGCATTGATGACAAGTCATAATGGAGTTGCGTTTCATGAAGATAGTTTAGTGTTGCTATGGAGACCGAATCAATCTGTTCGATGGGAAGAGTATCCTTTTTATGAGCGTAATCCGTTCAGTGGAGATACTGATGGTTATGGGCGATTGGAAGCCACTACCTTATTGAAAGGGGAGTATGCATTTGGATTCAGAAAGAGTGTAGCGAACACAAATGAGTCTGTATCAAAACAATTCAAATTATACCCGAATCCAACAAGCAATGATTTAACAATAGACCTTCTCTCTGCCAGTGGAGCAATAAATGTCAAGATTTACGATAACTCAGGAAGCTATCAATTCAGCAGAGATTATACTGGCAATAAAATTGTACTTCCCACCAGAAAGTTGAGAAAAGGAGTTTATCATGCTATCATCTCTGTCGACGGAAAAATGATAGGTGCTCAACAATTTATAAAGCAATAATGAACAGAATTCTTGCCATAGACTTTGGTCTAAAACGAACTGGAATAGCGATTACTGATGAAATGAATATCATAGCTTCTGGATTGACAACAGTAGCATCTAATGAGCTAATGAATTTTTTAAAGGAGACAGTTTTTGAAAAAGGTGTGGGTACAATTGTACTTGGAGAACCTAAACGCCTCAACATGCAAGACTCCCATAGTTCCGAAAATGTTCGCTTGCTAAAAGAGGCGCTAGACAAAGAGTTTCCTTTTTTGAAAATCGAACTAATGGACGAACGATTTACTTCAAAATTAGCGATGCAGTCCCTTGTAGATGCTGGAGTTTCTAAAAAGAAAAGAAGAAACAAAGAACTAATAGATGAGGTAAGCGCAACAATTATTTTACAATCCTACATGTCAAGTCAAGGAGTCTAACAACATTTTAATTATCTTCCAAACGAATATTAAAACAACAACATGATTACAAACTTTTCAGAACAAAATTCACTGTTGAGTCAGTTCTTAGCAGAAATAAGAGATGTAGATGTTCAGCATGATAGAATGCGTTTTCGACGTAATTTAGAGCGTATCTCTGAAATAATGGCCTATGAGCTATCAAAAACGTTCACATATAAAGAAAAGGAGATCATTACTCCTCTTGGAGAGACAAATATACCTTTGTCAAACACTGAGATTGTCCTTGCCACTATATTGAGAGCAGGTCTCCCAATGCACCAAGGGTTGTTGAATTACTTTGATGGAGCTGATTCGGCATTTATTAGCGCATATCGAAAGCATACAACAGACGAAGATTTTGATATTCATGTAGAGTATTGTGCTTCGCCAACACTAGATAATAAAACGCTTATCATAAGCGATCCTATGCTAGCAACAGGAAGTTCTATGGCAATGGTTTATGAAGCTTTAAAGTCATATGGAACTCCACGTCAATTACATATTGTCTGTGGAATAGCTACACAAGAAGGTTTAGATTATTTAACGAAAAAAGTACCATTATCAACAAAAATATGGGTTGGAGCAATTGACGATGAACTTACTGCCCAATCTTACATTGTGCCAGGTTTAGGAGATGCGGGGGATTTGGCGTTTGGTGACAAGGTTTAGAATATGTTAAAGTATTTATCTGTCTTTATTTTTAGTACATGGAAATTCATGTTTGCTCCTGTAGCTGGTTGGGCAGCAGAGTTTTCATTTCTGGAGACATTCCTTGTTTGTATTTCAGGAGGTATTTTCTCTGCATCTATTTTCTATTTTGGAAGTAGCTACTTTATGAATTTAGCAGTCAAAAGAAGAGCTAGAAGAGCAATACGTTTAGAGCGTAAGGGAAAGAAAATAACAGAACCTAGGAAATTTACACGGACAAATCGTCGGATTATTAAGATAAAAAGCGCTGTAGGGATTTATGGTGTATCTTGGATGTTTCCCTTGTTTTTATCCGTTCCGTTAGGTTCGATCATTACTGCAAAGTTCTATAAACATCAAAAACAAACCTTTCCTTTGATCGTTTTATTTTTAGTTGTAGACTGTATTTCAATAACGAGCCTAACATTTTTAATAAAGTGAACCACAGAATATGAGAACAAAGCATGTTTTTTTTGATTTGGATCGAACCTTGTGGGATTTTGAAAAGAATTCCGAGTCTGCATTGCAGATCATCTTTGATGAATTGAAGTTAAATGATCACTTAGCTTCTTTCGAAGCTTTTCACGCTACCTATAAACAGGTTAATAGCGAATGGTGGAATAAATATAGATATGGGAAGGTTAGTAAAGATGATCTTCGTGTTGGTCGTTTTATTGATGCTTTGGCTCGCTTTGATATAAATAGTTCTGAAATAGCAACGCAACTCTCTAATAGATATGTAGAGGTATCACCGCATCAAACAATCTTATTTCCACATACGATTGAAACGCTAAGGGAACTAAAAAATAACGATCATGTATTGCATATCATTACAAATGGTTTCAAGGAAGTTCAATTCATAAAACTACGTAATAGTAGCCTAATTGAATATTTCGATGATATACTCTGTAGTGAGGAGGTTGGTGTAAATAAACCAGACCCTCTGGTATTTAAAAGTGCCTTACAAAGAACCAAAGCCAAGTCCGAAGAGTCTATTATGATTGGGGATGATTTTGAGGCCGATATTCTAGGAGCAGAAAAATGCGGAATACGCGGAGTACTATTTGATCCTCATAATCATTACAAAGAGAATAATGAAGTTCGAAAGATTCAAACATTGAAAGAAGTTCCTTCCATTGTACTAGGTTTATAGTGTTGGAATGACTGTAGATTTCTTTACTTCATCAAGTACAAATGTGCTCTTGATTTGGTGTACATTTTCCAATGCTGCTAATCTCCCAGATGAGAAATGATGGTAAGCATCGAGATCTTCAACCATAACTTTTAATAAGAAGTCGTTTGCCCCTCCCATAAGGTAGCATTCAAGAACTTCTGGTAACTGTCTAACGGCAGATTTAAATGCCTCTATTTCTGGTAGTTTCTGTACATCTAATGAAACCGAACAAAATACAATTATGTTTCCTCCAACCTTTTTGGCGTTGATTAACGCAACATACTTTTCTATTATACCATCCTGTTCCAGCTTTTTGATTCTTTCATAAACTGGAGTTTTGGTTAAGTTGAGTTGCTCTGCAATATTCTTGATTCCGATCTTTGCATCACTTTGTAAAAGTCGAATAATTTCAATATCAATCTCATCTAAACGGTTCATAGAATATTTTCCTTATTGATTAATCTTAACCTCTTCTAATTAGTCTAAAATACTAAAATAATTATAAAAAAAGGAATAAATACTGTTATGAAATCATATTACAGATGTATTATCTGTTTTTGGTATTTTTGCAGTAAATATTAAAGAACAAGATATGAGCCATAAGTTCAAGCCAGAAAGTTTAATGATGAGCCACGGTTACAAACCTGAATTGTCTCAAGGTGCCATCAAAGCTCCAATATTTCAAACCTCAACATTTGCATTTGAATCAGCTGAGGAAGGAAAAGCGTTTTTCGAAGTCGCTTATGGATTGCGTGAAAAGGAAAAAGATGAAGAACTAGGTTTGATTTACAGTCGAATCAATAATCCTAACCTTGAAATTCTAGAGAATCGTCTTTCCTTATGGGATAAGGCTGATGATACCGCAGTTTTCGAAAGTGGTATGTCCGCAATTAGTACTGTCTTATTGGAGTTTTTAAAGCCAGGAGATCTTATCTTGTATAGTTCACCAACTTATGGAGGAACTGATCACTTTATTCAAGAGTTTTTACCAAAGATAGGAGTGGAATATGCAGTATTTCACCCAGAGAATACACAGGAAGAGATAGAGGAAATCATTGAAAAAACAGGTAAGAAAGACCGTTTAGGACTTATTTACATTGAAACACCTGCAAATCCCACGAATACAATTATAGACATTGATATGTGTCGGAGAATTGCTGATAAGTGCAAGAATGGAGACGATAAGTCTTATGTATGTGTGGACAACACTTATATGGGCCCTGTTTGGTCTAAACCTTTAGAAGCTGGAGCAGACTTAGTCGTTTATTCTGCTACTAAGTTTATTGGAGGACATAGTGATTTAATTGCTGGAGCCGTACTATCGAATGCTGAATTAATGGTGCGTGTGAAAACGTTACGTACTTTCCTGGGAAACATGGTGAGTCCGCATACTGCATGGCTAATGCTTAGAAGTTTAGAAACATTGAAGATTCGAATGGAAAAGCAATGTGAGAATGCGCAAAAAGTTGCTAAGTACTTGAATACTCATGATAAGGTAAAGAAAGTACATTACCTCGGTTTGATAAATGAAACCAGTAAGGATTATGCGATTTATAAAAGACAGTATAACTCACCTGGTGCTATGATCTCATTCGATATTAAAGGGGGGGAGAAAGCAGCATTTAAATTTTTGAATAGTTTAGGATTAGTTAAATTGGCTGTTAGTCTTGGAAGTACTGAGAGTTTAGCTCAGCATCCACAAACAATGACGCATTGTGGTATCGAGCCAGAAGCTAGAGAGAGAATGGGTGTAACTGAAGATCTCGTTCGTGTTTCAATCGGAGTTGAGGATGCGGAAGACCTTATTTACGATATAAAACAAGCTTTAGAGAAAGTATAGTGTTAAACACATTGAAAAGAAAGGGTGGTTATTTGACCATCCTTTTTTTTTGCGATCATCTTTTGAAAAGTATCGCCTGATATCAATTCTGATTAAGCAAGAAGATTTAAAATACTTTACTTGCTTTCAGCAACTTTAAACTCTGATGTTTTATGGAATGTAATATCTGGGTAGTCTCTTTCAGCCATTTCTAAAAGGAAGGGTGTTTCTGCCAGAAATACTAGATTTTCATCTTTATCTTTAGCAATATTACCCATTTTGGCTTTCTTGAAATTTGCCAGTTGTTCTTTATTGTCTGAAGTTACCCAACAAGCCTTGTGAAAATTCATTGGAGTAAATGAACACTTCGCGCCATATTCATGCTTCAAGCGGTACGCAATAACATCAAACTGAAGTTGTCCTACAGTCCCTACTATCTTTCTACTACCGGGTTCTTGAATAAACAATTGCGCTACTCCTTCATCCATCAATTGACGTATACCCTTGTCTAGTTGTTTAGACTTCATAGGGTCATCGTTTCTCAGCTCCTGGAATAATTCAGGCGAAAAGGAAGGTATACCCACATAATTCATATCCTTTCCTTCAGTAAGCGTATCTCCAATCTTGAAATTACCCGTATCATAAAGTCCTACCACATCACCAGGGAAAGCCTCATCAACGACGCTTTTATCGCGTGCCATAAATGAAGTTGGGTTGGGGAATTTTAATTTCTTACCTTTTCTTACGTGTTTGTAGAATGTATTTCGTTGAAATTTCCCTGAAACGATACGTAAAAAAGCAATTCGGTCTCTGTGATTGGGATCTAGGTTTGCATGTATCTTGAATACAAATCCGGAAAACTTATTATCATTAGGCTCAATGAATCCCTCATCCGTAGCTCGTCCTCTTGGAGAAGGAGAGATTTCAATGAAAGCATCGAGTAGTTCTCGTACCCCAAAATTATTTACAGCAGAACCGAAAAATACTGGGGCCACTTTACCCGCTAAATAATCTTCAACATTGAATTCATCGTAAACTCCGTCAACCAGCTCTACCTCGTCTCTTAGTTCTTGAGCACTTTCTTCCCCAATGATTTCATCGAGTTGAGTATCTTCCAAATTATCAAACTTGATCAGTTCATCACTGATTTTAGTTTTATTGGCTTGAAATAAAGATAATTCGTGTTTGTATATGTTGTAAACCCCTTTAAATTCATCACCGTCTCCAATGGGCCAGGCGAGAGGTCTAACTTTTATATCAAGTTTTGATTCAATCTCATCCAAAAGATCCATCGGGTCTTTTCCGAAACGGTCCATCTTATTGATGAAGACGATCACAGGAGTATTTCTCATTCGACAAACCTCCATCAACTTTTCTGTTTGACTTTCTACACCACTTGCATTGTCAATTACCAGAATAACACTGTCAACTGCTGTTAAAGTCCTATACGTATCTTCTGCAAAGTCTTTGTGTCCAGGTGTATCAAGTATATTGATTTGTTTATCCTTGTATCCAAATGCCATTACAGAGGTTGCTACGGAGATTCCTCTCTGCTTTTCAATTTCCATGAAGTCGGAGGTAGCTGTCTTTTTGATCTTGTTACTCTTAACGGCACCCGCTGTCTGAATAGCTCCACCAAAGAGAAGTAGCTTTTCAGTTAACGTAGTTTTACCAGCATCGGGGTGAGATATGATCCCAAATGTTCTTCTTTTTTCGATTTCTTTCTTATCCGCCATAAGTAACTTTTGCAACATTCTCGCCGTGAGCAAGGAAATAGGCGGCAAATGTAACGACATTTTATTACTTTTGCACGTGATGATGAAGATTTTGACATTTCGAAATACGCTGCTCTTTACTTTAATTTTTTCTTTTGGTTTCACTCTTCTACGCAATGAGCCTAAGAATTCAGAGAGACTTATTCATTCTTGGAATCAACATGTTTACTCTAGTTATGCCTGTATTCAAGATACATCATTGAATCGGGAAGCATTTGATTATGCTTTACGCGGGTACTATGCTTTGTTAGATCAGGGTAGGGTAGAGAATAAAAGATACCTTACAGTCGTCGACTTCACTCAACATTCATCGCGAAAAAGACTTTATGTAATTGATATGGTTTCTTTTCAAGTAGCATACAAGAGTTTTTGTTCTCATGGTAAAAATACGGGAGGAGAAATGGCCAAACATTTTTCAAACCGCTCTGGAAGCCTTCAGTCTAGTCTTGGATTTTATTTAACGAGTGAAACTTACAGTGGTAAGTTTGATCATGCTTTAAGGCTAGATGGTCTGGAGTCGTGCAATTTTAGAGCAAGGGATAGAGGTATTGTTGTACATGGAGCTGAATATGCAACGGAATGTTTTATGGTTAAAAATGATAGTGTCCTTGGTCGCAGTTATGGTTGTCCCGCGCTGCCGATTGAAGAATCAACTGAGATTATTGAGACAATAAAGGAAGGGTCGTGTTTCTTCATTTATGCTGATCAATTGAGGTATAAAGAAACCTCCAAATTAATCAGACCAGAATATTTTTTGAATCGAATAGAGGACTTTATTTAATCTTAAGGTCTAGTAATTGCTCATCTTCTATATAGCCTTTTAAACGGTCGCCAATATTTACAGGTCCAACTCCTTCTGGTGTTCCAGTAAAGATAAGATCACCAATTTTTAACGTCATGAATTTAGATATGTATGCGATGAGTTGATCAAAATTAAAGAGCATATCAGATGAGTTTCCTTGTTGAACTATTTCTCCATTTTTCTCAAGTCTGAAATTAATATCGTTAATATTCTTGCCTTCTAATGGTATAAATTTATTTCCAAGTGGTGCACTATGTTCAAATGCTTTAGCGATTTCCCAAGGGTGTCCTTTTTCCTTGCATTTTTTTTGTAGGTCTCTCGCAGTGAAATCTATGCCTATACCTATATGGTCGTAATACTCGTGAGCGTATTTCTCAGCAATATTCTTCCCTAGTTTTGTGATTTTAATCACTAACTCACATTCAAAATGTAGATCTTTTGTAAAGTTAGGGTAGAAGAAGGGGTTCTTTTTCGGAAGTAACGCTGTATCAGGTTTCATGAAAAACATAGGAACTTCAGGAATATCAGAGTTCATTTCCTTAGCGTGTTTAGCGTAATTCCGGCCAATGCAGATGATCTTCATAATTAAAGTAGTTATTTATTGACCAAACTTGTTTTTAAGTTGCTCAATCTTGTTTTCCATATTTTTTGCTTCACTTTCTTTACGTTTCTCACGTTTTTCTTTACGTATGGATTTTATACGTTCCATCTCTTCTTTAAGCACTGACTTTGTATAACGAGGAAAGTTTCCATTCATCATCCAGCCATAATACCCAGGCTCTTCTTCGGCTACTTGAGTAATTGACCTCCCTTTGTGCTTTCCAAAGTTATAGATGATTTCTCCATTCTTATTCTTCGCAATTCTACCTGCGAAATCTACTATCTCGTTCTTATTATGCTTTGAGAATTCAGAAAGAAAGTCAACATCATTTTTAAGTTCTTCATATCGCTCAACTTGCGCTTTTAGTACTTCGTAAGTCGCTTTTACATCGGCATCAGCACTGTGTGCGTTCTCCAAGTTTTTATCGCAATAGAACTTATAAGCAGCAACAAGAGTTCGTTGCTCCATTTTATGGAATATATTCTGAACGTCTATGAATCTCCTATCTGCTACCTTGAAAGAATGATTTACTCGGAGAAACTCTTCAGCTAACATGGGAATATCGAACTTATTAGAATTGAATCCTACTAGGTCAGCTTCTCCTATAAATTCAGCCATTTCATCAGCAATCATTTTAAAAGTAGGAGCGTCCTTTATATCCTCTTCTGTTATTCCATGAATCTCTATACTTTCCTCAGAAATCTTAATTTCTGGATTGATCCTTTTTATGTAAGATGATTCAGTTCCATCAGGAGCGATTTTCAATATTGCTATCTCAACAATGCGATCTTGTGATATATCAAGCCCTGTTGCTTCAATATCAAAAATTGCTAGATCATTCTTTACTGCTAAATTCATAATTTAAATAATAAAAAAGCGGGCTATTAACCCGCTATAATTCTTTCAATACAAATATCATTTCTTTGCGTTTAATATCCAAGCCCCTTCTCGAACTTCTACTTTTGCTTTTTGCAATATGTTCTGAACTTCAGAGAATGAATCTGCAGAACCTGCTGATACTATGTGCATTCCATTTTGTTTGCCAATTATTTTTCCATCAAAACCTTTATCTTTTAGGCTCTTTACCATTCCTTCAGCGTAATTGATTCTTCTGAATACTCCTGTAATGACATGATATTTATAATCACTTTCAATTACTCGACCACTGCTAAAAACGTCTCCTTGATCATCCTTCATTGATGTAGAGGTATTTGTTAAAGCAACACCTTCCTTTATCATTTTATCTTCTGATTCAAATTGAACGATCTCATCACTCATACTATTTATTCCATCCAGAGAAATACTCGCGAATTGATAAGGGGCATATTTTTCAATATTAATATAATCTTTATTATAAGTAGGGCCAGAAACTTCAATCCTATTGATTGTTAATTTAACTGAATCACCTAATCCTTTCTGATCAAAATAATCGGATAATAGTTCTTTCAATTGATTGGCTCTTTTCTCAGCAAGTGCATTATTGTTACTGAAGGTCTTAGTCGGAACTTCAGACGCTGAAGAATTTATTTTAAGCTCTATTTCCGTTCTGCCTTGGTCGATTTGACTTTGAAGGGAATCTAGGAATACCTTTAGCGCACCTTTTTCAGGATTCAATTGATTCTTATTGTACCCAAAGAAATGCTTCATCTTAAGCGGTTCATATGAAGAGATTAGCTCTTGAGGCTTAACAACTTCCATCGTTGGAACGTCTAATACTAAATGGCGATAAATCTCTTCGTATCCCTTGTCACAGGAAGTGGCTAGTACTTCTTTCGAAATTTCTTTCTGGCCATTGTCGTAGTGGAAAGTAATTTCATATTCTTTACAAGGGTCAAGTGAGGCAAAGAAAGTACCATCGGAAATTCTAGGGAAAAGTGAGATTTCATAAGCTTCCTCACAATTCAAACATTTTACAGTGAATGCTACATCCTCAGGAATTGGCTGACCATCCGCAGATTCAATTTCACCTTTCAATACTGCAACACTTTCAACACCTAAATGAGTATTGACAATTTGATAAATATCTTTTTCTCCTATCCCACCTGGACGAAAAGAAGTTAGATACCCAATAAACCCGTCTACCGTAGTAGTGTAATAGATTTCATCAAAAGTAGAGTTTAACGGATATCCCAGGTTCTCTGGTTGACTCCATACACCCATCTCATCCATATCAGCTTTGAAGATATCGAATCCACCCATACTTTTCGGTCCATTATGTGCATAATACATTGTTTTGTTGTTTATTGCAATGAAAGGAGCGTCTTCATCGTATGGCGTGTTGATTGGAGCACCGACGTTAACTGGTTTAGACCACTCACCATTTTCAAGTTTGTCAATTCGGTAGATATCTCTTCCTCCTAAACCACCTTCTCTATCCGATGAGAAGAATTTCTGAGTTCCATCAGGTGATACCGTAATGTGTGGTTCCCAAGATTTAGTGTTAACTCCTTTCGTTTCTAATAATTTCAGTTTTTGGAATTTACTACCTTCAAAATCTGAATAGTAAATATCGCCATTACCTGTAGCGTCCATGTAAGCATATATCCTTCTCTCATCAATACTAACTGCAACAGTAGCTTCATTATTTTCTGGTTTACAGAAATCCATTAGTCTAGGCTCGGTCCAGTTATCATCGTAATCTTTATAAGAAACATAAATATCTTCTAAATATATGCTAGTCCCTGGTTCTGTTATTCCAAAGTTACTAGAGTCTTTACGAAGTCTACGTGAAGTATAATATATAGCTGACCCGTCGAGAGATACTACTGGACTATATTCGGGGTTTGGACTATTGACTACGGGACCTACGTTTTTAACAGCATAATCTACAGGGGATTTAATTAATTCTTTAGCTATTTCGCATTGCTGTAATCGAAGTTTTGTATCCTCAATTAGCGGATCTTTCTTTTTAGCCTCGTTAAGGTAGGTATTGTAATATTTTTCTGCCTGATTGATTTCATTGTTTAAATGATAGGCTTGGCCCATGTGAAAATATGCATCTATTGGAGCACTCTTTTCTGAAGGGGAAATCATGTCATAATTTTTCGTTACATCGGTAATAGCAATTTCGAGAAATGGTATTGCTTTTGTGAAGTCGTCTGTTGATTTCAATAGCGCATACCCTTTACGATAATTATAGTTAGCGCTTGTTTTGTTTAATGAAATTAGTTTGTCGGCGGTCCAATTGGAGTATTTAAAGTTTCCATTAACATTGAACAAAGTATTTAATTCTACGATTTCCGCCTCTGAAGAGGTTTTCAAAAGCTCCTTGAGTTGCTCGTCAGTAAATTCTTGAGAGCGCGCATTTGTAAAACTTAAGAGTAAAAGAAATCCAAATAAACTAGTTGCTAATGATTTCATATTGCAGTATATATTTAATATAATAGATACTCAATAATCAAAAAAAGGTTACAAGTAAATCCTTATTCTTCTAACTACTTTAGTTCACTATCCTTAGATTCAAGAACTTTTGTTTCAGATTCGTCTTGAGTTGCTTCACCGTTTACGTTTACTTTTACGAATTGGTATGGAACATACTTGTCAATGTTTTTAAATGATCCATTCTCGTAAGAAGGTCCATTAACCCCAACTTTATTCGTTTTGATCATAACCTTACCTTTTAATGATTCGTTATTGCTAATGAATTCTTCTAAAATATTAACCATGTTCTGAGCACGTTTTTCAGCCAACGCCATATTGCTCTTGAATGTGCGAGTTGGAACTTTAGAGGCAGAAGCGTCTACAGTTATTTCGAAGCCTGTTCTTCCTTCTTTGGCTTGCTCAATAAGTTCATCAAGTAGTATTTTAAGATTACCTGAATTAGTGCTTAAGACGTTGTTGTTATAACCGAAATAGTGCTTCAACTTAATAGGGTTGTAAGCATATTCAACATCTGAAATAGTATCTTCAGGACTTATTACGGACATTGTAGGAACGTCGAGTAATATGTTTTTAACTATTTCCTCGAATCCTTTGTCACATTTCGTTTTAAAAGTTTCTTTATGAAACTCTGTTTCCCCTTCGTTATAGTGAAAAGTCATTTCATATTCTCTACAAGGTTGAAGACTCGCAAAAAAGCCTCCATCTTTTATTCTTGGGCGAATAGTTCTTATTGAATTGTCACCGCAATTAACACAAGTAAGTGTAAATGCTACATCCTCAGGTATTTCTACACCGGTAGTTGTGATTACATTTCCAGATAATATTGCAACATTATCTAAACCTAAGTAATCATTTTGAATTTCGTAAATATCCTTTTCACCATTTCCATTAGGCCTGAAAGAACTCAAGTAACCTGTTAGACCATCTGCCGTTGTCGTATAGTATATGTCATCGCCCATTGAATTTAATGGAACTCCGAGATTGATTGGATCTGACCAGTTTTGATCTTCCCCCATAACTGAAACAAAAACATCAAAGCCTCCCATACTTTTTTCTCCATTGTGGGAGAAGTATAGCGTTTTGTTATCTACAGAAATGAACGGTGAGTCTTCATCATTAGGAGTATTTATCGTAGGTCCTAGATTTTGAGGTGCACTCCAGTTTCCCGAAGGTAGTTTAACAAGCCTGTAGATGTCTCTTCCACCAAAACCACCTTCACGATCAGAAGAGAAATATTTGTATTTCCCATCAGGGCTTACTGTTAGGTGAGGCTCCCAAGCATCTGTATTGACCCCATCAGTTTCAACAGGTTTTAGTTTTTTAAACTCGCTATCTTCAAACTCTGAATAGAATATATCTCCATTTCCCTCATCATCTTTGTAAACATATATAGATCTTTCATCTGTACTTACGGCAACTGTAGCTTCATTTCTTTCAGGGAGACAAAGGTCAAGTAATTCTGGTTCATTCCAAGTTTCTTGATCTCCTCTATAAGAGACGTAAACATCTTCCAAATATTGATTATTATAAGGTTCTTTAATCTCTGAGTTCGAACTATCTGGTCTAATTCGTCTTGAAGTAAAGTATAAAGCCCCACCATCTAATGATATTATAGGAGCGTAATCCGGAGCATCTGAGTTAATTCCTTTACCAAGGTTGATCATTTTATAACCTTTTGGGTTCTTAAGGAATAACTCAGCAATATCGCATTGTCTTAACATCAATTCAGCTTTCGCTGTTAAGTCAGAGTTTTTAGGAGGATTAGCAAGAAACTTATTATAATTCAATCTTGCTTTTTCAATATCAGCACCAAGGTGATAACATCTTCCAAGGTAAAAATAAGTTTCAACGGGTGCATCATTCTCATTTGGGGAGAACATATCGTATATGCTCGAGATGTTTTGTTCGGCTTTTGTCAAGAATGGAATTGCCATTGAAAAGTCCGAAACAGAGTGGAAAAGAGCATAACCCTTTCTGTAATTAAAATTTGAGTTTTCTGGAGAATCTTTAAGTAGTTCGTCAATTACCATGATGGATTGGTGATAAAATCCGTCCATCAGCATGAGTGTGTTTTTTTGAATCATTTCGCGAGGTTCAGAAGTTTCAATAAACTGCTTAACCTGTTCATCTGTCATTTGTGAAAAAATGAGAGTAGGTACAAAAAACAATGCAGACAATAGTAATTGTAAATTTTTCATGGCCTAAAAATAAATAATCTCGTTTAAAATACATTAAACGAGATTATTAAGTTTGAAAAAAAACAATTTTTATAATTCTGTATCGGGATCAAATGATTCTAGATACTCTGCAACTCTCTTAACAAACATTCCTCCAAGAGCACCATCAACCACCCTGTGGTCGTATGAGTGAGACAAGAACATTTTGTAGCGAATTCCAATAAAGTCTCCATCAGGTGTTTCAATTACTGCTGGTACTTTTCGAATTGCTCCTGTTGCCATAATTGCAACTTGAGGTTGGTTTATTATAGGTGTTCCCATAACATTTCCAAATGTTCCAACATTTGTTAACGTATATGTACCTCCTTGAATATCGTCAGATGTTAATTTGTTTTCTCGAGCATTATTGGCTAATTCATTAACCTTCTTTGCTAATCCGTAAAGATTTAGTCTATCAGCCTGCTTAATTACAGGTACGATTAGGTTACCTGATGGAAGAGCAGCTGCCATTCCTATATTGATATCCTTTCGTTTGATGATTTTATCTCCATCAACGCAAATATTGATATTAGGGAAATCTTTAATTGCTTTAGCTACGGCTTGAATAAAGACTGGAGTAAACGTAAAGTTTTCACCTTCTTTTTTCTTGAAATCACCTTTTATTTTATTTCTCCAATTCCAAATGTCGGTAACATCCGCCTCAACAAATGATGTTACGTGAGGAGAAGTATGCTTGGACATAACCATATGTTCAGAGATCATCTTACGCATACGATCCATCTCCACAATTTCATCACCAGGCATGGATGGAACAGAAGAAGTTTTCGGAGCAGCCGCCTTTTTTGCTGCTGCAGGTGTAGCTCGGCTTGATTCAATATTAGTTGACTGCTGTGCTTGCTCTACTGGCTTACCATTTGTTCTATTATCAAGGTAAGAAAGAACATCTTTCTTAGTTACTCTTCCATTTTGACCAGAACCGTCAATAGATTCTAGTTCGTTCATAGATAAACCTTCTTTGTCAGCTATACTTCTAACGAGAGGAGAGTAGAATTTTCCGCTAGGACCATTTTTCTCAATTTCTGAGCTCCCTCCGGTTGCAGCTTCTATAGCCTCATTAACAGTTTCTTCAACAGCTTCAACCTCAACTTGAGTATTTGAATTATCAGAAGATTCAACTGCATCTGGAGCTTCGCCATCAGTAGAAATGATTGCGATGACATCTCCTACTTGAGCCACTTCGTCGACATCGAAAAGTATTTTAGAAACAGTACCTCCAACTTCTGAAGGTAGTTCATTATCAACCTTATCTGTCGCTACTTCAACTAGAGGCTCGTCCATTTCGATTGTGTCACCAACACCTTTTAACCAATTTGTAATTGTGGCTTCGGTAACGCTTTCTCCCATTTTCGGGAGACGGATTTCTACTTGTGACATATATTAATATTATCGAATTAAGTTCTTTTTTAAGCACCACAAAAATAAGGGAATTTTCTGTTATAGCAAGTGTTTAATGTCCTTTATCGGTCCAAATCGCTCCAATTTTTCAGTAGGATCTGAAGATCTGTCAGTACATTGTAATCTCTTGCATAGATTAAATTCAACTTGGCTTGAAGTGCCTCATTTTCTGATTTATTTTTTCCTTCTATAGGGGTAAGGATCCCTTTGCGGATTTGTGGAAGGTTGTTTTCATACCTTTCTGCATTATATGAATATCCAACTACCGAACGTTTCCCGATAAGTACAGACCACATATTTTTAAAGAATCCGACTTTATTCTTAAAGCCCCATACAAGCAATGGACTAAAAATTAAGTACAGAATTGCAATAGCGATATCAAATGCCCTTTTGTTTCTTTTGTTTGCGGAGGTCGATATATTGTCTATTTCCATAACGTAAAGATCACCAGCAGAGTCGATAGAATTGCTGCCAATGAGGTACATACTTTCGGGTTGTGCTATTTTAAATTCAATTTGTTTTGATGACATTCTAGACATCCACTCAATAATTATTTCCGCAGTTGTATTCTTAGCGCAAAAGATAACTTCATCAATTTTATGGATATGAACAATCTGATCTAATTGTGAGAGTACTCCGCTACTACCAGGATTTTTTTCTTCATGTGGAGAAACACCATGTATTTGATTTACTTTCTGTGTTGTATTCTTGAGGATTTGCTTTACTCTTTCAATTTCACTCGGTTCTCCGATGATTGCAAAATTTTTAGATTTAATACCGCTAAGATCAAATCTTTGCTTAAGTGATAAATGTAAAAGCAGTCTTGATAAAACATAATAAACAATCACCCAAGATGCGCCTAAAAGAATGTACAACCTAGAAAATTGAACAGACTTAGGTAAGAGCGCATATATGATGAGTATAATTGACGTTCCTATAAGCCCACCTTTAATATAGTTCTTTAGTTTTATCGGAAAGTCATAACCGCCACTAAATAAGATGGATATGAGCCAGATTGTAGCGTAGCCAGGGATAGCGTAACTTAGTATTTCTTTGGGGAATTCTATATGTTCGTGTTCCCAAATTTTAGTCATTATAAACAACCCTGAAATCATGAAGATCAAATCGAAGAAGGGTAGTGCTGTCCTTTTAATGAATCGTGTCAGAAGTGCTAATGCTGCTCTAAAATAAATTGCAAGGTTGATAAAAAATGAAAATAGTTTAGCGTTTTTTTGGCTGAAGTGTTTCTCAGCGAAAATTACCATCGCTCTATAGAAAACAAATACGTAGTTGATACTACTTTTTTTTGTGCTTTCCCCTTTGTAGTGTATAATCTGTGTGTCTGGGAAGTAGTAATTTTTGTATCCTCCTTCAACTATTCTGTAGGATAAATCAATATCCTCTCCGTACATAAAGAATGCCTCATCAAGTAGACCTACTTTTTCAAGCGCAGATTTTCGCATAAACATATAAGCACCACTAAGGATTTCAACCTCATTTACTTCATGTTCATCCAAGTATCCTAAATGATACTTCCCAAAAATCTTACTTTTTGGGAAAAGACTTGAAAGTCCAAATATTTTATAAAAAGCGACGGATGGTGTAGGTAACCCCCTTTTGCTTTCCGGAAGGAAGTTGCCCTTCCCATCAATCATTCGAACTCCTAATCCTCCTGCTTCAGGATGACTGTCCATAAATTCAATGCATTTTGAAAAAGTATCTTCTTCAACAACAGTATCTGGATTTAAAAGTAAAATGTAGTCTCCTCTAGCAACGCGCATTGCTTGATTATTCGCTTTGGAAAAACCAACATTGTCTTTGTTGTCCATCAGATAGACATCAGGGAATTTATCACGAACCATAGCAACCGATCCGTCAATAGAGTTGTTATCTACGACAAATATTTCACCGTTTAGGCCCTTTAGTGCAGCTTCAACAGAATTTAGGCATTGCTCTAAAAAGTACTCAACGTTATAATTGACAATGATAATTGATATCTTCTTTGTAGTAGACTCCACCTTAATTTAAAAGTTTAGCATCGACGAAATAATTAGCGTAGGTATTCATGTGATTTAAAAATGAGGCGTTCTTTTAATTCCTTAAAAAATACTTATCGAATTATCATTTTTATGAAATTAAAATCTAGTTTGTCAATCTAACGTTGAGCAATACAAGATATTTCAATCGGTGCATCTAATGGTAGTTTTTTAACTTCAACGGTCTCTCGTGCTGGAGGTTCTTCTTGGAAATATGTTTCGTAGATCTGATTCACCTTAGTGAAATCATCTAGATTTTTCAAAAATATAGAGCATTTTACGATATCTTCCATTTTGAATCCTGCAGTTTGTACTAGAGACTCCAAGTTTCTCATTACCTGCTCTGTCGCGGTTTTAATATCGTCAAATCTTTTCTCATTCGTAAACGGATCGAGTGGTATTTGTCCGCTAACATAAAGCGTATCGTTTTTAACTACTGCTTGACTATATGGTCCAATAGGAGCAGGTGCGTTGGGTATTTTTATAATTTTTTTCATTTTTCGATTAGCTTTGCACAAGTTTAACAATTTTGATTTACATATAGCCTTGAAGATTCTCATTATCGATAATTACGATTCTTTCACCTTTAACTTAGCTCACTATATTGAGGGGATTATTGGCGAAAATGTTGAGGTTGTTAGAAATGATCAGCTTAAACTTGATGAGCTTCCATTATATGATAAGGTTGTAATTTCTCCAGGACCTGGATTGCCAAAGGAGTCTGGTTTATTGATGGAAGCTTTAATAAATATTCCTGTCGAGACTCCAGTTTTAGCAATTTGTCTCGGTATGCAAGCTTATGCGGAACTTGCCGGAATTTCCTTGTATAATTTAGATAGTACTTGCCACGGAATAACTGTGGAATGTGAATTAGATACGAGCTCAGTTTTGTTTAAAGATTTGTCCGACGTTACAGAAGTTGGACTTTATCATAGCTGGGCAGTAAAAAATGAGCTTACCAACGATTGGAAGGTCACAGCGATTTCATCAAAAGGTGTCTTAATGGGGATGGCTCACGTTCAGAAACCTATTTATTGTGTACAGTTCCATCCAGAGTCAGTTTTAACACCGCAAGGAAAAAAGATGGTGAACAATTTCATAAATCGAACATAAAAAAAGCAGCGACATTTTTGCCGCTGCTTTTAAAGAATTCTATTTTCTCTTCTTATTTGATAGTGAACTTAGATTCATCAACATCTTTATTGATTATGATTTCTTTTACTTCACCACTCATTGATTGAGAACCGAAAATTTGAGCCATTTTATGTGGGAACAAAACCTTTTTATGGGCTTTAAATTCGCTATAAGTAACCGACATTTCCGTAACTCCATCATCCGTTGGTTCAATTGATGAAGAATGTTCCTTTAAGAAAGTTTCCTTATTGTAATACGCCATTGTAGTAGTTTCACCTTCCATATATTCAATAACGTAATAATCTTTACCATTTAGACTGTCCAGTCCAAGGAGGTTCAGACTTTCAATATTCTCGAGAAGTGACATTTCTGGGAATAACCCGGAAGTTCTGTTTCTCTCAGCAACTTGATCTTTTGTAAGAGAGGTAGTGTCTTTCCCTCCAGTTTGACTCATTTGAATTGTTTGACCATTTTCTCCATTAAAGACCTGCTTTTGAATTTCCATTCCATTGAACTGCATAACGGTCATTTCTTTGTTTGGAGCCATGAAATACGTTTCCATATTCAATTTCATTGGAGATCCTGCAGGTGTAATTTCCATGATCTTCTTGACACTTTTAATTTTTGAAAGCGTCTTCTTAGCTTTTTTCATGTTCTTCGCACTAGTTACTGCTATAAGGTGATTTTGTAAAACCTCTTCTGCTGAAATATTTGCTTTACGATATTCTTTTTGTTTTGTCTTGTTTCCGAATGCATCGAAGATTTCAATAGTTCCGTCTGCATCGAATTTCTTGATGGTTTCAAGAACATCAGGATTTCCAACTACAATGATGTTCAGGTTATTCGGTTGGAAGTATTCTTTTGCTGTTTTTAGAACATCTTCTTGATTAACTGCACTCAATTTCTTGAGGTAAGTTTGATAGTAATCTGCAGGAAGATTGTTTCTGAAAATATTGAGCGCAAAATTTGCAACAGTTCTTGGAGATTCCAAACTTCTCGCAAAGCTACCGGCCATAGAAGATTTGTTTAACTCAAGCTCTTCTGAAGTTACTTTGTCTTCCGTAATTCTTCCAAATTCATAAAGGAATTGAACGATAGCAGAATCTGTAACTTCATTTCTAAAGCTACCTGATGCACTTAGCCAACTTCCTTCTCTTGTAACATTAACTCTTGAGTATGCACCATACGTATATGCTTTATCTTCTCTAAGGTTTTGCATCAGTCGAGTACCAAAACCTCCACCACCAAAGAGTTTATTCAATACGTTCAGGTTAATCTGATCTTCATCTCCTGGTGTCATGTTGACAGGAAATGCTATATTAATTACGGATTGAACAGCCCCAGGTTTTTCTACAAAAATCACACGATTTCCCTTTGGTAGGTAACCATCCGCATAGTCTTTTTCAAAAGGAACTGTACCTTCCCAATTGGCAAAGTATTTATTTGCAACTTCTTTTGCTTTAGCTTCATCAATATCTCCAACAATAACTAGGTAACTTCCTGCTGGAGTGAATTGGTTTTTGTAGAATTCCAATACATCTTCTCTCTTGATGTTTTCAAGAGATACCTCTGTCATGATTTCACCGTAAGGATGATCTTTTGGAAAAATTGCTTTTGACATGGCATTACTAGCCATTGAGTTTGGATCAGTCTTTACGGATAGTAAGTTGGATTCATACTGTTTTTTGATGCGAGTGAATTCATCTTCTGGAAAGCTTGCATTTTTCATGACATCTGTCATGATATCTAATCCTTTGTCCATATGCTTTGTTAGACAACTCATATAGATGCTTGAGCTAGAAGCAAATAAGCTAGCACCGATAAAATCTTTCTCCTTGTCTAATTCATCTTTGGTTCTATTAGAAGTTCCAGATAATAATAGGTCCCCTGCAAGATCCGACAAACCAGCTTTTTTTCCTTCCAAACGCGGGTCAGACCCCATTACTAGGTTGAAAGAAACCTTAGGAATATCATTGTTCGAAGAGAGAATGACTTTCATTCCATTATCCAGCGTAAAAACTTGAGGATCTGCTATGTTGATTTCTGGTGCTGGACCTGGCTCAGGTACAACTGATCGATCAACTTGAGCTGTTGCTGTTAACCCTGCAGTAAACAGAGCTAACGCTAATGTCAATTTTTTCATATTCTTTATCATAATGCTGTTATTAACTTTTTTATTGTTTTTTCGGTAAGTAGTATAATACTACTCTTGCGTCGTCTTTTAAGTACTTTTTAGCTACTCTCTGAAGATCTTCTCTCGTAATGTTATCGTTTTTGCTAAGTTCTTCGTTTACCAAATTTGTATTGTTGTAATACACGTAGTTATTTGCTAAACTTTCTGCCTTTCCAGCAACTGAGCTACTTGATGAGTAGAAACTGTTCTCAAATT
>CBFHJL010000024.1:31470-33737 GCA_965656195.1 Brumimicrobium sp. | reverse complement strand
GTGAAGGACCTTAAAGAAACAGATGTGACGAATTTCGGAGGATGGTACTACAGTGCAGTTCGGAATCATCTACTTAAAGTAAAGAGGAGAAGAGAGAAAACAGTACTGGAAGATAATGTTGAACAACGATTGGAAAGTGATGACGAGACGTGGCAGAAAGTATTCAACTCAGGAGATGAAAGTCTTCAAGCTTATGTGAAAGAGTTGTTGAGTAACTTAAAAACGGATCAACGTAAATGCATAGAGCACTTTTATTTAGAAGGTAAGTCTTACAAAGAGATTGAACAGATAGAGAAAATACCTGAAAAGAAGGTAAAGAGTCATATACAAAACGGGAAAAGAAAACTGAAAATTGAATTAGAAAATAGAAATGTCAAGTCATTCAATGAAATATCATAATATACCCTCCATAGATCTAATCTTGGCCTATAAGTCGGGTAAATTGACTGGAGAGGAGCTGATCTCTGTAGAAAGGGCTATTTCTCTAAATCCTATGGTAGCCGGAGTAGCCGAAAGTATGGAGGTTGAAGATGTCCCAATGACAAAATCTATTGCTAACAAAATTCATGAAAACTTCATTACCCCAAAACTTAAGCATAGGGGATTCTTGACAAAATATGCGGGATGGATTGGTCTAAGCTCTATTTTAATATTGTTAGGTATTTATGGTGTCACAGAAATGCTCAAGCCTGAACCACGGTATGCAAATGAAACGATGACTATTTCAGATCAAGAGGTTGATCCTAATGTTAAAGTGAATCTAGAGACAAAAGATCAAGTTTTGATTAAAGATGAAAACGGTTCTACTTTGGAATTAAGTGAAGCGGGACAGTTGGTTGATGGCTCCGAGAATTTTGAAGGTGGAAAAGATCATAACGCATTACAGAACGAGCAATTATCCGATAATGAAACATCCAATCAATTGAATGTACTTGGTGAAGATAAACCAGGTGATGAAATAAAAGAGGAAGATGAGAATGGTTTTGATAATACGCGAGAGTTTTCTGCAGAGAGCAAAAGCAATAGAAGTGTATTGTTAGCCGTGAGCAATGTTCAAATACTCAGTAAATCTAATCCTGACGCCTTAAATACAAGGTCAACTGGTGGTGGCGGAAATCCTTTAGGTGAACAGACAACTTCTTCATCTAACTCCTTTTCGGTAAAAGATATACCTTCATATCCAGGAGGAGATAGAGCGTTAAATAATTATTTCAGAGGAAAACTTCGCCCCATAGAAATTCCAAGTCATCAAGATAAGTTTGATAGAACCGTTCTCATTGAATTAACGATAAACGCAAGAGGTAAACTCAAAGATTATGAAATTAGAGGTCAATTGCACCCAACACATCAGGATGCTTTGATTAAGGCAATCGATGGGCTGCCTCGTTTTAATAAGGGAAGTGAAAAAATCACCTATTCCCTTGGCCTGTCCTTCTAATTTATATCTCGCCATTTTTGATAACAACGGTCAACTTTCTCTATCTTTTCTCGTATCTTTGCACCGATGTTTTTATTTCTAAATAGTATAGCTGGGTCTGAGATCGTTGTCATACTTCTATTTGTTCTTATCTTCTTTGGTGCTAAGAGTATCCCTGGTTTATCAAGGAATCTTGGTAGAGGAATTCGACAAATAAAAGATGCTAGTCAAGATATTCAGGATGAAATTCGCAAGACGACTACTGATATGAAGCGCGATGCAAATATCAATAAAACGTTGCACGAAGCTCAGGAAAACATCAAGAAACCGTTCAGTCACCTTACTAAATCTGCAGAGGAAATGAAGCGTTCTATGGAAGGTGAAAATCATCCGTCGAATCCTTCGGTTCAGAAATCTGATCATGAGGTAGAGCGTGCTATACATCAAAAGAAGAAATTAAATAAAGACTCAGAATGACAATTAGTATTCTTTTGGTGCTGATTGGTTTTGCTGCCCTTATCGGGGGAGGTGAGTTTTTAGTTAAAGGTGCAGTAGGTATCGCTGCAAAGGCTAAGCTATCTAAGTTGGTTATTGGTATGACCGTTGTTTCTTTTGGTACATCTGCTCCAGAATTAATAGTTTCTCTGCACTCAGCAAGTCAAGGCATGCCTGAAATAGCTATTGGAAATGTAATCGGATCGAATATTGCCAATATAGCTCTCGTTTTAGGGGTTACTGTTTTGATCTTTCCAATGCCGGTATCTAGAAATTCTATCCGTTACGATTGGCCGATGATGATGATGGCATCAATCTTATTTTATCTTTTTGCGCTTAATTTGAGTATTGACCG
>CBFHJL010000024.1:0-31370 GCA_965656195.1 Brumimicrobium sp. | reverse complement strand
TGGGAGGGAATTGTTCTTTTTACCCTGCTAATAGCTTTCATTATTTTCTTGATTCGTAATTCTAGAAAAGGATACGAGGTTGATCTAGATGATATTGATAGTGCAGACGAAATCACTGATAAAATCAATGTCTCAAAACAGCTCTTGTTTCTTGTGATTGGTTTAGTGGGCCTTTATTTTGGTTCCAATTGGTTGATAGAAGGAGCGAGTGATATTGCAGAGTATTTTGGTTTATCTAAGCATGTAATAGGAATTACCGTGATTGCTTTTGGTACTTCAGTTCCAGAGCTCGTAACGAGTGTAGTTGCAGCATTTAAAAAGGAAACAGATATCTCAGTCGGTAACCTTATCGGGAGCAATATCTTTAATATCATGATTGTTCTCGGTCTCACAGGAATTGTTCAGCCGATAGGAGTTGAGGCAAATGTAATCAGTTGGGATTTACTTTGGATGTTGGGAATTGCCATCCTTTTACTTCCTATGATGGTCTTTAGAAGAAAGGTCGGTAGATTCAGTGGAGCTATATTACTACTGATTTATATATCTTACATATACTCTTTATTTTAAAGTTATTCTGGCTGAAATCGGATAATGATCAGACATTAAGGTCTCATCACTTATTTCAAAAGATAACGGTTGAATGGAGTCACCACAAAAGATGTGATCGATTCTTCCCGCTGGAATTTTACCGGCATACGTTCTGCCTATACCGAAAGAAGAACTTCTAAATGCATCCTGATAATTATCGCTGAATATACTGTACACATAAGATGTAGGTGGTTCATTGAAATCACCACATATAAGAACAGGATGTTTGCTTTTCGCAGCATGTTCGATAATACTGTTCGATTGAGCTATTCTGCCCGGGTAAGCACTCTTTAATTTCCCAAGTAACCCTCCAACACGACTGGAAACACCTTTATTGCTAGGAGCATTTTCATCGAATAGCGAATATTCGTCTTGTTGCAGTCTTATGCTTTGAAGATGTGTATTGTAAACTCGTATTGTATCTTCCTTGATTTTTACATCAGCATATAGCGCATATAAGTCTTTTTCTTTACCGACGAATCCCTTTTTGATAATTGGGTATTTAGAGTAAATAGAGATTCCAAAAGATAGTTTTATTGATTGAGCAGTAAGTTTCTCAGTATAGTATGTAAAATCTCCTGCTGATTTTATTTCAGAAGGCAGCATATGTTTGCTAGGACGCTTGTCAACGGTATATTCTTGAAAACAGATAACGTCTGCATTGTTATTCTTTATAAACTTAAGGAATGATTCTTCTGATTCTGAAAGATCTTTATTCACCCACTGGTAAATATCAAATCCACGAACATTGAAAGAAGTTACTTTAATTTCAGTAGCATTTTGAGAAGCCTCAGCGCTGGAACCAAATGACATGTAGCGGAAGTGCACAGGGAATCCTACAATCATTATAAGTGCAAGTGTCCAGAAGCGTTTTCTTTTTAGGAAAAATAGAACTGGAAGCAGTATTAAAAGACTTATAAGAATTATGGGATATGCCAATCCAAAAAGTTGAATCCACCAAATGCTATCTGGTGATACGTATGGACTCAAGTAACTTATTAGAAGAGCAATTGAGATTGCAATGCTGAGGAGGCCAATCGTTCGAGATATAAGACGTTTAAAAATAGAATCTTTCGCCATTCTATTTACTTTGATCAAAAAGAATTTGCTTTTCCTTTTTTGTCAAGCTATCATAACCGGACTTGGAAATCTTGTCTAGAATAGCATCTACTTGAGCTTGGGTAGCTTTTTTGTGTCTATTGAAATCTTCGTCCGAACGAGTGTTGTATTGCTTTTTCTTTCCTCCTTTTTGAACTTTCATTTTTGGCTCACCTTTCAAGCTTTTCGTCAAGTTGTCAACTGTTCGTTTTGACCAGTTGATGATGTTATTCCTTGAATTGATTTTCTGAATCGATAGAATACCAAAAGCAATCCCTCCGAGATGTGCAAAGTGAGCAACATTATCCATAGATCCCATTCGCAATAAATCCATAAGGATAAAAATACCTGCAATGAAGATCATTTTTACTTTTATGGCTCCAAATAGATATACTTCCACCATTGGTTTATGGAAAGCCGCAGCCATAAAAATAGCCATGACTGAACCCGATGCGCCAACTACAAAAACTTCTGTTCCCTGCAAAGCAGGGAAAATTGAATAGGCTAATATCTGAAAAACACCTCCAAATACACCTCCAAGAATGTATGTGTAAAGCATCCGGGAATTTGAAAAATACATTAAAAAGAACTTCGAAATGAAGTAGAGGAAGAGCATGTTAAAGAAAAAGTGAAAGATCTCAAAATGCGCAAAAATGCTCGTTACAATTCCCCATGGATGAGTTATAAATCCTTTAGGACTGCCTTGTAAGGTAAAGATATCATTTAGAATAGGGATGACTGGATTGTCAGGTCCTGGAGTAGATAGTCTCCCGAAGACCAATGTAAGCCCAATGAGTAAAAAGACTACGAGGTTTACACCAATCAATTTGATGTGCATTCCCCCGTAATTCCATTGGTACTTTATTTCGTTAATAAAACTGCGTTCCATTTTAATAGAAATTTTTCTTATTCTTTTGCCAGATAAATACCAATATAAAACCAACTATGGCGCCACCAAGATGCGCTAAGTGTGCAATATTATCACCAGGGTTTCTTTGTATAGAATTGAATACAGCAATTCCAACCATGATAAGCACAAGCCACTTCGCTTTAATAGGGATTGGAGGGAAAAGCAACATCAATTCAGTATTTGGAAACAAATAAGCAAATCCAACTAAAACGCCATAAACTGCACCCGAAGCCCCAACAACTGGCACTGATACGTTGATCATGTAATCTTCTACCAAGCCATTCGTTCCTGCAACAGCGGGAGTGAAGCTATTTATAGCTCCATTGCGTAAAGCGATAATTTGTTCTTTCAGCTCAAATAGATCGTTATATCCTGCTGCGTACAATTGTCCCTCTATGTTTCGAACTTCAAAAAATCCGATTAACTGGTGCAATACGAATGCTCCAACGGCAGTCGCAACATAAAAAATGAAGAAGCGTTTAGGTCCCCAAACTCTCTCCAAGGCAGATCCAAATATTACCAATGCAAACATATTGAAGAAAATATGGAAAAGGTCTGCATGCATGAAAAAATGAGTAACGATTTGATAGGGTTCAAAAAACGGAGAGTTAAACACATAGCCACCAAGTAAGAAGGTCATTGGAATCCCTTGCATTTTCCCGATGTAGGATACAACGAACATCAAGACATTCAAGATGAGCAGGTTCTTTACAACAGGAGGCATATTTCCTAAAATTCCATTCATTTCAAGTAATTGTTTAATTCTTCCAGACTAATTGTTTGCATAATTTTTTTTCCACCTGGTGTATATTGATGTTGTTCACTTTCAAACAATCTATCGATCATGTGGTTCAGCTCTTCTGTATTTAATTGTCCAATTTTAGCTGCTGATGCTGCTCTAGACAATGATGAAATAAGTTCATGAGCAAGCTCACCTTTGTCAATTTCTTCATGCGTAATCTTTTCTGTTATAGAGTCAATGCATTGCGCAATTTCTTCATCTTCTAAAAATGAGGGGATTCCAGAAAGAACCATCATGTTACCATTCCAATCCCAAGAAAACCCTAACCTTTCCAATGAGGTCTTATTGTTGTCCCATTCTAGTTTCTGGGTAGCCTGTAAATTGTATTCATAAGGAAACATCAACTGTTGAGAGGCGATGGGAGCAAGCATAAATTGCTCCATAAGCTCATCATATAAGATTCTTTCTTTCGCCCTTTTAAGATCCATAAGCATAATACCTGAACGCACCTGTATAAATGCATATTTTTGGTGCATTTGGATTTTTTTGCCGGCTGATTCCTCGTTTGATTGAAAATCAATTTCCTCTTTTTCTTGAGTTTGTTCTTCTTTGATCTCAAAATAATTCTCCCAGTCCTCTTTATTCGGTTTTAGTCCAGCTGTTTGCTTGTGTTTTACTGGAGAACTCGAGCTTCCAGAGCTACCACCTGATTTAAAAGGGTTGTACTCCGGGTTTACGTTAATTTGAGGAGTTTGAATTGGTTTTGCTTGTTGATCAGAAGTAAGATCGAATTGAGGCTCTCTCTCAAAGTCTAAACTCGGTGCAATGTTGTACTTACCCAAAGCTAGTTTGACAGTGCTTCTTAGAATGCTGTAAATATTGCGTTCGTCTTCAAATTTAACCTCAGTTTTAGTCGGATGAATATTTACATCTAAGGTAGAAGAGGGTACTTCGAGGTAAATAAAATATGAAGGATATGTTTTGGGTTGAATCAGATTGTCAAACGCCTGAGTGATTGCGTGGTGTAAATAATGATCTTTAAAAAATCGATTATTAACAAAAAAGTACTGTTCGCCACGTGTCTTTCTGGCAAATTCAGGTTTGCCTACAAATCCAGTTACTTTGACGATATCCGTTTCTTCTTCAATTGGGACTAATTTGTCATTAAAGTTCTTACCGAAAAGATCCACAATACGTTTTCTTAATCCCGATGAGACCAAGTCTTGTAGAACATTTCCGTTGTGTGTAAATTTGAAACTGATTTCAGGGTGAGTTAAGGCGATTCTATTGAATTCTTCAACTATGTGTTTAGTTTCGACCTGATCTGATTTCAAGAAATTTCTTCTGGCCGGTACATTGAAGAATAAATTTTTTACGGTTATCGACGTTCCTTTATTTCTAGCATTTGGTTCATTTGATTCAATTTTACTTCCTGCGATCTTAATTTTCGTTCCAATTTCTTCTCCTTTGAGAATGGTCTCAAGGTCAACATGAGCAATTGCAGCTATAGAAGCTAATGCCTCGCCTCGAAAGCCTTTAGTTTTAAGAGTGAATAAATCATCTGCACTCGAAAGTTTACTGGTTGCATGACGCTCAAAACACATTTCAGCATCACCAGACGACATTCCTTTTCCATCGTCTACAATCTGAATGGCAGTTTTTCCTGCATCTTTAATATGCAGCTCGATATGTTTTGCTTCAGAATCTACGGCATTTTCTATCAATTCTTTGACAACAGAAGCTGGGCGCTGAATAACCTCTCCTGCGGCAATTTGATTGGCGATATTATCAGGTAGCAAACGAATGACTTCACTCATCGGGCAACTTTTATTTAGTCGTTTCTATGTTTGTAACTTCTGCTGTGAAGATCTCTACGTAGTCTAAAATAAAATATGAACCTACGAGTAAAGCGACTAATATAACAATCAATCGAATATTCGCAGCCCTTGATTGGCTTGCATGTGCACTTTCGAGTCCCCAAGAAGTTTGCATTTTGTCGCGCATTCGTTCTCTCCTTTGAGCGGAATCGGCTTCGCCATCATCGCTATATGCCTCTCTCATTTTATTCAAACGTTCTTTACGTTCGTTGTAAAAACGGGGAGTGTACTCAAATCTCTTGTTTTTGTTCACTTTCATGAACTTCACGCGCTCTAACATATTCTTAAGCTCAATTTTGGCATTAAAACATAAAGATACTTCAAATTCTACATTTAAAAAACCGTTCAATATAGAATGTCAATAACTCTCATAAAAAGCATATTGTTGAGGAGTATCTTTGACTATATTTGCTTCAATATCTATTCCAGAATTAAAGATATGACAGTTCGGCAGATTTTTTGAATTGTAAACGTTAAATAAAATGAAATTGATTGTATGTTGAAAAAGCTTGGGATACCATTTTTACTTTTGATACTCATGTCTTTTGTTCTAAACAAACCGTCATTTCAGGAGATTCCACCCGTTAGAAAAGGGCTCCCTGATTTTATGCGTTCAGGAACACAATGGTCTGACTCTATACTTTCGACGTTAACTTTGGAAGAGAAGATCGCTCAAAGCTTTATGATTGCTGCAACTCCAAATAAAGGAGAAAGCCACTTAGTAGAAGTAGATTCAATCATCGAAAACTATAAAATAGGAGGGGTAATACTTTTTCAGGGAGAATTAAAAAATACTAGAGAAGCAATCAACCGTTTTCAGGAAAAGTCGAATGTGCCTCTCCTTATGGGAATTGATGCCGAGTGGGGGCTAGATATGAGGTTGTGGAAAGGAAGGCGTTATCCGTTTCAATTAACCCTAGGAGCAGCGAACGATTTGGAAAGCACTAAGATTATTTCAACTTCTATGGGTGCTGATCTAAAAGAATTAGGTATTCATTTAAGCTTCTCTCCAGTTGTTGATGTCAACACAAACCCAAACAATCCGGTTATTGGATTTAGATCATTCGGTGAATCTCCTTTAACTGTTGCTAACCACGGAAGAGCTATGATTCAAGGGCTTCAGGAGAATAATGTATTAAGCTGTATGAAACATTTTCCTGGACATGGAGATACGGAGAAAGACTCTCATAAAACTTTGCCAACTGTGTTTAAGTCAAAGAAAGAGTTTGAACGTTTTGACTGGGTGCCATATAGAATGGGGCGACTCAGTGGAGCATCTGCTGTTATGATGGCGCATTTGAATGTTCCGTCTTTAGATAGTACTGGTACTCCAGCCAGTCTTTCAAAGAGAATAATTCAAGAGATTCTTAAAGGAGAGTTGAAGTTTGATGGACTCGTAATTAGTGACGCATTGAATATGGGGGCGTTGACTGGTCATTATGGTAAGTCAGAGGTTGTTCTGAAAGCCTATGAGGCAGGTAATGATATTGCGTTGTATCCAGAGGAAATTGAGAAAAGTATTGGCCTTATAGTTTCTGCTGTTGAATCCGGATTGATCTCAATGGAACAAGTAGATGAGAAGTGCAGTAAGATTTTAAGAGCAAAGTTTTACGCGATTAAACAATCATCGACACTTACCTGTCCGGATGACGAGCTGCTGGAAGCTGCGGAGTATTCTGTTTATGAAAAAGCTTTGACGGTTGTGAAGAATGAAAACGCGATTCCTGTTGTGGATGCACTGGAGAGAAACTTAACACTTAACATAGGGGCTGATATGGATTTGTTTGTTGATCGAGTTCATGATTATTCAGCTACTGATGTGTTTCATTCTTATACAGGAGCCGAAGCCATTTTGAGATATGGTTCTAAATGGAGTAATTATGAAAATATCTTTGTCAATATTACTGCATCTTCCATGCTTTCTTCTAATGCATATAATTATCCAAAAGGATGGAAAGCTCTCATAGATGCTTTACCTGAAGAAGCAAATGTTTATGTGACAATGTTTGGAAACCCTTATGTTGCGCAAGACGAGACAGATTTTGACAATGCGGATGCTGTTATACTCGCTTTTCAGAATAGTGATTATGGTCAGGATAGGGCGGCGCAACTTATTTTCGGAGGTCACCAATCAACTACTCCACTTTCAATTACTTTGAATGCAATCTATCAGGAGGGTTACAGCGCAGAGACCCCTGTTCCATCTAGATTGAAGTATACTATACCGATGGAACTTGGAGTTAGGCGTGCCCAACTCGATGAGATTGATTCAAATGCTATCAAAGGAATAAAGGAACAGGCCTATCCAGGTTGTCAAGTAGTTGTAGCCAAGGACGGTAAGGTTATCTATCAAAAAAGTTTTGGTCATTTCACTTATGATTCCCTCACGAGCGTTGATAACTCGACAATTTATGACATAGCGTCAATAACGAAAATCGCAGCATCCACTTCGAGTTTGATGTATCTTCAAGATAAAGGTGAATTTTCACTGGATAGTACTTTGGGCGATTATCTTGGTGGATTAACAAGAGGTACTGCCTACGAAAGAATTTTATTACGAGATATGATGGCACATCAAGCAAGATTGTCTCCGTGGATTCCTTTTTATACCTCCACATTAAGTGAAGGTATGCCAAACGAATTGATATACTCGACTGTCCCGAACGATAGTATGAGTAGACCTGTAGCTGAGAACCTCTTTATTCTAAATAATTATGAAGAGGAAATGTATAAACGAATTTTACGGACAAGCTTAAGACGTCACAAGAAATACAAGTACTCTGATTTAGGCTATTATTTTGTAAAGAAGATTGTTGAGAAAAATTCAGGACAGGAATTGGAAGATTTTGTTTGGAATACTTTTTATGAGCCAATGGGACTCAAAACTATGGGATATCATCCTTTGGATAAATTCGATAAAAAACAGATTGCTCCTACTGAACAGGATAGTTATTTCCGTCATCAATTGGTACATGGGTACGTTCATGATATGGGTGCCGCGATGATGGATGGAGTAGGAGGTCATGCCGGTGTGTTTTCTACTGCAACAGACCTGACCGCTTTTATGCAAATGTTCCTTAACAAGGGTGTGTATGGAGGTAAGAGATATTTAACTGAAGGAGTTGTAAAGGAATATACTTCTTGTCAGTTCTGTCCTAGCAATAGAAGGGGGGCTGGATTTGATAAACCCGTTCGAGATTTAAATGGAGGACCTACATGTAGTCTCGTATCACTTTCTTCTTATGGGCATTCAGGCTTTACAGGAACACAAGCATGGGCAGATCCTGCTAATGGGGTGAATTATGTGTTTCTATCAAATCGTGTTTATCCAAGTGGAGAAAACTGGAAACTTATTCACCTTAATATTCGTACGGATATTCAGCAGGTTATCTATGAATTATTTCCGGTGAATGAATAATTTTATTTTTTTTTGGAACAAGAATAACGAGCGCTTGTTTAGTATTGACATTAACGACGCTAGGCGTCAACAGAATATATGAAAATAGGAATAGTGTTATACCCGACTTATGGAGGGAGTGGAGTGGTAGCAACAGAGCTAGGTAAAGCTTTAGCAGAGAAGGGACATGAGGTTCATTTTATTACTTATTCTCAACCCGTGAGGCTTGGGTCTTTCAGGGATAATATTTTTTATCACGAGGTAGCAGTAAGTAATTATCCTTTGTTTGAATACCAGCCGTATGAGACAGAGTTAGCGAGTAAGATGGTTGATGTTGTCGTGCATGAGAAACTCGACCTTCTTCATGTACATTATGCCATACCGCATGCTTCAGCTGCTTTCATGGCACAACAAATCTTGAAAACAAGAGGTATAAGTATTCCTTTTATCACAACATTACATGGCACAGATATTACGCTAGTGGGAAGGGATAAATCTTTTGAACCGGTAATTACATTTTGCATCAATCAATCTAATGCGGTTACCGCTGTATCAGAAAGTTTAAAAAGAGACACTTATGCTCACTTTGCAACGGATAGAGATATTCAGGTTATTCCGAATTTTATTCACAACATAAGCAACGAACAAAGCGAGGACAACCTCGAAAAGAGGAGAAAGTATGCTGAAGACGATGAAATGATTTTATGTCATGTTTCAAACTTCAGAAAGGTAAAAAGAGTAGAGGATGTAGTAAAAGTGTTTGATCGGGTAAATAAATCTGTAAAATCCAGATTACTTCTGATCGGAGATGGCCCTGAAAGATACAATGTTGAGATGTTATGCAGAGAGCTTGGAACCTGTGATCGAGTTATGATGATCGGGAAAATTCGAGATGCAGTAAACCTTATTAAAATTTCTGATTTGTTTTTGCTTCCTTCTCAGACAGAAAGCTTTGGTTTGGCAGCTTTAGAGGCTATGTCTGTAGGGGTTCCTGTTGTTTCTTCCAATACAGGAGGTATTCCCGAGGTGAATGAGCATAATTATTCTGGATTCCTGAGTGATGTAGGTGATGTAGATGATATGGCCCAGAATGCAATTTCACTGCTTTCAGATAAGACGAAGCTGGATATGTTTAAGCGACACGCTAAGGAGCAAGCAAGTAAATTCTGTATAACGAAAATATTACCACAGTATGAGGAGCTTTACAAAAGCGTTCTCGATGCAAACTTGGTCGGTTAGATTTTACTCATTAAGTAAATCTTCTCTATTCTGCTTCAATTCTTGAATCCGCCTCAGCTTTCCTTTGTTGCGGATATTGTGAGCCGTCTGTGTATAGAAAGTATGCACGTTTTCTAAGTAACTAAGCTGATATTCTATCCACTCGAGGTTTGTCATTTTCTTTCCTTGAAGCTCTAGTTCATTCCTTAGTTTTGAAGAAACTAGAAAATAGTCGGCTCTTCCTAAGTAGTCATGATCAGCATCGTTCATTATCTTTTCTAGCAACGTTTTAGGTTTAATCTCCCGAGTTGTAGACATTATTATTTTTGCGATTTCTTCAATTTGATCCTGTGTATAGCCAAATTTCGGTAACTCCTTTCTTACGAATTCAGCTCCAATACTTTCGTTATGATCGTACTTTAAAATAAACCCTGAATCATGAAATAAAACTGCTGTTTTCAGTATAATTAGATCTTCGCCTTCGACACCTTCTAGCTTTGCTATTCTTTCTGCAGCCTTCTCAACATTTAAAGTATGCTTTAGGTTGTGATAGTCCAATTCATCAGGAAGAGAAGATTTGAGTTTGTTGATAATGTGTTGTCGTGCAAATTCAAAATCCATATTTACAAGATCACAATTTTTTCGAAGTTTACTGTTGGGTAAATTACCTTCATTGAATAATGAGTATTTAGGTTTTAATTGATCGAGGTAGAACATATCAACTTGACCGCCGTATTTAACTTCGATCTCTCCGCGATGCTTTAAGTCAAAGTAAGGAATTACATGTCCAGCGATACGATCGGTAATAGTTATACCATCTGGTGAAGAATGTTGTTCTGCTCTAGCAGCGATATTCACTGTGTCTCCCCATACATCAAAACTCATTTTTTTATTTCCAATGATCCCAGCAACGAGAGGTCCAGAGTGTAAGCCAATTCGAATCTCCCAAAAGTCCGTTCCAGTAGCTTTTGCTAATTGCTTGCGGTTTTTCATGTAGTTTCTCATTTCCAAAGCGGCAAGGCAAGCTCTGACGGCAGGCTTTTTATTGGTTTCTGTTACACCCCCTAAGGCCATGTAGGCATCACCAATCGTCTTTATTTTTTCAAGTTCGTACCGATCAATGATTTCATCGAATTTATTGAAGTATTCCTCCAATTGCTTTAGCAGTTCCATTGGCTTACGATGCTTGGCAATTCTCGAAAAGGCTACGAAGTCAGTAAATAATACTACGCCTTCTTCAATTCTTTTTGGAGAGAATTTACCAATGGTATTAAGATCACTTAAGACATTTTCTGGAAATATATTTTGAAGAAGTTGATTTATTCGCTGATCTTTAAAATAAAGCGTTTTAAAAACCTCAATTTTGGCTTTTACTAAATTAGGGTTGAATGGACTTGAAAGGTAATCCACTGCTCCTTCCTTGAATCCTTTAACCAAGCGAGCACCACTTGAAGTACTTTCTGAAATTACAATCTTATATGCATCCGTTGAATTTGGATTTGATTTCAGACGTTGTAATAATTCGAATCCATCAATTGATTCTCTTTGAATATTGATTAAAATGATCCCGACTCTTCTTTTTTTAAGTATCGGCAGAGCAGCCTTTTCATTTTCACAAAATATCAGATTATTGCCACCGCCATTCAGCATTGCTCGTAGCCCACTGATGTTGGTTTCGTTGTTGTCAATAACCAATATGTTGATAAATCTTTCCACAGTATAAAACTCTGATAGCGAAAATAAGATTTTTATATAACGTGACTGGTTAAGTTTTATATAATTAGCAAAAAAAAGAGCCACCCTTTTTGGAGCGACTCTTTTTAATTTTTAAAAAAATGAGTTTCTATAAATGCATGAAATCTTTCTTAGACAATAATTCGTCATCTGACTCTCTATAATCTGGATCATCCACACAGCAATCAACTGGACACACGGCAGCACATTGAGGTTCATCATGAAAACCTACACATTCAGTGCACTTATCAGTTACAATGTAATAAACATCCATATCTCCCGGATCATGTTCTTTTTCTGCATCCATTTCTTCACCATCCAGTGTCTCAATTGTACCTTTTAGCGATGTTCCATCAGCATAGGTCCATTCCATTCCACCTTCATATATTGCGTTGTTCGGACACTCTGGTTCGCAGGCACCGCAGTTGATGCATTCGTCCGTAATCATTATAGCCATATTAACTAATTTATGCGTTTGTTCTTTTACATTTGCAAATATAATAAACGAATGGCAAGCATATTTGTTTGTTCTTACTAAATAATTTGAATTTAATGATGACAAGTGAAGATCGATCAAAAACGATCAATACAATATCTGTTTTAGGAGAGGCTATGGTCCAATGGGGAAGAAACTTGCCAAAATCTGAGTTCAACAGGTTTATAGCAGAACCCTTTTACGATCAGATGAATTCTGTGATTTTAGGTGAAAAACATCACAATGGTTGGTTTACTGAGGAGTCTATTAGAGAGAGCTTGTTAAACTTAGGTCAGTTGTTGACACAAGATCAATTAGAGAATTGGGTCAGTAGGTATCAATTCAAAGATGGTGATAAAAAAGTAGGCCTAATTATGGCTGGAAATATTCCTCTTGTTGGTTTTCACGACTTCCTCTCTGTTTTGCTTTCTGGAAATAGACCATACATAAAGCTTTCAAGCGATGACAAAAGACTAATGCCAATACTTATTAATATTTTGTTTGAACTACAACCTGAATTGAATGAAAGAATTAAATTGGTAAATAAAGTCTCAGATGTAGATGCTGTTATTGCTACAGGAAGTAATAACTCTGCAAGATATTTTGAAAAATATTTTGGACATATACCAAACATAATTCGCAAGAATAGAACCTCCGTGGCTGTTTTGACTGGAGACGAGAGTGATGCTGAGTTAAAAGAACTTGGGAGAGACATTTTTACCTATTTTGGTATGGGTTGTCGAAATGTGTCCCATTTACTTGTTCCTGAGAATTATGATCTCGATAATTTTTTTGGGGCAATAGTAGACTTTGGCGAAATCATTAATCATAATAAGTATGCTAATAATTACGATTATTATAAGGCTATTTATCTGCTGAATAGAGAAGAGATTCTTGAAAATGGATTCATGCTTTTAAGGTCGTCTGATGAGTTGTTTGCACCGATCGCTGTTCTTCATCATCAGAGATACAAGGATGTTGAAGAAGTTGATGATTTTTTGAATAGAAATAAGGAAGGGATTCAAGCTATAATAGGTAAGGGGTATATTCCTTTTGGACAAGCCCAATCCCCAAAATTAGCTGACTATGCTGATGGAGTAGATACAATGGATTTCCTTTCTTCGCTGTAATTCTCTTTTCAGAGGAGTGCACGGATTAAAAAAAGTATTTAGATTTGTTATCAAATTATTGAATTATGAAGTTATTAGAAGATAAAGTAGTGTTGATTACAGGTGCCTCAAGAGGTATAGGGAAAGCAATTTCCCAAAAATGTGTTAATGAAGGGGCTAAGGTAGCTTTTACTTATTTATCGTCTGAGGAAAAAGCGAATGCACTTGCTAAGGAGTTGAGCGAAAGTGGAGGAGTAGTAAAAGGGTTCAAGAGTAATGCTGCTGATTTTGAAGCTGCTCAACAATTGGTTCAAGATGTTGTGGAGGAGTTCGGAACAATTGACGTGTTAGTCAATAATGCTGGAATCACAAGAGATAATTTGTTGATGAGAATGACAGAGGAGATGTGGGATGAGGTGATTAATACAAACCTTAAATCGGCATTCAATTTAACTAAAGCCGTTCAACGCCCTATGTTGAAAGCAAGAAAAGGATCTATCATTAACATGTCTTCTGTTGTAGGGGTTTCTGGTAATGCAGGGCAAGCCAATTATGCAGCTTCTAAAGCAGGGATGATTGGATTTACTAAGTCTGTAGCGCAAGAATTAGGATCTAGAAGTATTCGATGTAACGCAATTGCTCCAGGATTTATAGAAACTGAAATGACTGAAGCTTTAGATGAAAAAGTTGTTCAAGAATGGAGAAACAGTATCCCATTAAAAAGAGGAGGGAATCCTGAGGATGTAGCAAATGCTGTAGTCTTCTTAGGTTCTGATATGTCATCTTACGTTACCGGTCAGACGCTAAATGTTTGTGGAGGAATGTTAATGTAGAAAACTTCTTCTTCGTTCATGTAATATTTGTAAAACCATAGCGTTATCATAGAGAACTCAAACTTTAATGCTTATGGCAAAACGTTACTCATCGATTGCTCCATCGGTTCAGGAGGATAAATTAGGACCATCAGAAAAAACGTTAAATAAAATCTTGAACTTCTCAAAAAGTATAGAAGTCAAGAAAACAAAACTAGAATCACAATTGATTCATTTAAATTAGGAAAAAGAGGTCTTAGGGCCTCTTTTTTTGTTGATTAATAGTGAATTAAATGATCTTCCGTAAAAAAAACATTCTAAATAATTAGGTTAAGAGTTATTCTCCCCTTACATTCGCACTTTATTTTTAATATATATTTTTATGCCACAAGGAACAGTTAAGTTTTTTAACACAGAGAAAGGATTCGGTTTTATAGTACCGGAAGATTCAGGAAACGATGTATTCGTACATGCTAATGGTTTGATCGACGAAGTTCGTGAAGATGATAAAGTAGAATACGACGTTGAACAAGGACGAAAAGGATTAAACGCCGTAAACGTAAAAGTTTTAGGTTAATATATATCGTTATTAAGAGTTCTGTAGCCGCACAATTTATTGTGCGGCTTTTTTATTTTCATAAATTTTGACTTCTTTTATTTAAAATCATTCTAATTAAGTAAATAATCTACTATATTTGGAGCAATGAAAGTCATCATTGCAGATAGTAACGATATAATCCGTGTCGGTCTCAGAGCCATACTGGCTTCCGATAGGTTTAATGAGATCATCGGAGAGGTGAGCTGTAATGAAGAGTTGGAGGAACAGGTTGAAAACTTTGAAACTGATGTGGTACTCATTGATTATACAGCCCCAGGATTTTCTATAGACATCGTTCCAAAGCTGTTGAATAAGCACAAAAACCTAAGATTTGTAGCAATTACTCCTGAAGAGACTCCGACAGTTATTGTGGAGGCATTAAGATCGGGAATCTCAAGTTACATCAAGAAAGACTGTGATATTCCTGAGATAATTAGTTCTATTAAGGAAACGGGAGCTGGAAATAAATTCTTCTGTGGTCAGATTCTAGAAACGATTCAAAAAGCTTCTATAAATGTTGATGATTTGGATTTTGATGGCTTTTCTTGCGAACCAGTCTTACTGAGTGAACGAGAAATGGAGATCATTAAATTGATAGCTGAAGGAAATACAAATACGCAAATTGCAGAATTACTTCATTTAAGTCCGCATACTGTAACTACTCACCGTAAGAATATCATGTCTAAATTAGGCACTAAGAATACTGCAGGAATAGTAATGTATGCAGTAAAAACGAATCTAGTACACCCTAATAAGTTCTTGTTTGCTGGTGGAGAGCAATAGCTTACACCTCTATATTTCATTATCTTTGTAACATGCAGCGTTATTTTTTTGAAATAGCATACAAGGGTTCTGATTATGCGGGTTGGCAAAAACAGCCAAACGCAAATACGGTTCAGGAAACGATAGAAAAGTATTTATCACGATTATTCAGTAATAATCATATTCCTATCCTTGGGTGTGGAAGAACTGATGCAGGGGTTCATGCGACACAGTTTTACTTCCATGTTGATCTAGAGGAAAAGTATAAGACATCTGAATTGGTCTATAAATTGAATAATATGCTTCCACGCGATATTGCCGTTTATGCGATTGAGCAAGTGAAGTCTGATGCACATGCACGTTTTGATGCCATAGAAAGAAAGTACGTTTATCGTTTGCATCAAAAAAAAGATCCTTTTTTAGATAATGCGAGTTGGTATTTTCCGAAATCACTCGACCTTAAGGCCATGAATGAAGGTTGTACGCATCTCATTGGGAAAAAAGATTTCACCTCTTTTTCTAAGCTTCATACAGATGTTAAAACGAATATTTGTGATCTTACTTTAGCCAAATGGACAGAAGGTTCTGATGGCGTTGTTTATTTTGAGGTCACCGCGAATAGGTTTTTGAGAAATATGGTTAGGGCAATTGTAGGAACATTGATTGACGTAGGTATAGGGAATATAGCTCCTTCTGACGTTATAAAAATAATTGATGCTCAAAATAGAAGTGAAGCGGGCTCCTCTGTTCCGGCTCACGGTTTGTATTTAGCTCAAGTAAAATATCCTTACTTGTAGTTTGAAAAGACAACATGCTAAAAATTAACAATTAGTTTAGATAGAAGTAAATGGGTAATTTTATTTTTGTACAATGAAGAAAGCACTACTATTCTTTTTTATAATCGTTCTTTTAGCACCTTTAGTGAGAGCTCAAGGTTGGCTTCCCCAGGGAGCGAGGTCCGCAGGTATCGGTGAGTCATCGGTTACTTTCGTTGATGCTTTTAGTTTTCATCATAATCCTGGTGCTTTAGGTTTTCTAGATAAAGGGACTGTAGGCTTCTCCTATCAAAGTAGATATTTACTGAAAGAACTCCAATCTCAAGGATTTGCAGCAGCTCAGCCTTTGAAGAGAGGTGTGATTTCCGTGGGGGGGCAGTTTTATGGTTACGAGCAATTTAGGACAAATCGTTTAGGAGCTGGTTACAGCATGAAACTTAGTGATAATATCGCTGCAGGTGTTCAACTCAATTATTTGAGTGCAAGACTTGATCCTACATATGGCGTTAGACATACATTATCTGGAGAATTCGGTTTGCTGGGAAAGATCAGTGATGACCTTGCAATTGGATTTTCTGTAATGAACATCGGTAGAGCAAAGCTATCAGATTTTCAAGATGATCGCTTCTCTACTTTAATACGTTTGGGCGCTTCATATCAAATAGTTGAAGATCTTCTAATTACAGCTGAAATCACTCAGGAGGTTGCGTTTCAGGCAAGGTTAAGAGGTGGGTTTGAATATAACCCTGAAGCAGTGTCTATGTTGTTTATTCGTTGTGGTGTTCAAAGTAATCCAATGGAGTTAGCATTTGGTTTTGGAGTTGATTTTCAATCTGTCAAACTGGATTTAGCAACACAATACAATCAGCTTTTAGGTTGGACTCCATCTGCGGGATTGATCATTGATTTTTACTCATCCGATAAAAAATAGCAATGAGAATATTCTTACTCGCAGTCTGTTTGAGTTTTGCATCTATTGTTTTTGGACAAAAAAAGAATGTTGTGATCCAGCAAAGGATCGAATTTATTGCTGAAGAGTTAGAGACCGAAGATATTTCCTTGGAGGACGTTTTTGATCTGCTGTACTATTATTATGACAATCCCCTAAATCTTAATTCGGCTGATCGTGAGGAGCTCCAAGAACTTATGTTGCTTAGCGACTTTCAAATCAATGAACTCATCGCAGTGAGAGATAAGAACGGTTCTTTTGAAACTGTTTTTGAATTGAAAGATTTGAAGTATTGGAATATTACAACATTAGAAAATGTTTTGCCATTCGTAGTTGTTCAGCCTCTTAAGGAAGATAAATCAAGAAAATGGAAAGAGTATTTAAATGATGGTAAACTTGAAGCTTATTTTCGTTACCAGAGAGTAATTGAGGATAAAGATGGATACAAGAATGTTAGTGATGCTGATAAAGAGGAAAGCAATTCCTATTACTGGGGAAGTCCTGATAAATTGTATTCGAGGATTAGATATACGCATAAACGAGATTTAAGTATTGGGGTAACGATGGAAAAGGACCCTGGTGAGCAGTTCTTTGGTCCTAAACAGCCCAATGGATTTGATTTTTACAGTGGTCATGCGTATTACAGTGGTAAGGGTTTTGTGAGAAAAGTAGCCCTTGGAGATTTTCAAGTAGAGGTAGGACAAGCACTTACTTTCTGGACTGGTTATGCCTTTAATAAAACAGTTGACGCATCAAATATAAGAAAGAATGCACGTGGACTAAGACCGTATGCATCAGTGGATGAAACACGTTTCATGAGAGGTGCAGGTGTAGAATTTGGGCATAAACGATTTTCGCTAACCACATGGGCATCCAGAAAAGGTGTAGATGGTTCTATTGACCTCTCTGATACCCTTGAAAACGATGATTTACGAGCGGCATCATCTATTAACTTATCTGGTTATCATCGCACCACGTCAGAGTTAGCTAGAAAAAATAGTCTTCAAGAAACAGTTTTAGGATCAAATTTGAAATATGAGTACAGAGGTTTTCAAGTTGGTGTTTCAGCCGTAAGACAAAGTTTTGATGCTATTTATGAGCGAGATGACCAGCTCAGGAATAAATATGAATTTGCGGGAAATGAATTGACAAACTTAAGTGCCGACTATTCTTATATGAGAAGGAATATAAGTGTATTTGGTGAAGTTGCTCAAAGCACATCTTCAGGCAGCGTAGCCTTTCTGCAAGGTGTTGTCATGGCAATCGGTAGTCGCGCTTCACTCAGTGCTCTTTACAGAAATTACCCTAAAGATTATCACACATTCTACGCTAGAGCTTTTGGTGAATCCAGCAGAGCAATCAATGAGTCGGGAGTCTATGTTGGAGGGAACTTTGAGTTGAATGCGAATTGGGATTTAAATGCTTACGTAGATTTCTTTAAGTCGCCTTGGTTAAGGTTTAGGGTTGATACTCCGAGTGAGGGACATGAAGTTCTTGGGCAGCTAAAGTATAGACCTAACTCGGATGTTGAATTGTTTTTCCGTGTAAGAGAACAAACGAAAATGCAGAACAGTAGAGAATATGATGGTAATATTCGACCTGTAGAGGAGACGACACAAACTGCTTATCGATTAAGCGGAAGGTTTAAGCTAAATGGCGGTTGGCAATTGAAGTCAAGAATAGACTACGTTACAGACTTTAGGCAGAGCATGGGGTTACAGGAAGGTTTTTCAGTTAGTCAGGATTTATTATATCGAAGTCGTAAGTTTCCTTTGGAAGTTACACTGCGATACGCAATCTTTGATACTGACTCTTATGATGTTCGGATATACTCATACGAATACAACTTACAAAATGTATTCAGTATACCAGTCTACTTCAATGAGGGGAGTAGGGCATATGTCTTGTTTCGATATACTTTTTGGAAAGAAAGATGTGATCTTTGGTTAAGGTATGCAGCATTCGTTTTCGATCAAGAAGGGGCGCTGAGTAATGGTCCTGAAAGAATTGAGGGGAATGTCAGAAGTGAGTTTGGAGCGCAGCTGCGTATTAAATTATAGTTCTACATCATCTGATTTTTCGAGCACGTCCCATGTATGATCTGCCAAAAGCTTAACTGTAGCGACAAATGTAAAGTCTTTTCCTGATCGCCCCCATTGTCCAGGTGCTATTAATGAAAGTAAGTATTTCTTATTTGGTTTTTGATAAAGATGATAGGTATGATTGATCAAAGGTTCAAACCGCATTTCAGCATCATATATTTTCTCCGATACATTCTTTCTGTTTCGAAGTCCTTTTGCTTGTTCTGCCAGTAGTTGCATTTGCTGATAGATTTGATCTAGCTGCATATCAGTTTGATGCTCCATGGCATTCATGGCATTTCCTTTGATCCTTCCTTGGTCTTCTGGTTTTACGACAGCACTTCCCGTATTGTGAGCGTAGGGAAGGTTGTGGGGATTCTCCGTAATCTTATCTGGATCGATAGGATTTTGAAAATCTTCATTTTTTGCTTTACTTTCTTTACTCTTTTTATTCTCCTCAGCCATGCACTCTAGTTTATGTATAGATGAAACACTAATATAGTTAATTGGTTCAAAAAAAATGAGAAGCTAATCCTTTAGATATCTGAATTAATGATTTGAATAATAATTCTATTTTTGTGGCTAAATAATGAAATCATGGCAAAAAATCTATTGAAAGGAAAAAAAGGAATCATCTTCGGTGCATTGAATGATATGTCTATCGCATGGAAAGTGGCTGAAATGGCTCATGAAGAAGGTGCTGAATTTGTTTTAACTAACGCTCCTATTGCTATGCGAATGGGGGAAATCAATACTCTTGCTGAGAAAACGAATAGCAAAGTAATTCCTGCTGATGCAACTAGCGAGGAGGATATTGAGAAATTGATTGAGGAGTCAATGGAGATTTTAGGCGGTAAGCTTGATTTTATTCTTCATTCTATTGGAATGTCTCCGAATGTAAGAAAGGGAAAACATTATACTGAGATCAATTATAAATTTTATAACCAAACATTAGATGTGTCTGCTGGATCTTTACATAAGGTGTTGGCTACAGCGATGAAGAAAGATGCGATCAATGAGTGGGGTTCAGTTTTGGCATTGACTTATATTGCCGCTCAGCGAATTTTTCCAGACTATAATGACATGGCAGATGCTAAGTCACTATTGGAGTCTATAACGAGAAGTTTTGGTTACCACTATGGTATTAAGAATAAAGTTCGTGTAAACACGATCTCTCAATCTCCAACTGTAACTACAGCAGGAAAAGGAATTAAAGGATTCAATGAGTTTATTAATTTCAGTGATCAAATGAGTCCATTAGGAAATGCATCAGCTGAAGCTTGTGCTGAATATTGTATTTCAATGTTCTCTGACTATACACGTTACGTTACGATGCAGAATCTTTTCCATGATGGAGGGTTTAGCAATACTGGTGTAACACAACAAGTGATTGATAAGTTTGAGGAGTAAAAACTTCACAAGTAATAATATAAACTGCTATTCTAAAGGATAGCAGTTTTTTTTATGTCAAAAAAAATCCGAATCGTATTGATTCGGATTTTTAAATATCTCTAATGCTCTTTTATTGCATTGACAATTTCTTTTCTAAATCAGTAAGGTAAGTTTTAAACTGTTTATCCGTTTCAGACAAGTTGTTTACCGTTCTGCATGCATGTAGTACAGTTGCATGGTCTTTACCACCGCAATGAGCGCCAATATTCGCCAAAGAAGACTTTGTCAATTTCTTTGAGAAGAACATAGCAATTTGTCTGGCTTGAACAACCTCTCTTTTTCTTGTTTTAGACTTTAATATCTCAATTTCTAGATCGAAATAGTCACAAACAACCTTTTGAATGTATTCGATAGAAACTTCTCTAGCTGTATTTTTCACGAACTTGTCGATCATCTGTTTAGCAAGGTCAAGCGTAATAGCCTTTTTATTTAAAGAGGCTTGAGCTAGCAGTGAAGTTAGAGCACCTTCCATTTCTCGAATATTTGTATTGATGCTATAAGCAAGGTATTCAACAACTTCTTTGGGAAGGTCAATACCGTTACCATACATCTTCTTCTCAAGAATGGCAATTCTTGTTTCAAGGTCTGGAGATTGAAGATCAGCTGATAATCCCCACTTGAATCTACTCAATAGACGCTGTTCCATTCCTTGCATCTCTACTGGTGGCTTATCAGATGTTAAAATAATCTGTTTACCATTTTGGTGCAGGTGATTAAAGATATGGAAAAATACATCCTGTGTTTTTTCCTTTCCAGAGAAGAATTGAACATCATCAATGATCAAAACATCCATCATTTGATAGAAGTGAATGAAGTCATTCGTTGTGTTATTCTTAATAGAATCTATAAATTGGTGAGCAAATTTCTCAGAACCAACATATAAAACTGTCTTGTTAGGAAATTGATTTTTGATACCTATTCCAATAGAATGAGCAAGGTGTGTTTTACCAAGCCCAACTCCACCATATATTAACAACGGGTTGAAAGCAGTGCCTCCAGGTTTATTGGCGACAGCATATCCTGCTGAACGAGCTAATCGATTGCAATCACCTTCAACAAAATTCTCAAATGAATAAGAAGGGTTTAAGTTTGAATCAACATTGACTTTCTTTAATCCGGGAATCACAAATGGATTTCGAATTTCATTTTCATTAACATTTAAAGGAACGGTTACAGGAGCATTCTTAAGCGAGCTTTTTCCTGAAGTAGGTAGATTTACTGTATATGGAGTAGAATTAGTCGCATTCTTTTCCATAATGATACTGTACTCTAACCTTCCGTTAGGACCTAATTCTTTTTTGATTACTTTCTTAAGTAGTCCAATATAATGTTCTTCTAACCACTCGTAAAAGAAGTGGGATGGCACCTGAATCGTTAGTATGTCTCCTTCAAGTTTTACAGGAACTATTGGTGAAAACCAAGTTTTAAATGCTTGTAATGGTATATTGTCCTTAATAACTTTAAGGCAAGCGTCCCATTTTTGTTCTTGTAATTGACTCATTTAATTCGTTTAAAGCGTTTTTAGCAGTCTTGTTTAATGTAAAGCAGTTCCGAAGTTACTCCGATATTTAAGTAGTATCAACAAGAGAGCAAATATTTACAAAAAAAAGTTTAAAAAAAAATCAAAATGCTATTGACTTTTTGAAAAGTTTTACTCCCTAACTGAAATATAAATTAACTTAGAAAGTTGACTACTCGTCGAAATAAAATGTTATTTTCATCGATAAATCAATTCGTTAGTTAAGTTATCTTTTTCTTCTTAAATATGCTCCTAATATAGGTAACCTTTTTGAATTATTAACTTCTATTTGTGAAAAAAAATAAACCTTTTTTAAAACCTGTATTTAAGTCAAGTACATCGCTTAGAGTGCGTTACGGTGAAACTGATCAAATGGGGTATTGTTATTATGGGAATTATGCTCAGTATTTTGAAGTGGGTAGGGTTGAAGCGCTAAGAGAGATAGGAATGTCCTATCGAGAGCTAGAAGAAAATGGTGTTATGCTCCCTGTAAGTGAATACAATGTGAAGTATATGTTTCCGGCAAAATACGATGATGAACTCACAATAATTACATACATTAGAGCGTTAGACGGAGTTCGTCTCACATTTGATTATGCAATTTTTAATGTGAATCAAAAGAAACTTGCCGAAGCCTCAACAACTTTGGTTTTTGTACGTAAAGACACGATGCGTCCAACGTCACCACCAGAAGAGTTCGTTCAGCTTTTAAATAATTTAAAACCTTTTGATTATGAGTAATGACTATGGTAAAATATCGTTCGACCTTTTCGGGGAGTCGGACATTAAGAAGCATTTTTCACCAAGAGAAGGCGAGACGAAGGTTGGACAAAAAATAGGTCTCTGGAAAAGATCGAATTGGAAATCCATGAAGTACGTAATCATTGGTGTAGAGGAAAGTGTTGGTCCTAGAGCAAATCGAGGCAGGGCAGGAGCAGAACATGCTTTTCAAGCTTTCCTTTCTATGTTTTTGAATATGCAGTCAAATACTTATTTTGATGCAAGTAAGGTTGGTTTATTGGGAAGGATATCTGTTGATACTGAAGAAGAGACTCTATCAGATTCGGTAGATATGCTTGATGAATTTGTTTACAATACGGTAAAAAGTCATTTGTTAAAGGGTCAAATTCCTATTTTGATTGGAGGAGGTCATAATAATGCTTTACCGATGATCAAACATCTCAGTGTTGAGAATGACAATCGTGTGAATGTTGTAAATCTTGATGCACATGGTGATTACAGATTATTAGAAGGAAGGCACAGTGGAAATTCATTTTCTTATGCATACGATTTAGGTTGGCTGAATCATTACTCGGTTTTTGGTTTGCATTACCAATACAATAGTCAACAGGTTTTCAATGACTTGAAGAGAGACGGTCATAGTTTTACGCTGCACGAAGATTATGTTCTTGGTCAACGCAATTTCATTGAAGATTTCAAGAAATATATTTCTGATTCTAACGTTAATATTCCGTTGGGTATTGAGCTAGATCTTGACACAATCGAGCGTATGCCGAGTAGCGCATTTACGCCTGTTGGTGTTACAATGAATGAAGCGCTGAAGTACCTAAGGATAATGGCTAAGCATAATAAGGTTGGTTATTTACATCTTCCTGAAGGAGCTCCTTCAAATGAGGATGAGTCCATTGTTGTTGGGAAAACACTTGCATACCTTACAACAGGGTTTATCAGAGCTCATTTGAATGCTGGAAAATTATATTAATACTGTAATCTATCTGTAATGGGGAGAATATTTGATCTTTTAAAAGCGGTTCCTGCGTTTTTCCCTATTCATTTGTTGTTATCTCAATTTAAGTATAACTTGATTGTTCTTTTTTATTGGGCATTCCTTTTTGCAATCATAAATAATCAGATAGGCATAGGGTTTGGACTTCCTTATCTGTTTTTATCACCAGAGTACTTAGGCAGTTCTAATTATATTGCATTTTTGCTCCTAGGATTTAGTGTTGGAGGATTTATAATGGCTTTTCAAACCTATTCATACATATTGTTAGGCCCAAAGTATCCATTTATAGCAACACTCTCTAGACCTTTTTTTAAATTTTCTCTCAATAATAGTCTTATACCTCTCGCGTTTATCGTGAATTTAAGTATCAGTATATATGCCTTTCAAAAGAATCAAGAGTTAGTGACTACCTCTAATTTAGTTAGTCTTGTGGCTAGTTTTGTCGTAGGGGTTTTCTTGTTTATAAGCTTTGCCTTTTTATATTTTTTTCCTACGAACAAAGATCTTTTCAAAATAACTGGTAAAAGATCCGAAGAGTTTGTTTCGAAGTCTAGTAACGTAAATGCCTCGCTTCACAAAAAACAAACATGGTACGAGGACTTTTTGAAGCGTTCTCTGGATCGATATTATTATTTGGGTAGAGCGCTTAAGGTAAAACGTTCCAGAAGCTCAATTCATTATGACCGTAAAGTTCTTGATCAGGTTTTTTCACAGAACCATATCAACGCATCTGTTTTTGAGGTTGTATTAATTTTATCTTTTTTTGCCATAGGCTTCTTTAGAGACATTGAATTTTTTCAAGTTCCTGCCAGCGTAAGTATTATGATGCTGTTTACAATAGTGATAATGCTGATCAGTGCATTCTTTTCATGGTTTAAAAATTGGACATACGCTATTTTACTTGCCTTGTTCCTGTTTATTAATTTTCTGAGTAAAGAAACGACTTGGTTTCAGTTTAAGAGCTATGCTTTCGGGCTGTCTTATGAAGAGGAGGAACTGGTTGAGTACGATAAGGTGGCTATTCAAGCAATTGAATATTCGGATAGTATAATTCAAAATGACTATCAGAATTATGTAGAAACCTTAGAGAACTGGAAGATGAATACTGGTCAAAATAAACCGAAGTTAGTACTCCTCAATACCAGTGGTGGTGGTTTGCGTTCTGCGCTTTGGACTTTTTATGTACTTCAAAGCGCCGATAGTCTATCCGAGAAAGGACTGGTTAAGAACATTCAGATGGTTACAGGAGCATCTGGTGGAATAATTGGGGCTGCTTATTATCGCGACTTGATTCTTCAGGAAAGAGATTCGATCATTGAAGATAGGACTGATTCCCGATATGGTGATTGGCTAGCTCAAGATCTTTTAAATAGGCTCTCTTTTTCAATTTCTACAAGCGATATTTTCTTTCGTTTTCAAAAAGTAGAGATCAATGGGCATTGGTACTCGAAGGACCGTGGTTATGCATTTGAAGAAGAGCTCAAAGAGAATTTAAATGGTGCATTTTCAAGGACACTAGGAGATTACACCAAACTGGAAAAGGAAGGAGTAATTCCAACATTCATTTTTTCGCCAACGATTATTAATGATGGAAGAAGATTGTTGATTGGTTCTCAACATCATGGTTATTTACAGTCTTCCGATCAACTAGATACCCGTATTGGACTTGAGCCTCAATTAGAAAATATTGAATACTTAAAGTATTTCAAAAAGAATCGACCGGAGGATGTTGCCTTCACTTCTGTTCTAAGGATGAGCGCCACGTTTCCTTATATAATGCCAATGGTCACTATGCCTACTCATCCTGGTATGCAAGTTATGGATGCCGGAATTAGAGATAATTATGGAACAAAAACAACCGTAAAATATTTAATAGCATTGCGGAAATGGATAGAAGAGAACACCAGTGGAGTTGTGATTTTGAAAGTGCGAGACGCTAAAAAGACCTTGAGAGGAGAAAACTACCAGGAGATTGGATTGATAGAACGTTTATTCTTACCGTTTAGCAATATGTATGGTAACTTCCCGCGAGTTCAAGACTTTAATCAAGATGAATTATTATCAACAGCTGTTCGGTCACTGGACTTTCCAATTGAAATAATTACTTTTAATTTAAGAGAAGACTTTAACGATAGAATAGCATTGTCCTGGCATTTAACTAAGCAAGAAAAACAAAAGATAAGAAATGCAATTCATTCCCCTGCGAATGAAAAAGCAATGAGTAGGTTGATTGAAATAACGAAAAGAGATTAGAATAGAGATGGGTAAGAAGAAGAAAAAACGTGTTGATGTGGTCTATAGTACAAATCCAGATTTTAATTATGGTCACGATGAAAGTCAAGAAGAAGTAACACTTCCCAATGAAGAACAGTTGCTGTATGTATCTATTGATCGTAAAAAGAGGAAGGGAAAAGATGTAACACTTGTTGAGGGGTTTGTTGGAGCGGAAGACGATTTGAAGGATCTCGGTAAAATGTTGAAATCTTCATGTGGAGTAGGAGGTACAGTTAAAGACGGTGAAATTCTGATTCAAGGTATTTTTAGAGATAAGGTGATCGAGTTGCTTGAGAAAAAGGGGTATAAAACGAAACGAAAGGGCGGTTGATCATGAAGTTCTTTTTTTTAGGGTTAACTTTTTTGTTTTTAATGATGAATCCATTGTTCTCGCAGGATTCTATAGTTAAAAGGGCTTGTGATTTTAATAGTATGCAAGCAAAGAGAACAACCCCCTTAACACTTCAAAGCGCTTATGGGAAAACTGGACTTTATGCAGGTCTAGGATGGAATTCAAACTTCCATAAAGGATGGAATGTAAATATGTCATTGGCTTCTAAGATCAGGCATTTAGGTTTGAAGAAATTCACCCCTTTGATTTCAATGGGGTTAGGGTATGATGTTCTTCAAAAGAATTGGAAGGTTGATCTAGTCCCTGGTTTGAAAGGGCAGTTAGTAACTTCTCGTTTATCGGAGACTAGTATTGTGAATAATGTCGAAATGCTTTTTGGATACGAGTTCGTCCTGGGTGATCGTTATAGACTAGTTCAAGGAGCGTATTATGGACTAGGGTATGAAGGGTCTGAAAAGTCTAGTGTAAACTATTCTTCTTTTTTAATTCACATAGGATTTGGATATGTATTCCCGCATTAAGTTTATAGCCCTGAGTGTTCTGATAGTCGTAGTTTTTTTAAGTTGCGATAAGGTTAATCAAGATAAGACGGTGGCTGTCTACACTCATGCAATCACTGGACTTTATAACCCCCAAAGTTATTTTATTGATAATACCAAGGAGGGTTTTGATTATGCTATTTCTTTTGAAGGTCTTCAAGGAATTGAAATGGATGTGCAATTCAGTCAGGATTCAACGCTGTGGATGTTTCATGATGTATATTTAGATGATCGTACTAATGGTATGGGGAGACTTTGTGAAAGAACAGATGACTATTTGATGAATGTTGATTTTGAAAATGAAAACTTTTCACTTTCCAGAGTCAGAGATCTTGATCTTACAAATATTCAAGGGAGTAAAGAATTATTTATAGATGTCAAATACATTGGTTCTTGCGAAGGTTTTTCGGTTACTTCTCAGTACTTAATTCAAGAGTGCAGTGAATTAATAAATCATCCTTCTTTACAAGTTTCATTTATCATTAACGATACAACTCTTGCCTCAGAAATGAATTCCTTGGGGTATTCTATATGGTCAGATGCTTTTGACTTTAATACTATAGAATTGGATTCTCCGTTTTATTTAGGTTGGTTTTTTCGCAATGCTGATCTTACAGAAGATCAGGTTGGTCTTATCACTAAATCGGGTAAATCTGTGATATTATATGAAATGTATAGTCCTGGATCAATTCGGTCTGCGATTGATAAATCACCAACAGGTGTGCTAGTAGAGGAAGTTAAGGAGGCGATTATACTGTCAAATTAGTCACAAAAAAAGGGACGAATATATCCGTCCCTATCTAAATATTATATAACTATTCATTTTCCAATTGGTCAGCGCGCTTTTGACGTTGCATTGGATTTTCTCTAGTCTGTTGTTCTCTGAATAATTTGAATCGTGTTGGCTCAACTTCTTTTGGCCAGCTATTGTTGTTTAAATCTGTATCCGCTGTTTCCAGGAAAGGGTCAAGACGGAAGCTAGCGACCTCTTTGTCAAAGATGAATACTTTAGACACATTGTAGTTCTGTCTTCTCCATATTTCAGCTGGTATTCTAATTATTTCTTCAGAACCGTCAGCAAAATTAGCTTGAATGATTAGAGGCATAACTAACCCGCCGATATTTTCAAACTGAAGCTCATAAAAATGTTTACCGCTATTCAATAGTTCGATATCTTTTTGCGAAAGTTTAGCCTTGAGTTCATCATACTCCTTAATATCTAGAGGGTCTACTTTGTAAATATCTCGTTTGTTATAAAAGTCTTCTAATTCAGGCTTCTTTTCGGTCATCGTTTCTTTTACTTGCTCTTTGTTGCGCGTGTAACCAATATGCTCATCTGCAGACTCATCCTGTTGTTTTTGAAATGCTTTCTCTTCATTAGGGTTACCCGTATTTAATTGAAACCATTTAACGTCATTAAGTGCAATGTCAACATGGTCAGTCGTGTAGAACCAACCTCTCCAAAACCAATCAAGGTCTACAGCGGATGCATCTTCCATTGTGCGGAAAAGGTCTGCAGGAGTAGGGTGTTTGAACGCCCATCGCTCGCAATAAATTTTAAATGCATGATCAAAAAGTTCACGCCCCATTATTGTTTCTCTCAAAATGTTAAGAGCTGTTGCTGGTTTTCCATAGGCATTGTTACCAAACTGCCAGATTGACTCTGAATTCGTCATAATTGGAGAAATATACTTCTTGTCTCCCCCCATGTAATCTGCGATTTGATATGCAGGTCCTCGTCTTGAGGGGTAGTCACGTTCCCATTCTTGTTCTGTTAGATATTGTACAAAAGTATTCAACCCTTCATCCATCCACGTCCATTGACGTTCATCAGAGTTAATAATCATCGGGAAGAAGTTGTGTCCTACTTCATGAATGATTACACCTAGCATGCCGTATTTCGTTCTTTTCGAGTAAGTTCCATCAGCTTCTGGACGTCCTCCATTAAAGCAAATCATTGGATATTCCATACCAATTGACTTTGAGTGAACAGAAATTGCAACTGGATAAGGGTAGTCGATTGTATATTTCGAATAAACCTTTAGCGTATGTGCTACTACTTCAGTAGAGTACCTTTCCCACAAAGGATTTCCTTCCTTAGGGTAGTATGACATTGCAAGAGAAGTCTTATTATTGATTTTCACTGGCATAACGTCCCAGATAAACTTTCGTGAGCTCGCAAATGCAAAGTCTCTCACATTTTCTGCTTCGAAATGCCAAGTTTTAGTCGTCTTCTTTTTGTTCTTTTCAGCTTCGATAGCATCCTCTTCAGTTACGATCATTGTAGGTTTGTCAAAGTTCTTTTTTGCTTCCTTCAATCTATTTCGTTGCTCACTTGAGAGAACAGAGGATTCATTTTGCAGAACTCCAGTAGAACCAACGATGTGATCAGAGGGAACAGTGATTTTAACATCATAGTCACCGAAAGGAAGGGCGAATTCTCCTCGGCCCAAGAATTGCTTATTCTGCCATCCTTCAACATCATTATAAACACACATTCTCGGGAACCATTGAGCGATTGTGTAGATGTAGTTATCTTCCTCTTCAAAATATTCGTATCCAGAACGTCCACCAATAGCCATTCTATCATTGATGTTGTACCACCATTTAATGTCAAAACTAATAGTGCCGCCAGGTTGCAGTGGAGATGTTAAATCAATACGCAACATCGTCTTGTTTATTGCGTATTCCATAGCTTCACCGTTTGTGGCTTTAACGTATTCGATTTTATATCCACCGTCGAATTCAAACATCTTTTGATGAACTTGACCCAATGACCTGAAGTTTTCCATGCGCTCAACATTGATCAATTTACTGTCCGAGTTCATAGCTCTTACATTCTGATCTAATTGAAGCCATAAATATGCTAAAGGATCAGGCGAATTATTCTCATAAGTGATACGCTCAGTACCATAAATGGTCTGTTTTTCATCATCAAGTGTAACTTCGATATCGTAGTTAGCTTTCTGCTGATAATATTCATGGCCAGGAGCTCCCGATGCAGTTCTATATACATTTGGAGTTGGTAGCTCTTGGTAGAGTTGGCGAAACTTATTATTGTTGATATTCTCAGGGTTGCTTTCATCTTGGGCAAAAGCAATAGCTCCAAAGATCATTAGCACTAAAAGTGATAATTTTTTCATAAATCAATTTTTCTTTCTGGTCCAGTATTTAAAAAAGCATAAAACTCTTTCTTACCCTCTTTAAATACAGTTAACTTGTTCTGTTGTTTAATAAAATAATTCATCAATAAGTCGAAACGTACGACGAGTGATTCGGGTTTTTTCATTTTTCTCGTGGAAAGGTAAAATATGGCTTGGTCTTTAGTGTTGATCTCCATGCCTAATAGGTCAAGTTGTAGTTTTTGGTTTCCATCATAAACTTGAAATCCTTGTTGAATCTCTCCTTCAATCTTGTTCATATGAATCTTTTGATCAACACATTCCTCAAGTTTCGGAATAACAATTCCTTTCTCTTCTAGATAAAGTTCAAAATCATGACCAGTAACAGCTACGGAGATTTCTATTTTCTCTGTTTTCTCGTTGTATTGCATTTCCGCAAAACCAAAAAAGTACTCGTGAAAGCTCATTATAGCGAAGCTTAAAGAAAATATCGCGAAAAAACGTAAATAGTTCATAGCGCCCCGAATTTACATAGATTTTTGAAGGATTGATAATAATTTCTTAACTTTTCGATAAACGGGTAAATAATCAATATGAATGAAAGAGATTCTTTCTTCCCTGGTTCAATCCCATGATCAATTTAGGATTTCCCTACTTGTCATCAAGAAGATCAGGGCGCCTTTGTTTTGTTCGCTTTAATGCTTCTTCTTCGCGATAGGCTTCAATTTTTTTAAAGTCTCCAGACAATAGAATCTCTGGCACTTTCATGCCTTCGTATTCAGCTGGTCTTGTATAAACAGGTGGAGACAATAGTCCATCCTGAAAGCTGTCTGTTAAAGCCGAAGTTTCGTTATTCAGTACCCCAGGAATTAATCTGATGATACTATCCGCAACAACAGCAGCTGCTAGTTCACCACCGGAAAGCACGTAAGAACCTATGGAGATTTCCATTGTGATGAAGCGCTCTCTTATGCGTTCGTCTACACCTTTGTAGTGGCCACAAAGAATGATAAGATTCTTTTTTAGGGAAAGATTATTTGCTTTAGATTGTTCAAATAGTTCACCATCAGGAGTCATATAAATGATCTCATCGTATGTTCTTTCTTGTTGCAATTTTGTTATACAATCAGCTATTGGTTGTATTGCCATTACCATTCCGGCACCTCCACCGTATTGATAATCATCAACATTTTTATGCTTATCTGTTGAGTAATCCCGAATATTGTGGATATGTACTTC
>CBFHJL010000023.1:0-33865 GCA_965656195.1 Brumimicrobium sp. | reverse complement strand
TATTTAGCATCTAACTCTCTTACCAATTGTGATTTCTCTTCACCTTGAATACTATCACTTAACTCATTATAAAGGGATAAGTTTTTATAAGCCTTTTCAAAATCCCCCATATCGTTATATAGTTTGGAAAAATTTATGGCATTGTGAGCCTTTCTGGAAAGCTGTGTGTTTTCATCTATGTACGTTTTCGCCTCCTCTAATTTTGACAATGATGTAGAGTAATCCTTTTGCTGTCTATATAAGTTCCCAAGATTTGTTAGTGTCGTTATAACACCTGAACCGTAATTTAATTCTCTTTTTATTTTCAATGACTTTTCAAAATAATCTATGGCTTTCTCAATTTCTCCTGTTAACTCATACATGAGTGCCATACTGTTATAGTTGATTGCCATCCAACGCTTAGATCCAATTTGTATAGATTGTTTTAGAGATTTGTTTAGATAGTGATCCGCTTGATCATATTCTCCATTCGTTCTGTAAATCACACCTCTATTCTTATCATTTGAAATTTGGGCTAACTTCACATCAATAAGAGAGGTATCTACATCCGAAAGGTAGGATTCTGAAAGGTTGTAAAACTCCATAGCCAATTCGTAATCACCTATACTTTTCGTAATCGAACCAAGTCTATTGTTAATCAAAAATTTAAAATGACTGCTTTTCCCATTTTCTGACAGATAATCCTTCAATATCACAACTGCCTTATTCTCTTCATTTACTCTTTGGTACATTGATGCAAGACCGACCAATGCATCATATTCACTTAAAGAATCATTTTTGCGTCTAAAATATGCTATACTTTCTTGAAAGTATTCAGTTCCTTTTGTTTGATCACCCCAATAAAAAAGAGATACTCCCAGATTTTTTGAAGCCTCGCCTATCAAAGTCTTGGAATAATCTTTAGATACTTTCAACGCCTTTTGAGCATAGTGAATAGTCTTTATCGAATCCTTTTTTAAATAAAACACACTCAATTTGACAAGATCGCTCACCAAAGCAGAATCCTTTGATCTCTCCTCAATATTCTTTTCTAATAACAAGACGTCCTGAGCAATGGATCCTTGACTCACGAAAAGAAAAACCAAAATGTAGTGAATGAGTTTCATTTCAAACTTTAAACCAAAGATACTTATTCTTCTTGTTTTAAATTGTTTAGTCGTGATATTATGTCTAACGATATTATAAAAGAGACGATCTACAAATAGTTTACATCAAGAGTAATCCAAATCATTCTTATGAGTCAAGGAACATTGCCGATGAGCTATAAAGAGACATATCTCTCCTGCATGTACTTTTTAATTTCTTTCTATTGCACCACCACCTTCTCATCCTGCACAACTTCACTTTCCTTGACCAACCTCACAGAATAAGTACCCGCAGCAAATGCTTGCTCAATGAAATAAATGCTTTTTTCGTTGGATAAATAAACCTCCTTCACTTTTCTGCCTTGTGCATCGAAAAAGAATAGTTCGGCATCCTCTACATTTCCCGTTTCAACGGTGATCAACCCACCATGTTCAACTGGGTTGGGGTAAATGGTAAAGTAATCATCGCCTATATTTCCATACGCTCCTTGTTCGACATTGATGGTTAACGTAACCGTATCGGCTTCACCATTGCAACCATGAGAAATGAGTGTGACATCGTATTCTCCTCCGTATTCGTAAGTATGGTAAACAGAATCTTGATTTTCTCCAGTATGCAAAGTATCGCCCTCTCCAAAGTACCATGAATAACTTCCTGCATTCATGGAGTTATTGATAAAAAGCACCTCGTTTCCTTCATTGGTATAACTGTATTGAGCAGTTGGAGGAGATAGAAAGCCGAGACAGTTGGTGCGTAACAAATAAGCAAACCGACCGGGTTTATTGGCTGAAATACTGTCTTGTTGAATTACTTGTCCCCCTAAAAAATAACCACCATCAGGCATGATCTCGAGATCATGAATTTCATAAACTGGATCCCTTATTGAATCAATTGGGTAATAATAGTGTTTTCTAATCCACTGTTGTTCACCTTCTTGATTCAAGCTTAGAATATTTACGTAAAAAGGACTAACCACCGGAACAGTATTTGCAGGTGAAAGCCTTTCTAAATTCATGTATGCCGCGATAATTTCATTTTTTTGATTCAATCTAAGTCGACGAGAGGACAAGTTTATCGATGCATAATTTTCTATAAATACGTCGGAGATTACTTTTTTCCATTCAATATCAAAATTATCTTTTCGGAATTTTGATATTACAGGTGTCATATCGTAGTATGGCTTATTATCCTCATCAAATTTTGCTTCAGAGTCATAATACATATGGATGTAATGATTATCCAACTCAGAATTTACCTCACCCCAGGATGAACAATTTGTTCCATCTTGAAAAACCTTCTGTGATAAAATGGTTCCACTCGTATCGAGATAAACGTATCGCTGCTTTGCCCAGCTTTCGTGGAAAATGGTGGTTGGTGCTAAATAATAATGATTATAGTGAAATAAAATTGTGTCATTGGTAAGGTTTAAACTTAATCCAATAACTCCTTCTCCTCCTTGAGATGGTGGATAAATAGGAGTTTCCCAAATAATCTCTCCCGAATATTTAATCTTTATTAGAATAGCTCCAGACCCATCAGCATTTTCAGTGTTCAGATCGTTAATATTAAGAGCAGCGATGTATGAGCTGTCAGGCAAGTGGATTAATTTAGATCGATCAAAGATGTACAAAGAATCTTCTTCGTAAATTTTTGTATACAGTGAGTCAAAAATAATGTTCCCATTCCTGCTGTATTCAATTAATCGAAATCCTCGGTTATCATTATTTACATCTTCACTTCTGTATACGTTCACAAAGTTCCCTCGAAAATTGGTATCCACATCAACATCACTAAAGAGTGCTCGTTGAAAATGATTAGGAATATCGTATTCCATTTTTTCAACCAAATCTCCCTGCTCATCTACTTTTCCCAAACGAAGTCCGTAACCAGAGCTAAACGTTCCTCCTGCCGTAAAATATATGGTACTGTCTATAACGGTGATGTCTCGGATACAGGAAATTGTGTCAAGTTCTGCAGATCCGTACACACGTTGAAAGCCATACTGAGCGGAAAGCTGACCACTTAATAGTAAGCTAAATAAAGAAAGCGATATGATTTTTAGGGACTTAGGCAAAAGCTTTGATTTATACTGTAAAAGTAAGGAATTCAAACAAGCTTAAGAAATCAGCACACTCACCAATCAAGATCCTGTTTTCCTAGCTGCATTTTTTTATCTTTGAACTCCTTGTATTAGGATCAACAAATGATTGATGAAATATGACAAAAATTAGTGCTTTCCGAGCTGTGCGCCCTACTAGGGATAAAGCACACCTGGTAGCTTCCAGAGCAGTTGCTACGTATAAATCATCTATTCTGGCAGCCAAGCTTGAATCTAACCCTTATACTTTTATCCATATTATACATCCTGAATTCTTTGAAGAAGACGACAACAGAACAGTTCCGAATTCTCCAGAACGGTTTAACAAAGTCAAGCATCGTTATGAAGAGTTTAAAGAACAAGGAATATTTGTTGAAGATGATCATGAACAACTCTATGTCTATCGACAAACGAAAGGCGATCACGCATTTTTAGGAGTTATAGGTGGTGCCAACGCAGAAGAGTACAAAAACGATTTGATTAAAAAACACGAGGCCACATTAACTTCCAGAGAGGAAATGTTCACCAATTACCTGGATATAGTTGGCTTTAATGCGGAACCCGTGCTTTTAAGTCATCGTAAAAGTGAAAAAGTAGATGATCTCCTGGAGAAAATAACTCAACAACGTCCTGAGTATGAGTTTGCAACAACTGACACCTCGACACATGAATTATGGTTGACAACTCCAAAGGAAACTGAGGCGTTACAGCGTGCATATGAAGAAATTGAAGCTGTGTATATTGCAGATGGTCACCATCGATCTGCTTCTTCCGTTCGACTTGTTGATTTACACAAAGAACGCGGAAATTATTCTCCTGAAAAGAACTACAATTCATTCTTGAGTTTTTTCATTGATGAAGAACGTTTGCAGATTTTACCATTCAATAGAATCTGTAAATCACTGAATGGTTTATCTCCGGATGAATTTATTGAGAAATGTAAAGCGGTATTTGAAATTGATCTAATCAACAAACAGGAGAACATTAAAGAGCTTCATGTCTTTCATATCTACCTAGATCAGAAATGGTACCGTTTCCGTTTAAAAGATGAGTACCGTGATTTTGAAGATGCGGTTAATGCAATTGATGCGGAGATCTTAACAAAACACATTCTAGATCCAATATTAGGCATCAAAGACCTCAAGATAGACGACAGTATATCATTTGTGAGTGGAGACAAAGGAAAAAGTGCAATTGAACAAGCGATCGACAATGATGTTTACACTGTAGGGTTCGAACTCTTTCCAGTGACAATGGACCAATTGAAAGCGGTAGCGGATGCACATCAGATCATGCCTCCGAAGTCAACATGGGTAGAGCCAAAAATGAGAAGTGGTTTAACGATTTACAAGATAGACGAATGATCAAAGAGAATCTAGAAAAAATAAAATCAGAAATTCCTAAAGATGTTACCTTGGTTGCTGTTTCCAAAACGAAGCCGAACGAGGACTTGATGGAAGCTTATAACGCTGGTCAGCGCATATTTGGGGAAAACAGAGTGCAAGAAATGACCAAAAAAGCGGAGGAGCTGCCAGACGATATTGAATGGCACATGATCGGTCATTTACAAACCAACAAAGTAAAATATTTGGTTCCTTATGTTTCTCTCATTCACGGAGTGCACAAACAGAAACTCTTAAAAGAAATCAATAAAGAAGCGAAAAAAGCGGATCGTGTGATTGACGTACTATTGCAGTTTCATATCGCGCAAGAAGACTCTAAATTTGGTTTCGATTTTGAAGAAGCCAAAGAGATGCTGGAAAGTGAAGCGATGAATGGCTATGAAAATGTAAACATCAGAGGAGTCATGGGAATGGCTACATTTACTGAGAATAAAGAACGAATAGAAGATGAATTCAGAACCCTCAACAATTACTTTGAGGTCTTCAAAAGTCATTTCTTTAAATTCAATGATGATTTCAACATCATATCCATGGGAATGAGTGGTGATTACGAAATTGCTATCGAGGAAGGAAGTAATATGATCCGTGTCGGTAGTAAAATATTTGGAGCTCGTAAATGAAAAGTTTAATCACATTGCTATTTACCGGTCTTGTGGTATTGACCGTTTCAGCACAGGATAATTATACGGATAGTATAGTTGAGTCTAGAAAAGCGTTCAATAAGAAGTTGTTGACCACTGACTATTTATTGAATGGACTGGAACAACAAGGGATCGACTCCTTATCTTACTTCCAAGTAGATACGAATTGGAGAATCGAAGCTCACCTCATCAAGGACAAGGGAAAGCGCTTTAAAATGCCTACCTCTACCGAACGTCAACCCATGTATAGAAGATACGGTTGGCTATGTATTGAATACAAAGACAGAATGTTTCGTTTGGCAGCGTATCAAAATCTCGAACTCAAAGGAAAAGAATACAAAGATTATTTATTCATCCCTTTCAAAGACTCGAATGCTCCAGACATTACATACGGTGCAGGAAGATATGTTGAAGTCTACAAAGAAAAGGGAGAGGACACCATGATAATTGACTTTAATAGTACTTACAATCCCTATTGTGCTTATTCGCACCGATATTCATGTCCTGTAACGCCAGAGGTGAATCATCTCGACTTCCCAATAGAAGCTGGAGAACGAAATCCTGTATCGAAAAAGCAGTACAAGTAATATTACTTATCGCAAGGAAGTTTGTAATCCCAGATAAAATCTTTGAAGGTAATTCTAGACTCGTACCAGATCGTCTTGGCTTCCACTTCTAAAGTGTCGTTTTGAGTAAATTCAATGTAATGCTCTGCTTTGGTCAAGGTCAAATCACTCTTATCAAAATTTATTTTTCCTGAGCTACTTAAGGCTTCAACTAGGTCCTCTTGCTCCTTGGATGCTAGGCCACGTGCTTTACATTGTGCAAAATTTGAGCGATCAATAAATACAATAGCAGAATCTTTCGGCAGTCTCAAAAAGTCACCATACCCCTCAAGTTTTTCAAAACGTCTTGGTTTTTCGTCTTTGTCCAACCAGTGAATTACAGACACGTAACTATCTTCGTACAAGTTAAATTGCAATCTACTAGGCATGCTATCTTGCAACTCAACGACATATACTTTAGGATATTTGTTTTGCTCCTTTAAGCTTTCTCCGAAATTCACCTCTCCTTGCGCAAGGAAGGCCATAATCTCAGCCGCATTTATTTCCTTCAATTCAGGATGAGCTTCTTTCTCACTATTTGGAATCACCAAAACTTTATCAATGATTGCATTCTTCACTCGATTTTGAGGGGTCCAGGAGCAACCACGATTTTTAAAGAAGAAAAAAACGAAGATAGATCCTAAAGTGAATCCAACGAGATAAATTCTTAATCGCTTCCAGAAGCTTCGCATACTTTTTTTTACAAAAATACGAGATTACTTACATCCCCATGAGTAAAAGCTCGATTTCTTTATATTGAAGGTCGAATACTTTACCGAGAATTTCGCTGGTCAAGGTTCCTTTATACATATAGACACCACTTCTAAATCCATGGTCTTTCTTGATGAGTTCTTTGCATCCCCCTTTCTCACCCATCTCTATCAATACTGGAGAAAAGATATTTGAAATTGCAAAAGATGCAGTTCTCGAAACACGTGAAGCTATATTTGGAACACAATAATGTGTTACGTTATACTTTTCAAAAGTAGGAGATTCATGATTTGTAATCTCTGAAGTCTCAAAACAGCCACCTTGATCGATACTCACATCAATGATCACCGCACCCGACTTCATATTACTTACCATATCTTCATTCACGATACACGGTGTTTTACCTATCGGTGAACGAATAGCACCAATTACGACATCCGCACGCATGAGTGCCTTAGCTAAAACTTTGGGCTGAATGATTGATGTATAAATTCGATGACCAATATTCGTCTGTAAACGTCGTAGTTTTCCTAATGAGTTATCAAATACTTTAACCGAACTACCTAAGCCCATTGCAGAGCGCGCAGCATATTCACCAACTGTTCCGGCTCCAAGGACAACAACTTCAGTAGGCTGGACACCAGCAATTCCTCCAAGCATCACTCCTTTTCCATCCTTGAATGTGTTGAGCAATTCAGCAGCGATTAATATTGATGTATTACCTGCTATTTCTCCCATTGCTCTCACAACTGGAAAATGTCCATCATCATCGCGGATATAATCCCAAGCAATGGCGGTAATTTTCTTTTCCATTAACTTCTTTAGCACCTGCTTAGGTTGCATAGTGATCTGCAAAGCTGAAATTAAGGTTTGACCTGTATTCATCATTTCAACCTCATCTTCGATTGGAGGAGAAACTTTAAAAATGATATCACATTGAAAAACCTCTTTACGGTCATAGACGATCTGAGCTCCAGCTTCACTATATTCTCTATCTGAAAAATTAGAGTTCTCTCCTGCTCTGGTCTCAACTTTGATCTCATGACCATTTGCAACGAGTAAGGAAACAGCTTCTGGCACCAATGCGACTCGACGCTCTTGAAATGAATCTTCCCTGGGAACTCCTATATTCAAACTTCCTTTTCTTCGGGCTATTTCAAGCATTTCTTCCTGAGGAAGTAAACGCCCTTCTTTCATGAGGTTTCTAATTATCGCTGGATCCGTTTTCATACTTTCGCTACTATACGTCGACCACCTTCGTCGTCTTTAGTTATAGATATCCTTACGCAAGATTCAGGCAAAAGGTTATCAATATTTTCAGACCACTCGATAAAAACCTTATCTCCACTGTATAAATACTCCTCCATCCCAATATCATAAGCCTCATCTTCGGACTCTATTCTATAAACATCAAAGTGAAAAACGGAACCGTAAAAAGGACTGATGTATTCATTGACGAAACCATATGTAGGAGAACTTACCTCATCTTCAATCCCCATGGCTTTAGAAAGGTAACGAATAAAGGTAGTTTTACCTGCACCCATCTCTGCATAGAAAGCAAAAATTGATTGATCCTTGAACTCATTTAGGAATTCTGTACTTATGTGAATAAGATCAGACTCTTTCTTAGCGTAAAACTCTTTTTCCATCTCAAAGATTTGTAGCAAATATACTACTTAGGCGTCATTTCTACATACGGAATTAATATTTCCTCAAGAGATATTCCTCCGTGTTGAAATGTGTTTTTAAAGTGATTTGAATAATGATTGAAATTATTTGGGTAAACGAAGAAATCATTATTTCGACAGAATACGTATGAAGTCGAAATATTATCCTTTGGCAAAAACGCATCATCTGGATTCTGCACTTCAAAAACTTCCTTCGCCTTGTAGTCTAGATTCTTACCAATTTTATAACGCAAGTTGGTATTGGTGTCTTTTGGACCTACGATCTTCACCGCATTATCAACTCGCACTGTTCCGTGGTCAGTGGTCAACATTACCTGTGCTCCTTTGGCTGCAATTTTCTTTAAAATATCTTGTAACGGTGAATGTTCAAACCAACTTTCTGTTAGTGATCTGTACGCGGCTTCATCATCAGCAAGTTCTTTGATCACCTTCATGTCTGTCTTTGCATGAGAAAGCATATCAACAAAATTGTAGACAATGACGTTTAAATCATTATGATCCAATTGATTTAGGTTCTCAACAAGCTTTTTACCTGCATTCAAATTTGTAATCTTACGGTAACCTACACTTGAACCATTTCCTAATCGGGCTAATTGTTTCTTCAGGAGATCTTCTTCATGATTGTTCTTGCCTCCTTCTTGATCTTCGTCAACCCATAATTCAGGATGCTTCTTTTTTATTTCAGAAGGAAGTAGTCCAGAGAAGAATGAGTTTCTGGCGTATTGCGTTGCCGTAGGTAAAATAGAGTAAACCATTTCTTCATTATCGAGCGTAAAATACTTACTCAACATTGGTCGAAGCATTTGATATTGATCATAACGCAAATTATCGATTACAATAACATATGTCGGTTTATCTAGTTTTGGATGAATTCGATCTTTAAATAATGTATGCAGCATCTGTGGACCTTCCTCTACTCCATTGATCCAATCGAGATAGTTATCTTCAATAAATCGAGCAAATTGGTTATTCGCCTCTTGAAGCTGCATGGTCAACACCTCTTGCATCCCTTTATCTTCCAGTGCTGCAAATTCAATATCCCAATAAACAAGCTTCTTGTACATGGCCATCCATTCTTCAGCATTGAGATTATCACTCAACTCCATTCCAATCTGTCGAAACTCACGCTGATAGTTGGTATTTGTGCGTTCAGAAACAAGTTTCCCCTGATCCAGATTCTTCTTGATGCTCAATAAAATTTGATTTGGATTGACAGGCTTGATCAAATAGTCTGCAATCTTACCACCAATAGCTTCTTCCATTATGGATTCTTCTTCACTCTTGGTAATCATAACAACGGGCACAAGTGGCTTTAATTCTTTAATTTTTGACAAAGCATCAAGTCCAGACATACCCGGCATATTCTCATCCAAAAAAACAATATCATATGAATTCTCTTCACAGTTTTCGATTGCTTCACCGCCGCTGCGAACAGTGTCAACCTCATATCCTTTCTGTTCTAAGAACATGATATGTGGTTTAAGTAAGTCTATTTCATCGTCAGCCCAGAGAATTTTCACTTGCATTGCTTGATTATTTTTAATTTTACATCGATTTTAAAATTACAGATTTGCGCCCAAATCGAAAGACAAATAACAAAAAGAAAATTATTAACGACCCGGTTTACGGTTTTATTTCCTTGCCGAACGATATAATTTTCGATCTGATCGAACACCCTTTCTATCAGAGACTCCGAAGAATAAAACAATTGGGAATGTCTCACCTTGTTTATCCAGGAGCACTTCATACCCGTTTCCATCATGCACTTGGTGCGACACACCTAATGATGAAAGCGATAGATACCTTGAGAAGAAAAGGTCATGAAATTACTGAAGAAGAAGAAACAGGTGCATTGATTGCCATTTTACTGCACGATATTGGACACGGTCCATTTAGTCATACGCTTGAACACGACATTGTACGTAATATCAATCATGAACAGATCTCAAGTCTATTCATGCAACGTTTATCCATAGAGTTTGATGGAGCTCTTGACCTTGCTCTCGAGATTTTTGAAGATCGCTACAAAAAATCATTCTTGCACCAGCTTGTATCTAGTCAATTGGATATGGACCGTATGGACTACCTCAACAGAGATAGCTTTTACACTGGGGTTTCTGAAGGTGTGATCGGCAGTGATAGAATCATTGCAATGTTAAATGTAAAAGACAATCAACTCGTTGTAGAGGAGAAAGGAGTTTACTCGATTGAGAAATTCCTTGTTGCCAGAAGGCTTATGTATTGGCAAGTGTACATGCACAAGACAGTGGTTTCGTCAGAAGTAATGTTAACGCATGTCTTGAGAAGAGCAAAAACGCTTATACAATCGGGTATAGAATTATTTGCGACGCCTTCTTTTAGCTTGTTCTTAAAGAATGATTTTGAGTTGAAGGATTTCAAAGAGAATCCAGAATTATTGAATCAATTTGCACAACTCGACGATAGTGATATACTTGGAGCTGTTAAAGTATGGCAAACCTGTGATGATAAGGTGCTTTCTACGTTGTCAAAACAACTCGTCAACAGACAATTATTCAAGATTGAAATTAAGGACGGTAAATTCTCCGAAGAACGTATAGCTGAAGAAAAAGAAAAGATTCAAAAACATCTGAATATTTCCGCCGAGGAGTCCAACTATTTCGTGCATACAGACGTCCTCAGGAATAACGCGTACAATGAGGAGAAAGAAAATATTAATTTACTCATGAAAAGTGGGGAGATCATAGACGTAAGTAAAGCTGCTGACAACCTGAACATTCATGCACTTTCCAGCCCCGTTGAAAAGTATTTTATTTGCTATCCGCAATCAAATCGTACGTAATGAATAAAAGGCTGTTAAAAAATAGTCGACAAGAGAGATAAGTACTTAAACTGTTTTTATATTTTTGAAGAATGGAATTTTCGGCAGGACAAATAGCAGGTATACTAGAAGGACAGGTAGAAGGAGATGAAAACGCAACGGTTTCAGGTCTTTCTAAAATCGAAGAGGGTCAACCTGGTACACTTACGTTTCTTGCAAATACAAAATACGAAGAGCACATTTATTCTACAAAAGCCACAATTGCTATTGTAAACAATGATTTTGCTCCCAGTAAAGAACTTCCAAATACACTTACACTAGTAAAGGTTGAAGATGCATACAGTTGCTTTGCTAAATTGCTTGATGTATATAATCAAATGCGTCAAAAAGAGCCGAAAATTGAAAAGAATGCTTTTATTTCTGAATCGGCTAAAATTGGTAAAGAGGTCTACATTGGTGCGAATGCCTATATTGGAGAAGACGCGGTAGTTGGAGACAATGTGAAAATTTACCCAAATAGTTTTATTGGCGATAATGTTAAGGTTGATGACGGAACTACTATTCATCCCAACGTATCAATATATCACGATTGTGTAATCGGAAAGAATTGTTTGATTCATGCAGGAGCAGTAATTGGCGCTGATGGATTTGGTTTCGCTCCTGATGAAAATGGAGAATTCCAGAAGGTTCCTCAAATCGGTAATGTCATCCTGGAAGACAATGTAGACATCGGTGCAAATAGTACAATAGATAGGGCTACTTTGGGATCCACTGTATTAAAAAGAGGAGTTAAAATTGATAATTTAGTGCAAGTTGCACATAATGTTGAAATAGGTGAGAATTCAGCAATGGCGGCACAAGTTGGTATTGCTGGTTCAACGAAGATTGGTAGAAACGTAATGGCAGGTGGACAAGCGGGAATTAGTGGACACATTAAGATAGCTGATCGCACTAAGATCGTTGCTCAATCTGGCATCCCAGGGTCTGTTAAGAAACCAGACACTACACTTATGGGGTCTCCGGGTATTCCAATCGAAGACTTTAAACGAGCATACATTGGATTCAGAAGACTTCCAATGATCGTAAAGAAAATTAATGAACTTGACAATAAGTAAACATACTTATTTACGCTGAAAAAGGTAAAATGGCAGAAAATCAAAGAACGCTAAAGCAATCAGTAAAAATAATCGGTGTTGGATTGCACACCGGAGAGAAAGTAACCATCGAATTGTGCCCTGCACTTGAGAATCACGGTTATAAATTCCAACGTGTAGATTTAGACGGAGAACCTATCATAAATGCTGATGCTGATCTTGTAGTTTCAACAGAAAGAGGTACTACCCTTGAAAAGAATGGAGTAAAGATTTATACTACAGAACATGTTCTTGCTGCGCTATATGGTATGCAAGTAGATAACGCATTGATAAAACTAACAGGACCTGAAATTCCTATCATGGATGGTAGTTCTTTACCTTTCGTGAATGCCATTGAGCAAGTTGGTTTTGACGAGCAAAAAGCTGAAAGAGAGTACCTGGAACTTGATGAGAACATTCCATGGGAAGATACTGAAAAGGGAATTGAATTTCTTGCTGTTCCTGACAAGGAATATCGCTTGACTGTAATGGTAGATTACAATTCACCTGTACTTGGAACTCAGCATGCTACAATTTACAAGATTGATGAATTTAAAGAGCAAATAGCACCATGTAAAACCTTCGTGTTCTTACGCGAACTTGAATATCTAGCAACAAATGGATTGATCAAAGGGGGTGACGTAGATAACGCCATCGTACTTGTAGAGCGCGAAGAAGTTGAACAGGAAGAGCTAGATCGATTAGCTAAGCTATTAGGAAAAGAAGATCTTAAAGTTGAGATCAAAGGAATTGGTACTTTGAACAATTATAAGATGAAGTTCCAAAACGAACCTGCTCGCCACAAACTACTCGATATTGTAGGTGATTTAGCTTTAGTTGGAAAATTCATCAAAGCTCACATACTAGCTGCACGTCCTGGTCACTCAGGAAATACTCGATTTGCTAAAGTATTGAAAGAGCAGATTAAGAAACAAAAGTCTGCACCAAGGAAATTTGATCTAGAAAAAGACCCATTATACGATATCAACGACATCGAAAAAATGCTACCTCACAGGTACCCATTTCTTCTTGTCGATAAAGTAATGGAAATTACTGAAGACTCTATTGTAGGAGTTAAAAATATTACGATGAATGAGCCCCAATTCACAGGCCATTTCCCTGGAAACCCTATATTCCCAGGTGTGCTTCAGATTGAGGCAATGGCTCAATGTGGTGGGATTTTTTCATTGAGTAAAGTTGAAGATCCTCATTTGTATTCTACGTACTTCATGAAGATTGATAACGTTAAATTCAAGCAAAAGGTACTTCCGGGCGATACAATCGTTTTTGAACTTAATCTTCTCTCACCAATGCGACGAGGACTTGTTAATATGGGAGGAAAAGGTTATGTTAACGGAAAACTTGTAGTTGAAGCTGAAATGCTTGCTCAAGTCGTAAAAGACAAAGAAGAGAATGATAAGTAATTTAGCTTCCGTTTCAGCAGATTCAAAGATTGGTGATAATGTAACAATTGAACCATTTACAACCATATATGATGATGTTCATATTGGCGAAGGTTCTCACATTGGACCAAATGTGACTATATACCCTGGAACCAGAATAGGAAAGAATGCAAAAATATTTCCAGGAGCAGTGATTGGAGCAGTTCCGCAAGACCTAAAGTTCTCGGGTGAATATACAACTGTTGAAATTGGAGATAATACTACAATAAGGGAATGTGTTACTATCCATAGAGGTACCACAGATAAAATGAAAACCTCTATCGGCAACAACTGTTTGCTTATGGGATATGTGCACATTGCTCATGACTGTATCATTGGGAACAATGTTATCCTTGCTAATTATACTGGACTTTCTGGTCACGTACAAATTGATGATTTTGCTATCCTAGAAGGGAAAGTAGCTGCCCAACAATTCATGCATATTGGAGCACACTCTTTTATCGCAGGGGCGAGCCTGATTCGCAAAAACGTTCCTCCCTTTGTGCGTGCAGCTCGAGAACCACTGAGTTACGCAGGAGTTAATGCTGTTGGAATGAGAAGAAGAAATTTCTCTGATGATGATATTAAGTTAATTGAAGATATCTATCGCGTGTTATTCGTACAAAACAATAACATTTCTAAAGGTATCAATTGTCTGAAGGAAGAAATGGAAGAATCTGCATTGAAATCAATGGTTATTGATTTTGTTGAAGACAGCGAAAAAGGAATTATTCGAGGACTTCTTTAGGAAGGTATTACAATAAATAATCTTAAAACTTTATAGACGTTGATTAAACGAGCTGAAGTCATTACTGTTGATATTGAGGACCTCGCTTTTGGCGGGAAAGGAATTGCAAAACTACATGATGAAAATGGATCATTTGTAGTTTTCGTTCAGAACACATTTCCTGGTCAGAAAGTTGAAGCCCGAGTTTCTAAAAAACGTAAACGACATGCTGAATGTAAATTACTTAAAGTAATTGAACGTTCACCACTTGAAAAAGAATCAGAATTTCAGGAGATAAGTGGAGCTCCTTACATTCACGTCCCTCCTGCAATTCAAGAAGAGAAAAAGAAAGAGGTAACATTAGAGGTGTACAGAAGATTGGCTGACCTGCAAAACATCGACACTTTGTTTGATGAATTCATTCCATCGCCAGAACATTACTTCTATCGCAATAAAATGGAGTATTCATTCTCCAGTATTGAGCACGATATTGAAACCGATCAAGAGATTGATGATGCTTTTGCTTTAGGTTTTAAACACAGAGGAACATGGTGGAAGGTTGAGTCTCTTAATAAAGCATCAGGACTATTTGATGAAGAATGGGAGAACTTCCTGAAAGAATTCAGGATCCATTTAAAATCTAGTGGTCTACCTGCATGGCATCCGCCACAGAAAAAAGGCTTTTTCAGACATATTGTTGTACGTAAATCATTTGATCAAGATAAACTATTGATCAACCTTGTGACATCATCTCAAGGAATCAAGAAATTTGACCTTGATGCAACAGGAAAGTTTCTTCAAGAACATATGGGTGATCGAATTGCTGGTTTTCAGCATACCGTTAACGACAATGTTGCTGATCGAGCGAAAATTGAAAATGGGAATTGCACACTGGTTTTTGGGAGTGATCATGTTATAGAAGATCTTCATGGATTGAAGTTTGAAATCAGTATGGAGAGTTTCTTTCAAACAAACCCTGCGAGTGCAGAACGATTATACAATAAAGCTCTGGACTATGTTTTCGAAGGAGATAGAGACTTTAGCGATAAAGCTGTAATGGATCTATTCTGTGGAACTGGCACCATTGGTCAGTTATTGTCTCAGCGAACGAAAGAAGCATCAATTATTGGCGTAGACATCGTTGAGGAAGCTATAGAAGATGCTAAACGAAATGCTAAACGGAACGGAATTGAGAACATCTCTTTTTACGCGGCAGATGTAGGTAAGTTTTTGCGTGAGTATCCAGAATATATTAACAAGATCGATACGATCGTTTTAGATCCACCACGTGCGGGAATAGCGCCAAAGACATTACTTAAGGTTATTGCACTTAATGCAAATCGAATCGTTTACATTTCATGCAATCCATCTACTCAGGCAAGAGATATAAAAACACTTGAAGAGCATGGCTACAAGACAAAAAAAATCAGCTTAGTAGACCAGTTTCCACACACGAGTCATATTGAAGCAATAGGATTATTTGAAAAAAATTAAATAAAAAGTGAAACCTTGTAGATAGATGAGCGTTATATAGACAACGGATCAATTATTAACTTCTACAGGTTAATGAATGGAAGTCGCTCTTTGGAGCGGCTTTTTTCTTTTTATAACCTCCCGGCTCTGATATTCTTGAACTCTTCGATTAATGCAGAAAGTCTCTTTTCATGAAACTTAAGAAAATGTTCAGCATCGTCCATTAAACACTGAATATTCTCAGGAGAAGCATTATCCATTGCCTGATCTGCCGTTCTTAACTCGGGTTGAAGTCTATGGTAAATGAAGTGTCTATCTTGTTGCGCTATATCAATCATCTCATTATGCGTATCATCAACACGTTTTTCAATATCGTCGTAATTTTCGCCAGTCAATTGACCTGTTCCAAAACTCCACATCACCAGAACATCATCTGGAAACACATGCCTGGCATTTTTGTATGCTAAATAGGATGGATTCTTATTCGTCTCTATGCCATCCACTAATTTTCGGTTATCCAGATTTACCGGAGCAAAATAACCCGGGATAGCACTGCAAGCAGCAAGTGCCTTAGCTAATGAGACCTCTCTATATCTTTCATTGTGGTTGACGAATAAAAATGGTTCTTTTTTGCTTTGATCATAACTAACGAATGAAAAATAAGTAGGAATATCCTTTAGTTTAATGTCACCAAAAGTAGCCTCTAAAATAGCATTTAACACTTGTGGTTTCCTTTCACTCATAGGTTTAATATCGAACAGCTGAGGACCTTTAGTCACGTACAAATTTAAGATGTTCTCAGGAAGAAAGGCATACTTATTTTGAACTTTCAAAAGCATTGAGGCAGCTATAATAGCACCTGTCGAGGTTCCAGCAGCAAAATCTATCTTATCATTGATGCAGTTTCCTATACGCTCTTTAATTATTAAACGATTAAACTGACTCAAAAACATTAATGGGAGAATTCCTCGGATTCCTCCTCCATCAATAGATATAATTAACCTGCGCTTTTTCATCATCATTTAAGATAGTTAAAAAAACTAGAATATAAATAGAAAACAAAAAGTAAATTATTGAACTCGAAGCGTTCTTCCCACGCGAAGGGTTGTAGTAGGCCGAATTTTATTGAGTCTACAAATCTGCCCTACTGTAGTTTTATGCTTTCTAGCTATTCGTGTTAGATTATCTCCACTTCGAATTCGATAGTAAGCCTCTCCTCCACCAGCAATGGCAGCATAAGATGGTGATGCACCTGGCCTAAATAATCCCGCATGAATGAATAAGTTTTCATTTCGAACGCACTTCTTCTTGAAATCAATTATTTCTTCTGGATTTAAAGGTGCGTCATAAAATCTCGTTTCAAAATGAAGGTGAGACCCATATGAATGGCCTGTATTCCCTCCTTTACCTATTAACTCCCCCGCTTTCACTTCTTGATTTGGAACAACATCAAGCTCACTCAAATGAGCATAAAACGTTTCTAAACCATTATAGTGCCGTATAACCACTAAGTTACCGAATCCAGCATCGTTATACTTTGCATATCGCACTTTTCCATCAAAAGCGGCCACAACGCTATCTCCGGTTTGAAGATCTATATCTATTCCATTGTGGTACCTTCCACGACGATATCCATAGCGTGAAGTTACCCTTCCGTCAAAAGGCATTACAAAATTCTTATAAAGAGAGTCCGTTACGCAGACCCATAGTGTATCTTTCAATTGCTGAAGATCATTCTGTTTATTAGAGGAATAACATTGATTTATATCCCAAGGCCAGGTATAATTGTAAGAGGTATCCATGCTAAAGAATTCATGAACCGCTTCATTCAATACACCATCAAAGTTTATATCTTCTAGGTACTCCCATGTTCTATTTTCATAGACTACCATTTTACCTTTAGGAGTATCTATCGTATCCACGACTTCTTGAGCCATCATCTCATGAGAAATCAAACACAAGAAGGATAGTAAAGTCAATAATCTAAGCATCTTTAACATTTAGCGCATATAATTCGGACTACAAAAATAGAAGGTTATCCATTAACTAGTAATAAGGAAAGTTAAAAGTTGTAAACAGAATTGCTAGGAAAACTTTGGCAAAAGCTCCGATAGAGCGAGTTCAATCTTCAACTTCGCTCCTTCTTGAGAGCCAAATATAGAGTACAACACTTCACCTTTCTTATTAGTAATGAACCAATGTGGAGTTCCTTCGCAATTTAGATCTTCGTAAAGTCGATTTTCTAAATCTCTGTAAATTGGAAAAGGTGGCTCTCCGCCCGTAAACACAGATTTTATTTCATCAATATCTTCTTTTCGTCTACCCAAACTAACGTGGATCACGATTAACTTAAGATTATTGTTTTTATTAGATAATTCATAACCATAAGGAATAGCTCGACCAGTGCAACCGAGACAGTTCGTATTGTAAAATAGAATAAGGTTCGTTTGCTCCGAACTCAACTCTGACCATTTAAAGGTGTTTCCTTCCAAATCGATTAGAGCAACTGCATCCGTATTTATTTCAAAGTTCATCTCGACATTCAATTTTCACAATATATATAACGACTTGAAGACTCCAACAACAAAAGGGATTTCCTGTGGATCTTTTTCCTTCGTCAAAAAATCTGTCGGGATGAGAGGATTACCTCCACTCCGGTCGGTGCTTTCGTCGCCAACTCCTCAGGTTGAAGGTTCAAACCCGATCCCTGTGGATCTTTTTCCTTCGTCAAAAAATCTGTCGGGATGAGAGGATTTGAACCTCCGATCTCTCGCCCCCCAGACGAGCACTTTAACCGAACTAAGCTACATCCCGATCTATTAACAAATATAAATAACTTTTGAACTATTTTTGCTTTACCACCTTACCTATTCTTATATCGTAAAGTAAATCCTCACCTGGTTTTACGAGTTCTTTCAGTCCTTTATCACCGTATGCTTCGTGAGATGGTATATAAACCAACAATTTATCGCCTTCTCGCGCAAAATGTAGTGCTTTATAAAGTCCTGGAACGATATTCCCATCGCCCATAACTAAATGAAAAGGTGTACTTCTTTGATAGCTATTATCATATCTTGGTGTAGAAGTTGAACTCACCCAATAATCAAGATAAACTTCATCTTTAAAATTGATAGAGTCTCCGGGCTGCTTCCTTTCATCTACTTTCCAGATCTTTATTCCATCAACCTCTTTTATCGGCTCCATTATATCGAGCACTCGAAGCGATAAAATATTATTTGAATTTGGAGGAACTAATCCCTTGATTCCCTTTTCTCCTCTCGCAAGATTCGCAGGAATAAATATATCTACATCATCACCAACTCTCAAATGCTTCATCGCAATATCCCAACCTGGTGTTTGTTGCCCCCATCCAACTGTATAAGGAAGATAAGGACGTTTTACAAGATGGTTCCCATCATAAACAGTTCCGTCCTCTAGCTTATTTCGATAATCAATTTTTACGACCTCTCCTTTTTTGAGTTTCTTCCCTTCTCCTTTCTTAAACCATGTAATTCTTATTCCATTCTCCAATAAAACAGAATCTTGACGCACCTCTTCTTGAGTTACCTCATCAATTGTCTTAGTTTCAGTCTGATTGGAAGTCGTATCGTTAGCAAGTTGCTCATCTAATTCTTTATTCTCTTCATCAGATTTTACACCCTCAACATTACAAGAGAATAAAACAATACTAAAAGCGAAGAATAAAACAATTTTCATATCAGTATATCTTTACGAGTTTTAAATCAACAACTAGTACTTGTAATGGCGGAATCTTGTTCATATCACCCAATAAACCATGTCCGATATGACTTGGAATAATCAATTTAGCCTTATCTCCTTCTGACATATATTTGATTCCTTCCATGACACCAGTCTCTACGTCACTTTTATCAACTTTAAAGGAGCTGAGCTCACCATCTTCTGTTTTATAAATCACTTCTCCATCTAGCTTTTGAACTTCAAATTCTACATCTACCCTATCTCCTTCTTTCGCTGTTTCGCCATCTAAATCGTTATAAACCCAGTATCGAAGACCCGTACCTGATTTACTCATTTCCCATTCAGGCCGCTGCTTCAAATAAACTTTGATCTTGATTTCCTCCTCCTCAGTAAAGCGCTTATTTAGTTTTGTTGATTGTTCCTGACTCCAATTAGGCTCAAGAGGCTTCTGTGGATGCTCTTCCTCACATGAGGCAAAGCAAAATAACGTTAATCCAATAAGAACTACATTTAAAAACTTCATAAAAACACAATTAAAGAACTGCTTTAATCCTGTCAATTGCCTCTTGCATCGTTCCCTCCCATTTACCTCCTGCGGCATTGGCGTGACCACCTCCACTGAAATTTTCCTGGGCTATAATATTAACCGGATTGTCCTTTCCTTTAGAACGGAAAGATATTTTAATTATTCCATCACTCTCTTTCAAAAATATTGATCGAGTAACACCAACAATCGATAATCCAACGTTAACAAGACCTTCTGTATCTCCTTTCTGATAATCGAATTGATCCAAGTCTTTTTTGGTAAGACTCATAATGGCAGTTTCTCCATTATTAAATAATTCTAGCTTTTCGTTGATTGTATACCCCCTTAATTTCAATCGATCTAATGTATTTGTGTCAAACACAGATTCATGAACCACATAGTTTTTAACTCCCGCTTTGATCAATTTCGCTATAATTTCGTGTGTTTCTGCAGTAACGCTCGAAAACCTAAAAGAACCTGTATCTGTCATTATACCGCAGTACAAAGGAGTTCCTATCTCCTCATCAAGGAATGACTCATCCCCCATGGCTAAAATTAACTCCACGATTAACTGAGCTGTTGAGCACGCGCTTGTATCCGAAAACGTAAGATCAAATTCATCACTTGGATTTAAATGATGATCAATCATCACTTTTTTTCCTTTAGCGTTTCTTAACAGATCAGATATCTTACCAACCCTTCCAGTATCATTGAAATCTAAACAAAATATCAAATCTGCTTCATTCAACTTTTTTGTAACTTCCGACAAATGATCCTCACCATTATAAATAGAAGATATATCTGTTATCCATTCCAAAAAATGTGGCGCTGGGTCTGGATGACAAACATCCACTTTAACACCTTTCTTTTTTAAATATTGAAATAAACCAAGTGAGCTACCTATAGAATCACCATCTGGTGATTTATGGGCAACAATTACACACTTTGGATCATTTTTTAAATAATCCTTCAGCAGAGCAAGTTTTTGCTCTTCAAATATTGACATAAATTTGTTTGCTTATTTTAATCCTAGTTCTTCAGGACGCTTTGCTTCAATAAATACAACTACACATTGCACGAGCTTCGAATCTTCTGCTCCCTTAAGTTTAATGCGTACTTCAAGTTTTTTAGTCCTTCTTGAAAAGAATACCGCTTGCTGACTTTCATCACTCGTTTCAGAGTCATAAAAAACCACATCAACTCTCTTGTAGGTCATTTTACCATTTTGCTCGACTTTACGAACTTCAGATCCCACCAGTTGAAAATCCACATTTTCTTTTGAAAATTGGTCATTCCCTGAAACTACAGTTACTCTATACTGCATACCACCTTGAGCAATGATATTCATTTCGTAAGTATCACCTGGGCGTAAAGGGCCAGACTTAGACTGAGAGTTATCCCCCCAACCTTCACTGTAGTCTGCCTGAATCACATCAAATGGACGAGGACATTGTGCAATAGCAACTGAGGATGACAAAAATAAAATCCCGATAAATATTCCTATAATTCTTAACATATCTTACTCAGTTTTACGAGATGATTTCACCTCTGATTTCGTTGATTAATGACTTTAGGTTATTGTAAGAATCTTCCGTGAAAATACATGCATCACCCCCATCAAGGATGATCATTTCACCTTCTCCCTTATCAACCTCTAAAGAAGACTCTTTACAATCAAGCTTGTTGTATGCTTCACTTAACTGTTTGAGGTAAATTTCTACTTGTTTCACTCCTTCATCCTCATTATAGTCGGATACAAATCCAATCAGGTTTTCCATCACATAACGTTGATCTACGATATATTCCTGAATCTCAAAGTTTTCTTCATATTCACCTGAGGCATTAAAAAGAATGTGCATGGTTTCTATCCAAGAGCCCGCAAGAATCATTGATAATTCAGCCCCTTTATCGTTCGCAATCATCTGATCATAAATGGTCAAATAGTTATCTGATGTTAGATTAAAAAGTTTTTCGCTATCCGCGCCAATCTCTTCAACTTTTTTCAATAAATCTTCACCATATACTTTGGTTATATCAAGCTCTTGCCCCATCTTATCCAAAGTAGATACGTAATCAAGGAAAACCTTTTTACCTTGATCATAACGCATCATGTATGAAGCATCTGACAAGTATACACCGAAGTTCATTGCAAGTTTCTCGCGACTTGTGTACTCAGACATGTTCGACAATTCATTTGCAGTCGTCGGATCAACTTCTCCTCCGAGCGCTCTAAGTAGGTCATACTGCTCACTTGGCGAAGGAATAGAGTAAACCACTTCATTCTTTGGCTCCCTATCCTGACCTTCATTTCCTTCTTGATTTTCGGTTGGAATATCAACTTTTTTCTTCTCCTCTGAGTCGTTCTTACAAGAAAACGCACCTATCAGCAGTACAGAAGAAATTATAAGTGTTAGCTTATTCATATAAATGTTCATTTGTTATGAGTCAAATTTAACCATTTTTGCCTTAATTCCTAATGAATTAAAGAATCCATATCAAATCAATTCTTTGTCTTTCAGCTCTTTCATCATTCTTTGTTTCAGGTCTTCAGATATTTCAACCAATGGAAGTCTTAAAACAGAATTACAGATCCCTAAACAATCTAGACAATACTTGATACCTGAAGGATTGCCTTGTTCAAAAAAGTAACCTGTAACTTTGAGCAATTGAAAATGAATTTTTCTAGCAACTTTTAAATCACCTTCCTTTACAGCATTCACCATTAAAGAAAATTCTTTTGGGAAAGCATTTGCAACAACTGAAATGACACCTCCACCTCCAAGTGCTGTTATCGGCATAGTCAGAGCATCCTCACCTGAAAGCACTGTAAAATCGGGATCAACCCCTTGCAGGATTTCCATAACTTGATTCATATCACCTGAAGCCTCTTTCATGGCAACTATATTCTCAACTTTAGACAATTCAATAGTCGTTTCAGCAGTCATGTTACTCCCTGTTCTACCTGGAACATTATACAAGATAATTGGTAGCTTCGATACTTGAGCCAGCGCTTTGAAATGCTCAATAATACCCTGTTGAGAAGGTTTATTATAATGTGGCGAAGCACTCAAAAACCCATCTACTCCAGGAGTATCAAAATTAGACATCCTTTCTTTCAAATCAGCAGTATTGTTACCTCCCATTCCTAGTACGATCGGTAGTCTTTGTTTATTTTCATCTATCACAATAGATAAGACCTCATCCTGCTCTTTAGCTGTCAATGTAGCCGTTTCACCAGTAGTTCCCATCACCACTAAAAAGTCAGTCCCATTATCTACTTGATGATTAACGAGTTTTCTTAATGCTGCTGAATCAATACTACCTGACTCATCAAATGGTGTTACCAATGCCACACCTGTTCCCTCAAATTTCATATTCTATAATCTTTTTAAATATTTCTTCGTCTGATTCAATAATGCCTCCTCATTGCCCAAGTCTACACGAAATGTAAGATCAAAATTAGTCATCTTTTCATTCATATAACTCACGTGTATACCATGGCTTACGGTTTTTCGAAACTTGTTCACAAGTTTATTTATTTCCGTGCAAAAATAAACTATGACCTTTTCATCATTGGTAGCTAAAAATTGAAAATCTTCAGACCTTTTTGGTTTACCCATAAGATCAAAGGACTTCTTTGTCAGCACCGTAATATTTGGTTCCTGATCAAATTTAGACCTAACCTCTTCGTCTGCAATCAATATAAAAAGAAGATTCTTTTCTTTCAATTCACACTCTACCCTCTTTCGGGAACTGTTGAACTCAGCGTCTGACATCCAGTTTATTACGATATAAAAGTCACTGACCCGATCATATATATGTTCTTTTTCAGCAGTATTAATCATATCTTATCAAACTTAAGAATTCATCTTCAGATAATATTTCGATTTCAAGCTTATTCGCTTTTTCCAGCTTCGCAGGCCCCATATTCTCTCCTGCCACAACATATGTAGTTTTAGATGAAATACTTCCTACGTTCTTTCCTCCATGTTGCTCAATCAGTTGCTTAATCTCTTTTCTAGATACCCGTTGAAAAACACCTGAAACAACGATAGATTTTCCTTCTAGAGTATTACTCGAAAGCTCCTGCTCTTCAATTTCAAATTTTAGATTTGCTGATCTTAATCGTTCTACAATCTCTCTATTCCCTTCAGAGCCAAAGTATTCTTGAATTGCTATCGCTATTTTCTCTCCAACCTCATCAATTGCAATCAACTCATCATATGAAGCCAGGATAATCTGATCGATATTCTTTTTAGCCTTAGCGATCTTTTTTGCAACAGTCTCACCTACATGCCTTATACCTAGTGCAAATAAAACGCGTTCAAAAGGTACTTGCTTGCATGCCTCCAATCCATTGATTAGATTTTCTGCTGACTTATCTCCCATTCTTTCTAGCCCTGCAACTTGCTCATGTGTTAAACTAAAAAGATCTGCACTGTTCTTAATTAATCCTTTCTGAAAAAGTTGCTCTACTGTTTCCGCACCCAATCCATCTATATCCATAGCTTTTCTAGAGATAAAGTGGATGATTCTTCCAGTAATTTGAGGTAGACAACCAAGTTCATTTGGACAATAATGTTGTGCTTCGCCTTCAACTCTCCTTAATTCAGTATTACATTCTGGACAATGTGTAATGAAATTAATTTTCAGAGCTTCACTATCTCGCTCTTCTTCATCTACTCCAACAATCTTTGGAATTATCTCCCCTCCTTTCTCAACATAGACTATGTCTTTTTCATAGAGATCAAGCTTTTCCATCTGATCAGCATTATGTAACGAAGCTCTTTTCACAATTGTACCACCGAGAGCAACAGGTGTAAGATTTGCCACGGGTGTTATAGCTCCAGTCCTTCCAACTTGATAGGTCACCTCTTCTAATTGCGCACTGACTCTTTCAGTTTTAAACTTATACGCAATTGCCCAGCGAGGAGACTTGGCAGTGAACCCCAAGTCTTGTTGTTGGCCATAATCATCAACTTTAATAACCACACCGTCAATCTCAAAAGGAAGGTCAGCTCTATTTTCATCCCAATGATGAATAAAGTTCATAATCCCTTCAATAGAATTGGTTCTTTCCAGATATCTATCAGAAGGAGTTGGTATCTTAAAGCCCCATTCACCAGCCTTCAAAACTGATTCATAGTGTCCATCAGCAGGAAGATCATCTCCATAAACTCCGTATAAAAAGCAATCAAGCCCTCGAGACGCAACAACAGAAGAATCTTGTAGTTTCAACGTTCCCGATGCTGTGTTTCTTGGATTAGCGAATTGTTCTTCACCATTATCTTCTCTCTGCTCATTCAATTTTTGAAATTGTGCTAACGGATAAAATATCTCTCCTCTAATTTCGAATTGATCCGGATGATCACCCTGAAGCTGCAATGGAACGGTTCGTATTGTCTTAACGTTAGCGGAGACATCTTCTCCTTTCGATCCATCTCCGCGCGTAACAGCCCTAGAAAATGAACCGTTTTCATAACGTATACCTATTGCTACTCCGTCATATTTTAGTTCACAAACATAGTTAATATCACCAGAAATCATTTTTTTGACACGCTGCTCCCACTCAACGATCTCATCCTCTGAATAGGTGTTAGACAATGACAACATTGGGTATTCGTGCTCAACCGTATTAAACTTTTTAGTGATATCTCCCCCAACCCTTTTCGTTGGACTATTATCTTTTGCCAAGTCAGGGAACTTCAACTCCAGATCTTCGAGTTCCTTCAATAATTGATCAAACTCGTAGTCGGATATCTCAGAGGTATTCTCTACGTAGTACTTATGATTATGATAAGCCAATTTAGCAGAAAGCTTATCAATCTTTTCTTTAGCTATTTCCTTATTCATGAATTGACAAATTGAGCAAAAACCATTCGATCCTTTCCTTGTAAATCTTTCCGAATCGAAATATTTTTATAACCCTTCAAAAATAGATAATTCTTTACGTCTTCAGCTAAGTTTTCATGCACCTCAAAAGCAAGATATCCACTATTTTTCAACATATTCAAACCTAAGTCGGCGATCTTAGTATAAAACAAAAGAGGGTTGTCATTTTCAACAAATAGTGCCAATTCAGGCTCTTTATCTACTACATGACTCTTCATTGTAGACTTTTCCTTTTCAGGTATATAGGGAGGGTTGGATACAATTAAATCATAAGAATCACCATTATCATTCATGGACAAAACATCTTTTACGCTTAGAGTAACATCAGCATTCAATAGCTCAGCATTCTCTTTTGCCAGGCCAATAGCATCAATAGAAATGTCGATACCCGTGACTGATATGTGTGGCAAGGCAAGTTTAAGGCTTAGCGCTATACATCCAGTACCAGTTCCAACGTCTAATACATTCCATTTCGGCAAATCATGGCTCTTGTTCAATTCAACAATCGAATGGACCAACTCTTCTGTTTCAGGACGAGGAATCAATGCTCTAGCGTCTACCTTAAACTCATGCTCGAAGAAAAACGTTTTCCCAAGTGCATATTGGAAAGGCTCACCACCATTTATCTCATCAATAGATTTGTAAATTTTTTCAACAATTTGACGATCAACAACTAAATCTCTATCCAACATAATTTGTTGACTTGTAAGCGAAGAGTATGACATTAACAACTCTCTGATCATGTGTTTTTTTTCACGCGATGAGAAAGAATCATCTAGTCGATCTGATGCACTTTTAAGCAGTTCGAATAATGGTTTACTATTTATACACATACTGTGCAAAAGTAGTGATAAAATATGGTCGTATCGGACATCAATTCTTCTAAAATAACCCTAGATTTGCAATCAAAACAATTTCAGCACAGTAGTTATGGAAACGAAGAAACTTGAAGATCTAGCCACGCAAACAAGAAGAGATATTGTAAGAATGGTTGCAGCCGTAAGCTCAGGACATCCCGGAGGTTCGTTAGGTTGTGCAGATTTTTTTACAATACTTTATCATGAAGTGATGAATTATGATCCTAAAAACTTCCAAATGGATGGTAAAGGTGAAGATTTATTCTTCCTTTCTAACGGACATATTTCTCCAGTTTGGTATAGTGCATTAGCAAGAGCTGGTTTCTTTCCTGTGGAAGAATTAGCAACATTTAGAAAATTAAACTCTAGACTTCAAGGTCATCCAAGTACAGATAAAAATCTACCAGGAATACGCGCTGCATCTGGATCTTTAGGTCAAGGATTATCTATGGCTATTGGTGCAGCTGAAACAAAGAAGCTCAACGGAGACAACTCTATTGTTTATACATTACATGGAGATGGTGAATTACAAGAAGGACAGATTTGGGAAGCTGCAATGTACGCTGCTGCGCACAACATGGACAATATAATAGCTACGGTAGATTACAATGGCCGTCAGATAGATGGTGACGTTGAAGATGTATTATCTCTAGGAAATTTAAAACAAAAGTGGCAAGCTTTTGGATGGGAGACTATTGAATTAGATGGAAATGATATAGAATCTCTAAGACAAGCATTCAAACAAGCTAAGTCCTTCGTTGGACAAGGAAAGCCAATTATGATGCTAATGAGAACTGAAATGGGTCAGGGAGTTGACTACATGATGGGGACTCACAAGTGGCATGGTGCTGCACCAAACGAAGAGCAACTTCAGAGTGCGTTAAATCAACTAGAAGAAACGTTAGGAGATTACTAGTCAATTCGTCTCAAAGCAATTATCATGAAACGATTAGTGTTATTTCTTTTTATATCGATAAGTGGAATTTTGTATTCCCAGGAAGATCTAACGCGAATTCTTTTCGTTTTTGATGCATCTAATTCTATGAACCAGAAATGGGGCAGTGAATCTCGTTTCATCACAGCTAAAAAAATACTTTCTCAATCGATTGATAGTTTAAGAGGAGTTCCTGATTTAGAAATTGCTTTACGTGTATATGGACATCAATCTCCGGTTACCGCAACCTATCAAGACTGCGCTGACACGAAGCTAGAAGTCCCTTTTTCCGCCAACAATCATGACATAATACTTAATAAAATCAAGGCTTTGAGAGCGAAAGGAACAACTCCGATCGCTAGATCATTGGAAGCCGCTGCTGGGGATTTTCCAAATGCAGACTCTAGAAATATTATCATTCTCATTACTGACGGTGTAGAAGCTTGTGATGACGAGCCTTGTGTGATTGCAGATAAATTAAGAGCAAAAGGGATTACGATCAGCCCATTCGTTATAGGTTTAGGCATGGACATGTCTTACCTTGATCAATTCAATTGCTTTGGAAATTATAAATCAGCACAAAGCCCGATAGCATTTAAGAATGTTCTATCACAAATCGTAAATAAAGCATTGGTGAATACTACTGTTCAAATCAATCTGAACACCATCTATGGAACGCCTAAGGAAACAAATGTAACCATGCTACTTTACGAGTCGGGAACCAACAATTTGAAATATACGTTTACGCACACACTGAATGAGCGCAATCTTCCAGACACATTAATTTTAGATCCAAGTGTGAAATATGACCTTGTCGTAAAGACACTTCCTGAACAACGAAAAAACAATATTTCCATACAAAAGAATACGCATAACATCATCCAGTTAGACACCCCTCAAGGCATGCTTCAAGTTAACTTTGACAGACCTACGAGCAACAATTATATTGATGTTCGAGTTATGGAAAAAGGAAAACATAAAACGATTAACACACAAAAATTTGATGAAGTACAAAAATATATTGTTGGTGAATATGACCTGGAACTTTTAACACTTCCGAGAAGATATAGAACTGTTAAGATTGAACAGAGTGCTACTGCCAAAGTATATTTGGACGCACCTGGAACTGTTAAATTGAAAGGAACAAAACTTGTGGTAGGTCAAATATTTGAGGTAAAGGAAAACAACCAATACGAATGGGTCTGTGACTTGAATGAAAACTCTACCCGAAATGAATTTGTATTACTCCCTGGTAACTATCAAGTGGTATACAGAAAAAAGCATTTAAAATCAGCTACTTACACAGTATCTAAAGCATTTAGTATATTTTCGAACAAATCAATAATCATCAATTTATAATGGATAAGCAGATCGATCAATTAGGAGAAAAAGACACGCGTTCAGGATTCGGCGAAGGACTTTTAGAGTTAGGTCAAGAAAACGAAAATGTTGTAGCACTTTGTGCTGATCTTACAGGGTCTTTAAAAATGAATGCATTTGAGAACGAATTCCCAGAACGATTCTTTCAAGTTGGTATTGCAGAGGCAAACATGATTGGCATAGCAGCAGGTATGACTATTGGAGGAAAGATTCCTTTCACAGGTACTTTTGCGAATTTTTCAACAGGTCGTGTATATGACCAGATTAGACAGTCTGTAGCTTATTCTCAGAAAAATGTTAAGATCTGTGCTTCTCACGCTGGTTTAACATTAGGAGAAGATGGAGCCACTCACCAGATATTGGAAGATATTGGTATGATGAAAATGCTTCCTAATATGACTGTTATTGTTCCAGCTGACTTTAATCAAACAAAGCAAGCAACAAAAGCGATTGCAGACCATGAAGGTCCTGTTTATTTAAGATTTGGTAGACCAAAAGTTCCGATTTTCGTAGGTGAAAATGATGAGTTTAAAATTGGTAAAGCTCAACTTATTTTTGGTGGTAAGGATGTAACAATAATTGCATGTGGGCATTTAGTTTGGGAGTCTATTATTGCTGCTCAAGAATTGGCAAAAGAAGGAATCGATGCTGAAGTCATTAACATGCATACGATTAAGCCTCTTGATGAAGAGGCTATACTTAATTCTGTTGGTAAAACGGGTTGTGTAGTCACTGCTGAAGAACACATGATAAACGGAGGACTAGGTGATTCAGTTGCACAAGTCTTATCTAGAAATAACCCTTCTCCTCAAGAATATGTCGGTGTAAATGATACATTCGGTGAGAGCGGAAAACCTGCAGATCTGATGGTGAAGTATAATATTTCTAGTAATAATATTATAGAAGCTGCTAAACGAGCTATAGCAAGAAAATAAAGATTCAAGATGGGAGATTCCGAAAAGGAACGTTTCTTAAAACACCAGGGACAAACAAGTCCTTTTCCTTTCCTTTTGGAAGTAGATTATGCCAAAGGCTCTTATATCTATACCAAAGATGGTAAAAGATACTTAGATATGATTGCCGGTGTTGCCGTAAACAATATAGGACATAATCATCCGAAAGTTGTGAAAGCTATTCATGACCAAGTCGATAGGCACATGCATGTCATGGTTTATGGCGAGTTCGTTCAAGACACCCCACTTGACTTTGCTGAAAAACTTACATCTCTTTTACCTGAAACATTGAACACTGTATACACAGTTAATTCGGGAACAGAAGCAAATGAGGCTGCTCTTAAGTTAGCCAAAAGAGTTACTGGAAGAAAAGAAATTATATCATGCTATGGAGCATACCATGGCAGCACACATGGATCACTAAGTATTTCCTCCAACGAAGCTAAAAAGAAACCATTCGAACCTCTATTGCCAGGTATTTCTTTCATACACCATAATAAACTGGAAGACCTCAATCACATTACGGAGAAAACTGCTGCTGTGATCATTGAACCTATACAAGGTGATGCAGGTGTAAGATGCGTTAGTATTGATTACATGAAAGCCTTGCGCCAGAAATGCAACGAAACGGGAGCACAATTAATTTTTGACGAGATTCAATGTGGAATGGGTAGATCTGGGAAACTATTCGCTTTTGATCATTTTGGAGTTTCACCTGACATTCTAACTCTTGGCAAGGCTCTTGGTGGTGGAATGCCAATCGGCGCTTTTGTTAGCGCTAAAGAAAAAATGGACCTATTGTCGCACGACCCAATTTTGGGACATATTACAACATTTGGAGGTCATCCAGTTGTCTGCGCAGCTGCCGCGGCGAATTTAGAGGTAATGGGTACAATTGATTTTGAAAAAATCGAAAGTATCGGTGCATTTATTGAACATGAAATAAAAAAACACACTCTAGTTAAAGAAGTAAGAAGAGTTGGATTAATGTTTGCTGTAGATATGGAAAACGATGCAGTTGTTAGCAAAGTCGTTGACAACTGTCTCAACGCAGGCTTGATAAGCTTCTGGTTTTTATCTCACCCTAATAGCTTTAGACTAAGTCCACCTTTAACAATTACACTTGAAGAAGCAACTAAAGCTACTGAAATTATTATCATGGCCATGAACGACGTGGGTTAATGCCCACAACTACTTAAGCAGTCCCATGTCATGAACAAGCAGAGATTTTCTTTCTAAGTGAATTAGACCCTCGTTTTTCAACTCATTCAATAAAGTCGTCACCTTTTGGCGAGAAATAGCAGTTATGTTAGCAATTTCTTGGTGTGTTAACCTGTGTTTTATGAGCATTTCGTGTCCTACAGGCATACCAATATCTTCAGCCAATTCTTTAACAAACTCAATCAATCGAGTACGTGCATCTTTAAACATGATAGACTCCAAACGACTATCTATCCTTTTGTGATTTTGAATAGTATTGTGGATAACTCGATCCAGAAGAACCCTATGACTGTTTAGTATGTTTCGAAAACTCTCGTATGGCATTGAACAAACAACTGTATCATGCTCCATCACCTGAGCGAAATTACTGCGCTTGTCGCTTTCTATTCTGTCTAAGACTCCTATTTCCCCAAAATATTCACCTTCATTAACAATACGCTTTATGCATTCTTTTCCATTGTTGGCATGTTTGCCAATTTTAACTCTTCCACCCACTACGAAGCATATCTCACTAGATGGCTCTCCAGTTTTGTAGATGTATTCGTTCTTCTTGTGGTTTCGCGTTGTAACCAATTTCTCAAATGCAACTTTGTCTTCGTAAGGAATTCCCTCTAACAATTCAATTGCATCAATGTGCCATAATTTTGTTACCTCAGTTGTCATAATATCTCCTTTTAGTCAACATATTGTTTAACCTTTGCGGTTATTAATTAAACAAGATAAAATAAAAAAGGTTCATTGGATCATTAAACTTATTTTTTTATAAATGAAGATGATTCAACTTTAAAAAAAAATGCTGATCAAAAGATCAGCATTTATAACAATATTTAAAAGTCTCTCTAGCTTGTGAATAGCATTTCTCTAATCTTAGGGAAAGGCCATATTTCATCATCTACAAGAACTTCTAGTTTATCAGTATGATAAGCTATTTCATCAAAATGTACTTTAACAGTATCTCTATACGCCGCTGCCTTCTTTTGGATATCTTCAATTTTATTGGCCTTCTTTCTGTTATCTAACATTTCTCTAGAAATATCCTGCATTTTATTCAAATGAATAGACAAATCAGAGAGGAGGGATTTTTGAGCACTCATACCAGCCTCAGCATCTTTACCTAAAATCGCTGTTAAGCCTTGGATATTTTGAATTAATCTATTTTGATAATTAATAACAGCTGGAATAACATGATTCTGAGTTAAATCTCCTATTAAACGTGCTTCTATTTGAATACGAAGAACATACTTATCAAACTCAATCTCTTGACGGGCTAATAGCTCACGCTTCGAGAAAACATTCATTTCTTCAAAAAGGTCTATTACTTCTTTACGCTCCCAAACTTTCAAAGCACTTGGAGCATCTTTCATATTACTTAGCCCTCTTTTCTTTGCCTCTTTCACCCATTCTTCTCCATATCCATTTCCTTCAAAACGAATATTTTTTGACTCTTTAATAAGCTTTTGAAGCTCTTTTAAAATTGCTTCATCTTTAGAGTTTCCTTTCTTAATTCGAGCATCTACACTTGCTTTAAACAACTGAAGTTGCTTTGCCATTATAGTGTTCAGAATAATCATTGGCTGAGCACAGTTTGCTAAAGATCCTACAGCTCTAAATTCAAACTTATTACCCGTGAAGGCAAAAGGTGAAGTTCTGTTTCTATCCGTATTGTCAAGTAAAATTTGAGGAATCTTTCCAATATTCAGTTTTAATTCTGTTTTATCCTGCGGTGTCATTTTACCGGCCTTGATATTCTCTTCTAAATCATCAAGCAATTGTGTTAATTGAGACCCAATAAATGCAGAAATTATAGCTGGCGGAGCCTCATGCCCACCTAGTCTATGGTCATTTGAAGCACTGGCTATTGAAGCTCTTAATAAATCTGCATGGTCATGAATTGCTTTAATTGTATTGATGAAAAATGTCAAGAACTGCATATTACTCTTAGGGTTTTTCCCCGGAGCCAATAAATTCACACCAGTATCGGTTGCTAGTGACCAGTTATTATGCTTACCTGATCCATTAAGACCTGGAAAAGGCTTTTCATGCAGTACTACTCTTAAGTCATGCTTACGTGCGACTTTCTCAAGAACATCCATCAACAATAAGTTGTGGTCATTGGCAAGGTTACATTCTTCGAAAATAGGTGCGCACTCAAATTGATTTGGCGCTACCTCATTATGTCGAGTTGTTACGGGAATCCCAAGTCTAATTGATTCTCTTTCAAAATCCCTCATGAATGCAGTAACTCTCTCTGGAATAGAACCAAAGTAATGATCATCTAGTTGCTGACCTTTTGCAGGTGGGTGTCCAAAGAGAACTCTTCCTGTCATTAATAGGTCAGGTCTAGCATTATAGAATGCCTTATCAATTAAGAAATACTCTTGTTCCCACCCTAATGTTGCATTCACTTTTGTGACATTCTTGTCGAAATATTTCGCTACTTCAACAGCTGCTTTATCAACAACGTTCAAAGCTTTCAAAAGTGGCATTTTGTAATCTAACGCCTCTCCCGTATATGCTATAAATATTGTAGGTATACATAAAGTGTTTGACATCACAAATGCAGGAGAAGAAGGAT
>CBFHJL010000022.1:0-34256 GCA_965656195.1 Brumimicrobium sp. | reverse complement strand
AATTCATTGGTTAGAACAGCATTTAGAGCAATACAAAGGTACAGTTATCGCTGTTACTCACGACCGTTATTTCTTAGATAATGTTTCAGGGTGGATTCTTGAATTAGATAGGGGAGAGGGAATTCCTTGGAAAGGAAATTACTCTTCTTGGTTGGATCAAAAATCGAAGAGATTAGAACAAGAAGATAAACAAGCTTCAAAGCGTCAGAAGATGTTGGAAAGCGAGTTGGAATGGGTTCGAATGAATCCTAAAGGAAGACACGCTAAGAATAAGGCACGTTTGAATAACTATGATAAATTGATGTCTGAAGGCGCCAAAGACAAAGAGCAAAATCTTGAGATCCCTATTCCAAATGGTCCACGTTTAGGAAATAATGTTATTGATGCAGTTCATGTAGCTAAAGGGTTTGGAGATAAGTTGTTGTATGATGATTTGAATTTTAGTCTGCCGCCTAATGGTATTGTAGGAATCATAGGTCCTAACGGTGCTGGTAAAACGACAATCTTTAAAATGATTATGGATGAATTGCAGCCAGATAAAGGTGAATTCAAAGTAGGAGAGACGGTTAAATTAGGATATGTTGATCAAGCGCATAGTGATCTTGATCCTGAGAAGTCAATTTATGATGTTGTCTCTGATGGTCATGAAATTCTTGAGTTTGGGGATCAAAAAATCAACGCAAGAGCTTATTTATCAAAATTTGCTTTCGCTGGTTCAGACCAAAGCAAGAAAGTCGGAGTTCTCTCTGGAGGAGAGCGAAATAGACTTCACTTAGCGCTAACGTTAATGACAGAAGCGAATGTGCTATTGTTAGATGAACCAACAAACGACATTGATGTGAATACGCTAAGAGCACTTGAAGAAGGAATAATGAACTTCGCAGGTTGCGTTGTTGTTATTTCTCACGATAGATGGTTCCTGGATCGTATTTGTACGCACATACTTGCGTTCGAAGGGGATAGTCAGGTATATTCTTTCGAAGGAAGTTTCTCCGAATATGAAGAGAATAAACGCAAGCGATTAGGGGACCACACACCAAAACGATTGAAATACAGAAAACTAGTTAAAGACTAAAAAATTACAAAGTAAATGTCACAAGAAGTAAGAAATTTAGAGCCAAAAGCAATCTGGGAAAATTTTTGCGATCTTAACGCAGTTCCTAGACCAAGTAAAAAAGAAGAACGAGTGATTCAATTCATGATTGATTTTGGAAAGAATCTAGGATTGGAAACGCTCAAAGATAGGATCGGTAATGTGATCATTAAAAAGCCGGCGAGTAGCGGAATGGATAATCGTAAAACGGTAATTCTACAGTCTCACCTTGACATGGTGCACCAAAAGAACAATGCAACGGATTTTGATTTTGACAGTGAAGGAATACGCATGCATATTGACAACGACTGGGTTACAGCAGATGGAACAACATTAGGAGCTGATAACGGGTTAGGTGTTGCAACGATAATGGGTCTTCTGGCATCCACCGATATTGATCATCCACCGTTAGAAGCGATGTTTACTGTTGATGAAGAAACAGGTATGACTGGAGCCAAAGAATTGGACCCTTCTTTTTATGATGGTGAGATCCTACTGAATCTTGATACAGAAGATGACGATGAATTAAGCATTGGTTGTGCAGGAGGTATTGATACGAATACGCATTATAAGTATGAGCAATTATATTCTCTTGAGGATACTCAAGCTTTTCGAGTTGAAATAAAAGGTTTGAAGGGAGGTCATTCAGGAATGGATATAAACCAAGGTAGAGCAAATGCAAATAAACTAATGGCACGTTTACTGACGTTAGCTACCAATGATTGTATGCTCCACTCTTTTGAAGGAGGAGGATTGAGAAATGCAATTCCTAGAGAGGCAGTTGCTGTTGTTTCCTTGTTACGTCGACATGTTGAAGGTTTTAAAGAACATGTTCAGGAGATGAAAGAAATGTTTGCAAAGGAGTATGATCCTGTTGAAACAAGCATAGAAATTGAATTAACAGAAGTTGACACTCCTGACCAGATGGTTGCTGGAGAAGAACGTTTAGAAATGTTACATGCGTTAAATGCTGTACATAATGGAGTTTTTAAGATGAGCCTTAAATTCAATGATCTCGTAGAAACATCTTCATCACTAGCGCAGGTTATCATTAAGGATGGTGTTTTTACAACGAAATCATTACAAAGAAGTAGTGTTGAATCCACAAAAACAGATGTAGCTACTACTGTAAGAAGTCCTTTCGATTTGCTTGGAGCAGAGGTAGAACAAACTGGTGACTACCCCGGTTGGGAGCCAAATCCTGATTCTGCTATACTAAAAACGATGGCGGAAATTTATAGAAATCGTTTCAACGCAGAGCCAGAGATTAAGGCATGTCATGCTGGTTTAGAGTGCGGTATTCTAGGGAAACATTTACCAGCAGTTGACATGATCTCTTTTGGACCAACGATTCGTCACGCTCATTCACCTGATGAATGTGTCAGCATATCATCTGTTGAGAAATTTTGGGGGTATTTACTTGAGGTTTTGAAGAATACACCTAAAAAATGAATGAAGAGACAAATCGCCAAGAATTAATAAAATTAGCTAATATGAAAATGCCCTTTGGTAAATACAAGGGGCATTTTTTGGTTGATATTCCTGAACCATATTACGTTTGGTTCAATGAAAAAGGTTTTCCCAAAGGTAAGTTTGGAGACCAACTAAGATTGATGCACGAAATAAAAGTGAATGGTCTGGAGCATTTGATACGACCACTTGTTAAATATTAGTGCGATTGAGAATTTATTAGTTAAATTATAAGAATAGGCTCCCAAATAGTCTTTATTCTTCTCAGACTTATCTAAATTTGGTAATTATGAATTTTACACTATTTAATCTCTTAATAACACACTTCTATGATGAAAGGATATTCCCTTACAATTTTATTGTTTTGTTTAGTTTCATGGTCTGTATTCGGTCAAGGAAACGTTTCATTCGATGATGGACGATTAAAAGCTACTTCGGAGGTAGAAACCATGTCGGATAAAAAGAATGATCGTTTTTATGACTACTACGCTTTTTCTCTTAAAAATGAATCAAATCAGACTATTCGATGTAATGTTCAAATTACATATTCGCTAAAAGGTCAAGAAAAGAAAGCTGACCTTTCTGAAGAAATCGTCTTAAAGCCTGGAGAGGTAATCAATGGGGATAGAAATACACGAAGAGATTTGACCTTATTTAAGAATTACAATATTGGAAATAGCGGTAAAAAACTTTCCGATAAAAATATCACACTTGTTTCATTTAAAGTTAACTACCTATGATCAATTCTATAAAACTTACTTTCCTGACATTCACGCTATTTGTAATCTCATTCAGTGCGAAATCACAATGTTCTTTAACTGTTGATTCAGCGCAGGATTCGATAGCATGTGGTGATTGTGTTGTATTGACAGCAGTAGGTGAGGCTGATGTACCTTTGTTAGAGGCAGATTTTAACAATAACTCACTTGGTGCAGGTTGGACAGCCAATACCTCATTAATATATAACAACCCATGTGGGCCTCCACCAGATGGGACTGCCGCAGCATGGTTCGGACAAGGATCTCAACCAAGAGAGCTGGAAACGACAGATTATGATGTGTCGTGTGGAGGAACGATTTGTTTTGAAATGAAGTATGCTACTCAAGGTGGATCTGGTAACTGTGAAGGCCCTGACCTTACTGATGAAGGAGTTGCGATACAGTATTCTACGGATGGAGGAACGACATGGGTTACCATTGACTATCAAGATCCAAATGGAGGTAATGACCCAGCTTTAACTGTATGGAATCAATATTGTTACTCATTACCTGCTCCAGCATTGACTACAAGTACTCGTTTTAGATGGTTTCAAGATGTAGGTTCAGGTGCAACTTATGACCACTGGGGAATTGATAACGTTTCTCTAAGCGGAACAATTTGCGGATCGTACTACTACGATTGGGAGGTAGATGGTTCTGTTAATAGTGCAGATACAAGCGTATGTCTAGGAGCTAACAGCGAGACATACAATGTTATATACACTGACGGTGCAACTGATACTTGCTCTGCTTCAATAACTATTTATTCAAGTCTTGAAGCAAATCTTCCAAACGATACTTCTTTCTGTGGTTTGATTGATTATGATCTAGAGGCCAATCCTTTGAATGGGTCTGGTAGTTATGATTATACATGGAATACAGGAGAAACTACAAATACAGCTCAAAGTGTTACAACTGGACAGTATTGGGTCGACATTGTAGATCAGAACTTTCCTGCGTGTACGGCAACGGATACGATTAACTTTGAAATGAATCCTATTCCTGATGTTGATTTTACTGCAGACCCATTGTGCGAGGGATCTATGACTAATTTTAACGATTTAACAACACTGCCTCCTGGTTATACGATCTCAAGTTGGGATTGGGATTTAGATGATTTAGGCGCTGTATCTACAGATCAAAACCCTTCTCATGAATTTAGTGCAGTGGGTTCCTACAGTGTTACATTAACGGTTGATTCTGGAGATGGTTGTATTGGAGATACAACAATTGTAGTTGTTATTGAGCCTTCTCCTTTTGCAAACTTCGATTTCAATAATGTATGTGAAGATGAAGAAGTGTTTTTTGAAAATCAGTCTTTAGGTAACTTTGGAAATTCACAATGGATTTTTGAAACCGCTGAAAATGATACTGTGAATTCAACCGATGCTTCCTTTACTTTTCCTGGAGATGGTGATTTCAATGTAACTTTAATTATAGAAACTACTGATGGAGCTTGCTCTGATACAGTTACTGAGTTGGTTACAGTTAATCCAAACCCTGATATTATTTTTACAAGTAATACGGTTATTGGTGAGCCACCGTTAGAAGTTTATTTCTACAATCAATCTACTGGAGCAACTTCATACTTCTGGGATTTCACGAATGGTAATACATCAAATTCTTTAAATGATACCGTTTCAGAGGTGTTTACAGAGCCAGGTCAGTATCCGGTTACTTTGTATGGTACTTCGGCAGAGGGCTGTGAGGGTAGTTATTCACTTACGATAACTGTTGAGTTTGAGGATTTAATTGTGGAAATCCCAAACATTTTCACGCCTAACGGTGACAATGCAAATGATCAATTTTTCATTAACTATATTCAGGCCAAGGAAATAATTGATGATTTCGAAATCGTTATTCTAAATAGATGGGGTAATGTGATTAGAACATCAACAGATCCTGATTTTACTTGGGATGGAACAACTGATGGAGGTGGAGTATTGAATGATGGAACTTACTTCTATAAAGTGAATATTTCGACGATTAAAGGACAGACTATTGAAAAGCATGGTTTCGTTCAGTTAGAAAAGTAATCAGAACGAATAGAAATAGCTTTTAAAGTCCTTCAATTTCTATTTTCTTACCACACTTAAAATGCCCTTCGGGGCATTTTTTGTATCCATGAAGTCCACAAGGTCTGCAAGAAAGTTCCGTATTTATTTGAGCAATTGAACTGTTTTCTGCCAACGGTCCAAAGCCGAAGCGAGGTACAGTAGAGCAAAAGAACGCTGTGGTTGGAGCATTTACAGCAGAAGCAAGATGCAAAGGCCCAGAATCATTCACGTAGTTCATAGTGGCATCTCTCATAAGAGCAGCACTTTGAAGAAGTGTTAATTCTCCGCATGTATTTATGATGTTGTTATGGTTTGACGCTAATCTTATTTCCTCGCATAGCTCTCGGTCGGAAGGTCCTCCCAATAAATATACTGTCTTTTCTTTGGCTTTCTTTTTAGCAAGTGTTACCCAGTGCTCCGTGGGTAGTCTCTTTGTTTCCCAAACAGATGCAGGAGCCATGCAAATATAAAATTCTGTCTCTCGTCGCAATAAAATAGTCTTTTCAATGTCTGACTGAGAAGGATATAGTGAGGGTCTTTTTTTACTTTTTGCCCCTTCGTGATGAGCAATAGTTAGTAAATTTCGTTCCACCTCGTGCGTTCCATCACCGATATCATGTTTTACCCGTTTAGAATAGATAAATGGAAATTTGTTCTTTGTAAAACCTACTTTAGATTTACTCTTCGAAAACATACAGATCAACCCAGCACTATGGAACCTTTGCAAATTTATCACCTCATCATATTGGTGAGCCCTTACAGTTCTAATCAGATGCTTTAAAGACTTATATTTTCCGGATTTTTTATTCCATACAAAAGTAGAGTTAACGTCCGGATGATTTGAGAGCAGTGCTTCATTGCCTTTTCTAACTACCACATCAATCTTAGCGGAAGGATACAAACGTTTAAGTTCAGAAATAACGGGTGTGCAGAGAATGACATCTCCAATAAACGCAGTTTGAATTACAAGAAAACGTTGCATAGTTTAAGATCTTAAAACAAAAGTAGTTTTTTAGGTTTCCTTTTGGAACATTTTTTGACAAATTACGAATAACTTAAGTATTATGAAGGTTATACTTTTCAATTTCTGTTTTCTTGCTCTTGCTCAATTGACTTTTGCTCAAGCTAATTTTTCAGGTTTATGGAAAGGCATGATCATCAAGAATGGACAGTCATACGAACAGGCTGATGTGTTTTATATTTTTATTCAGGAGGAAAAAGGAAGTATATCTGGTAGGACCCGGATAGAGTTGCTCGATAGAGAAGAAATGGCTTTTAAATCTTTTGAAGGAGAGTTGAAAAATGGAGAGTTGATTTTGAAAGAAGATTATGTTCGCAATTCTTCAAATAGCAGAGAAGCTCCAAAATGTAAGTTGAACTATAAGCTAGAATATCAAGACTCAACCGCATATTTAGAAGGTTCATTTGTTAGTTCAGATTGTAGGAATACTTCTGGAAAAGTTGTTGTTTTTCGATCCCAGGAGACTATTAATAAAGAGAAAGGTGTTCAAGGAACACACGTTTGGAAAAAGCGGTTTGCCGAAAATTATAAGAAAGGTTATCCAGCTCCTGAGATTTTAGCGAAAGAACGAGAGAACTTTGAGTTTGAGCCTATTTACTTTGATCATGATAAATCTGAAATTCGAGCTGAGCACTTCAATTATTTGAATGAGTTGGCTAGAGTATTAGGTGGTATTCATGATTTACGTGTTCAGGTTACAGGTCATACAGATGCTGTTGGTACTGATGAGTATAATATTGGCTTGTCTGAAAGGAGAGCAAAAGCGATTAAGGATTACTTTAAGTCAAGAGGAATAGAGCCTGAAAAACTAGAGATCGATTTTAAGGGTGAGAGCCAACCGGTTGATTCTAATGCTACATCTCAAGGAAAACAGCGAAATAGACGTGTTGATTTTGCTTTTATTTAAAAGCTTTATCAATGATTTGAATCAAACTTGCATATGTTTCTGATTTAATCGCTTCAATCTCTAGTTGTTCTAACCATTCAACCCTAGATATGCCTTCTTCTGTTTGAGGTATTAGAGCAAGATCCGGTGTAACCATTTCAAACCAATGCGTCTTTTTTATCCAGAATTTATTGAATCCATAATAAACATGAAAGGTGGGAGGAAGTTGATTTTTTATTTTAAGGTCTCCAATTCCACATTCTTCCTGTACCTCTCTTACTGCTGCGAACTCTGCTGATTCGTTATTTTCAATTTTACCTTTAGGTAAATCCCATGTTCCATTTCTGAAAATGAAAAGATGCTTATTCAATTTGTTGTTTCTTACAATTCCGCCTGCGGCTTCAATCCAATTGAAGTTAGAAAAAAAACTTTTTAGCTGATTTAAAGGGTCTTCATTTTCAAAATAACGTGATTCTTCTGAAAGATGAGCTATAAAATCATGTAAGTCTTTTGTCTCGAGGTGAGGTAGGAAATTCTGACCTATGTTCGTTGAAAACTTTTCGTTCTTTTTGAATACCAGACAAGCGTTATCGATAAAAACTTTATACATTTGCAACCATGATTACGGACATTGATAATGCTACAAAGATAGCGGAATTTCTATTACAGATCAAAGCTGTAAAGCTTCAGCCTAAAGATCCTTTTACTTGGTCTTCAGGGTGGAAATCCCCCATTTATTGTGATAACAGAAAGACGTTGTCTTACCCTAATGTAAGAACATACATTAGACAGAGTTTTTCTGAATTGATACTTAATGAATACGGTAAGCCTGATCTTATAGCTGGTGTTGCTACGGGAGGTATAGCCCACGGAGTGCTTGTCGCTCAAGAGTTGGGAGTTCCCTTCGTCTATGTTAGGTCTTCAGCAAAAAAGCATGGTTTGGGTAATCAAATCGAAGGAGATTTTCACAAAGGTCACAACGTTGTTGTTATTGAAGATTTGATTTCAACAGGAGGTAGTAGCCTTGAGGCTGTTGAAGCTTTGCGAGGAGTAGGTTTAAATGTTAAAGCTGTAGTGGCAATTTTTAGCTATGGTTTTGATGAGTCGAAGAATCGTTTTGAAAATGCTAAATGTCCGTTAAAAGTTCTCTCTAACTATGATATACTTATCGAAAGAGCCTTGGAAAATGGAGCTATTTCAAACGAGGATCTTGTTTCGTTAAAAAAATGGAGGAATGTCCCTAATCAATGGGGGAAGTAAAAGTCAAACATGAATATTAAAAGTGAAAAATCAGTTATTGACGCTCCAGTAGAGGAGGTCTACAGTTTTTTGTCGAATGCCAAAAATATTGGTTTACTGCTACCTCAAAATGAAGTTAAAGACTTTAAGGGGGATACGAGTCAATGTTCTTTCAAAGTTCAAGGAGGTATTACTATTTCTCTTGTACAGGAAGATTTAGTACCAAATTCGGCCATAAAAATGAAATCTGGAGACAAAGCACCATTCCCATTCACCCTAGTGATTATTATGAGTGATATGTCAGGTAAAACAGAAGGCTACATAGATTTCAACGGAGAAGTGAACGCATTTTTGAAAATGATGGTAAAAAAACCGTTAACATCGTTATTCAATCATATGACAAATTCTCTTAAAGAGCAGTTTGATAAGTAATATCGAGCTGATTTCATATTTAATCAACCATTTCCATTAAAATTACGTTGAGCATAGTAAGTTTACTGTAGAATGTATTATGAACGACACTCTGAAGAATAAGTTTATCAAACTTCCTATTACTAGCACACCGCGCTGGATCATCATTTCAGTTGATATGATTGTATCAATGATTGCTCTTGCGACAGCATACTTTGTGCGTTTTGATGTATATAGTGATAAGGTTCAAATTGCTAAAGAGTTAGATAATTTAGAAGCTAGCTTTATCTATATCTTCTCGATTAAATTAATTGTTTACTATTTATTTAAAATTCACAAGGGGCTTATTCGTTTTACTTCTTTTGAGGATATTAAAAGAATCTTTTTAGCTGTATTTACCTCGTCTTCGATAATATTAGTTGGGGGATTGTTGAGACATTTCTATTTTGATGACAAGTATCTTGTTCCTACATCTGTTTTGATAGTTGATTTTCTTGCATCTTTAATATTGTTGATTGGTTTTAGATTTACAATCAAGGTATATTATTATGAGATAAACAAACCTGCGAGTAAAACATCTAGAAATGTTCTTGTATACGGAGCAGGTGTTTCTGGCTTGATTACGAAACGAACGATAGAAAAAGATTTAGAAATGCAATCAAAGGTGGTTGCATTTATAGATGATAATGAAAAGCTGAACGGAAAACGACTTGAGGGTTCAGCGATATTTCACACTTCGAGAATCAAGTATTTGATTAAGAGATTTTCAGTTGATGAAGTTGTTTTAGCAATCCAGCATCCGAATAGGGAAAGAACCACAAGAATTATTGATATATGTTTACATTATAATATCAAAGTTCAACGTGTACCAAGCTTTCAGAAATGGATTAATGGAGAGTTTAGTACAAAGCAAATCCGAAAGGTAAATATAGACGATCTTTTGGGAAGAGCACAAATTAATCTTGATGAAGCTAAGATTAAAGATGAAATTAAGGGTAAGTCAGTTTTAGTTACAGGCGCTGCAGGCTCTATAGGTTCTGGATTGGTCAGACAAATTATTGAGTATCAACCGAAAAAAGTGATCTTGCTAGATCAGGCAGAGTCACCCATTTATGATTTTCAAAATGAGCTCATCTCAAAAGGTTTTGATGGACTATTTGAAGTTGTTATCGGCGATATTCAATATGTTCATAGAATGCATAGATTATTTTCTAGTTTCAGGCCCGACATAGTATTCCATGCGGCTGCTTATAAGCACGTTCCGCTAATGGAGGAGAATCCATCCGAGGCTATTTCTACAAATATTTCAGGGACAAAAAATTTAGTGGACTTAGCTGATGAATTTGATGTGAAAAAATTTGTGATGATCTCTACAGATAAAGCCGTTAACCCTACGAATGTAATGGGGGCATCCAAAAGAATTGCAGAGATTTACGCACAAGCAAAGGATTCAAATTCAACGACTCAATTTGTTACTACGCGATTCGGAAATGTACTTGGCTCAAATGGTTCTGTGATTCCACTTTTTAAGAAACAGATCGAACAAGGAGGACCAATTACAGTTACAGATGAAAATGTGACCAGATATTTTATGACTATACCTGAAGCCTGTCAATTAGTGCTTGAGGCAGGAGCTATGGGTAAGGGAGGTGAAATCTTTGTCTTCGATATGGGAGAGTCTGTTAAAATTATTGATCTTGCTAAAAAGATGATTCGACTTTCCGGACTAACCTTAGGAAAAGACATAGAGATTAAAATTACAGGTTTGAGACCTGGAGAAAAGTTGTTTGAAGAATTGCTTGCTAATGAGGAAAATACAGGTAAAACTCATCACCCCCAAATTTTAATAGCTCAGAATAGAAAAGCCGAAAATTCAGCACTTGATCATATCGATGAGTTGATTGAAATGTTTGATGATCAAGACAATGATCAGATTGTCAAACAAATGAAATCAATTGTTCCAGAATTCCGAAGTAATAATTCTATATATTCAAAATTAGATAAGAAATGATTAAACCTGCAGAAATTCAAGTTCGATTTAGAGATTGTGACTTAATGGGTCATGTAAATAATGCAGTGTATTTGAGTTACTTCGAACAAGCAAGAATGCATTATTTTGAACAGTTGATAGGTGCTGACTGGGATTATAAGAAGGATGGTATTTTGCTTGTGAAGAATGAAGTGACTTATCTTAAGCCGGTATTACTGCATGATATTCCAAAAATCACAATACATTTAATAGAACTCGGTAACAAAAGTGTAACATTGGGTTATTCTTTGTATGTTGAAGAAGAATTGAGAAGCACAGGAAAATCTAAACTGGTTTGCTTTGATTTTACAACACAAAAAACAGTTGAGGTGTTTCCGAAAATGAGGGAGGAGTTCGGTAAATTGGAAAAATTATAGTATGCGGTTATTATTTGTGGTTATTGTTTTAGGCAGTTCTTTTTTTAATCTTGCTCAGATAAATGGAGCTTCAAATCGAGGGCCTTGTTTTCAAAAATCAGTTGATCGACTTGGAAAGCGCTACGTTGATTGGCAATGCGATGAAAGAGATGCTATCGTGGATTGTAATGAAAAACTTTCCCAAGAACCAGGTTCAAATATTGTAAGAACACGATCTTCCGGCTCTCCTTACAGTGGGGATTGTGAGACCTGTCATATGAATGGTTTGCGTCAACGTATTGTGCACTTTGCAAACGGAAAGGTAGATGGTATCGATACGACCTACTACGAATCTGGATGTCCTCAAGTAGTTCGTAATCATATAGAAGGTGTAGAGAATGGTACTTGGACATTCTATAATGACACAAGTGGTTTGTTGGCATGGGAAATAGAGTATTTTAATGGAGATAAACACGGGCAGTCGATATACTATCGTCAAAAGAAAGTAGGTGAGAATGTTATGAAGGTAACGATCAACGGCGAAGAAAAGAAGATTTATTATAATGAATACGAAAATGATACTGTCAAAATCGAGCCATATAGCCAGGGAAGATTAAATGGTACAAAAAAAGAGTATTACAAAGATTCTAAAATTCATAAAGAGATCAACTATGAAGAAGGCATATTGCATGGACCTTTCTTAGTTTATGACTCGGAAGGAAACCTTTTACAAGAGTTAAACTATGACGAAGGTGAGAAGGATGATACTTGGAAATACTATTATAATGATGGAAGTTTGCTAAGAACAGAAAGTTGGGATGAAGGAGTCAAAGACGGGGTGTTTAAAGTGTTTTATATCCAGGGCCACATTCAATCAATGGAGTCCTACAGAAAAGGAGAGAAACATGGAGAGTTTATGGAGCGTTTTCCAGACGATAAGATTAAACGATCAGCTATATATAAGCGTAATAAGTTAATTGAAGAGCATGTTTACGATAAATATGGTAATGAAATTCGTACTGTAGATGAGGATGGTCCTGTTGAGAAAAATGAGGACGACGAAGTCGTTACAAAAGAGAAGAAAAAATGGTGGCAGTTTTGGAAAAAGAAATAGCCATTTAAAGAAATAAATTATGAATAAAGATTTAAACCTGGCAGTATTAATTGACGGGGATAATATACCAAGTAGGTATATAAAAGAAATGATGGAAGAGATAGCCAAGTATGGTGTTCCATCGATTAAAAGAATTTACGGGGACTGGACGAAGCCACACCTTTCAAAATGGAAAAACATTCTTTTGGAAAATGCGATTCAGCCCATTCAGCAATATGGATATACACAAGGAAAGAACGCTACAGATTCGGCGATGATTATTGATGCCATGGATATTCTCTATGCAGGCAATACAGATGGATTCTGTTTGGTTTCGTCAGATTCAGATTTTACGCGTTTGGCAACGAGACTTAGGGAGTCGGGTCAACGCGTATTCGGTATAGGTGAACAAAAAACACCAGAACCATTTATCGTTGCTTGTGATAAGTTTATATACCTTGAAATCCTTCATGAAGAAGAGGAGGATACCAAGAAGACAAAGAACAAGAAGCAACAAAAGAAGGCTGTTCAAAAAGTTACTCCAAATACAGTTAAACTAATTCGGCAGACGATTTATGACTGCGCTGATGATGATGGTTGGGCTTTCCTTGGTGATGTAGGTTCTTTGATTAACAAAAAGCAACCTAATTTTGACCCACGTAACTTTGGGTTTTATAAATTAACTCCCTTAATTGATTCAATTGGCTCATTTACAATAGAAGAGCGTCAGGCTCCGAATAGTCGTTCTAAACATATTTTTGTCAAGAATAACTCTAAAAAGTAATTCAATTTTTTTCTCGAAGTAGGCTTGGTTTCTATTTCAGATACTTTTGCTTTTATTTGTCTAATTCAATTGTTATCTTCGCATACATTAGAAAAATGAACAAATAATTAACTGTTATTATGGCCTTTGATATAGATATGATAAAAGCAGTTTACGACCGTTATCCGGATCGTGTAGCTGCAGCTAGAAAAGCAGTCAACAAACCGTTGACGCTATCAGAAAAAATCTTATACACTCACTTGTGGGATGGTTCTGCAAAAGAAACATTTGAAAGAGGGAAGTCTTATGTGAACTTCGCTCCGGATCGTGTTGCAATGCAGGATGCTACTGCTCAAATGGCCCTATTGCAGTTTATGCAGGCTGGAAAGGATAAAGTGGCAGTTCCTTCTACAGCACATGCTGATCACCTTATTCAAGCGAAACTAGGTGCTGATAAAGATTTACAAGAAAGTTTAAATAAGAACAATGAAGTATTCAACTTCTTAAGTTCTGTTTGTAATAAGTATGGTATCGGATTCTGGAAGCCAGGAGCGGGTATTATTCACCAGGTTGTACTCGAAAATTATGCATTCCCAGGAGGAATGATGATTGGTACGGATTCTCATACCGTAAATGCTGGTGGACTAGGAATGGTTGCTATTGGTGTTGGAGGAGCTGATGCTGTTGATGTTATGGCAGGAATGCCTTGGGAACTGAAATTTCCAAAACTTATAGGTGTTAAGTTGACGGGTAAGATGAATGGTTGGACATCTGCTAAAGATGTTATTCTTAAAGTAGCTGGTATCCTAACTGTTAAAGGTGGAACTGGTTGTATCGTTGAATACTTTGGTGAAGGAGCTAAATCAATTTCAGGTACTGGTAAAGGTACGATCTGTAATATGGGTGCTGAGATTGGTGCGACAACTTCAACATTCGGATATGATGATTCAATGCGTCGATACTTGAAAGCAACGGGTAGAGAAGATGTTGTTGAATTAGCTGACGGTGTTGCAGAGCACTTAACAGGAGATGATGAGGTTTATGCAAATCCAGAACAATATTTTGATCAAGTTATAGAGATTGATCTTGACACTTTAATGCCACATGTTAACGGACCTTTTACTCCAGACTTGGCTACCCCAATCGATAAGTTGGGAGATGCTGCCAAAGAAGGCGATTGGCCGCTTAAGCTTGATTGGGGATTAATTGGATCATGTACGAATTCTTCTTACGAGGATTTAACTCGTGCTGCTTCTATAGCTAAACAAGCACTCGATAAAAACTTAAAAACGAAATCTGATTTCGGTATTAATCCAGGTTCTGAACAAGTTCGCTTCACTGCAGACAGAGATGGCTTGCTTAAGGTTTTTGAAGATCTTGATGCAACAATATTTACGAATGCTTGTGGACCATGTATTGGTCAGTGGGATAGAGCTGGAGCTGACAAGCAAGAAAAGAATTCCATTATTCATTCATTTAACAGAAACTTCTCTAAAAGAGCTGATGGTAACCCAAATACACATGCCTTTGTAACATCTCCAGAAATGGTAGCTGCAATGGCAATATCTGGACGTTTGGATTTTAATCCACTTACGGATACTTTGACAAACGAGAATGGAGAAGAGGTAAAGTTAGATCCACCAACAGGGTTAGAATTACCTCCAAAAGGATTTGACGTAGAGGATAATGGGTATCAAGAGCCTGCTAAAGATGGAAGTAACATTGATATTAATGTGAAACCTGATTCTGACCGTTTACAGATCTTAACTCCATTTGAACCTTGGGATGGTGAAAATATCACAGGAATGAAGTTGTTGATTAAAGCGTTCGGTAAATGTACGACTGATCACATTTCAATGGCTGGACCTTGGTTACGTTATAGAGGACACTTAGATAACATTTCAAATAACTGTTTAATTGGTGCTGTAAATGCATTCAACAAAGCAACGAATCAGGTAACCAATCAATTGACTGGTGAATCTGGAGAAGTTCCTGCAACAGCTCGTGCTTATAAAGCGGCTGGTGTGCCAACTATCGTAGTAGGAGATCATAACTACGGTGAAGGTTCGTCAAGAGAGCATGCAGCAATGGAGCCGCGTCACTTAGGTGTAATGGCGGTTATTGTTAAGTCATTTGCACGTATCCATGAAACAAATCTTAAGAAACAAGGTATGTTAGGTTTGACTTTTGCTACAGAAAGTGATTACGATAAAGTGAAAGAAGATGATACGTTCAACTTCTTAGATCTTGATCAATTTGCTCCTGATAAGCAAATTACGCTTGAGTTAGTTCATGCTGATGGATCTAAAGAAGAAATCAAATTGAACCATACGTACAACCAAACTCAGATTGATTGGTTTAAAGCTGGTTCTGCACTGAACTTGATTCGTAAAGAGGCTGAAAAGGCATCTTAAAAAAGAATAATCTATAGTAAAAGGCTACTCATTTGAGTAGCCTTTTTTTTATATTTAAATATGTCGAAAAAGAAAGTATTCGGAATTTGTGGTTCAGCTTCAGCACAAAGCAGTAATCACGAGTTGCTGAAAACACTATTCAATGAGTTTTCAGATGACTTTGATTGGACAATCACAAATGAATTGAGAGATTTTCCATTGTTCAGACCTGAGGACCTGAAAAATGACTTACCAACTAATGTAAGGCATTTTAAAACGAAGCTATTAAATGCCGATGCAATTGTTATTGTTACTCCCGAATACACACATAATATTCCTGCAGCTTTAAAGAATGCACTTGAGTGGTGCACTGCTTCAGGTGAATTTTCAAATAAACCAGTTTTGCCCATCACTATGACTCCTGTAGAACCTCGAGGGAAGTATGCAATGAATTCTTTACTTGAATCTTTAAAAACGATGGATGCAAAAGTGGTGACTCAATTTCAGTTGTATAAGACAGATGTCGAGTTTGATGAATATAAGATCATCCTTCCTAATCAGGTAAGGCTAATGTTCGCTGAGGCACTGAGTCTTTTAGTTTAATAGGTAGATGTAAATCAATTTATGACCTGGTTTGGGTCGTTCAATTGATCTTTTTCTTCAGTTGATAATTTGAGACTTTTAATCGTTTCGATTTTTGAGGGTCTAACGAACACCATATAAACAATTCCAGCAGCTGCAAAAAGTAAAAAATAGTAGTTTGCCGTTATGAGGTATTGTACGATGCCAAATAGAACAGGGCCTTCAACTAATGCGAACTTTATTATTAAGATTGTTCTGTACTCTTGAAGTTTGCTGCCAAGACTTGATTCTTCTTTGATTTTTGCGAGTTTGTTTTGGGAGATAAGGCTACCTACTATAATTCCCGCACCTAGTAATGCAGGAACTAAAATGATAGTAAATAGATCTGCTTCATCTTTGATGTCTTCACTCGTTTGATTAAGGAAAACAGATATTATAGCGAATAATAGTTGACCTAGAACAAGAGCTGCATGGATGACCGTAAGTGATGTGAAATATTGTTTTGAGGTAAATGTTTCGTTCTCCATTATGATTGGTGTTTGTTTTTAGCTAAAATAAAGATCATTCAAAAACTATCCATATTCAGTTTTAATTGGTCTTTTTAATCTTCTCAAATTTAATCCCAAGTTTACTTTCGTAGTTACGCAATTTTTTAATTTCAGCATTATTTACAAAACAAATTGATGTTCCTTCCTTTCCCGCACGTGCTGTTCTTCCACTTCTGTGCGTGTAGTATTCGTCACTTTCTGGAAGTTGATAATGTACAACAAAAGTAAGACCGGAAATATCGATTCCGCGAGCAGAAACATCTGTGGCAACAAGTATACGAAGTGTCTCATTCTTAAATGCACGCATCACCTTATCTCGTTCCTTTTGAAGTAAATCACCATGAATAGCGTCTGTAGCGATGTTTTTTGCAATCAATTGTTTAGCAAGCTTCTTTGCTGCAGCCTTTGTTCTGCAGAAAACTACGCCACGATTTTTGTGTTGAGATTTTAAAAAGAGCAAAAGGGCATTTAATTTTTCAGATTCATCGCAAACTAAGTACTGATGTAGAATGTTTTTGTTGACAACGCTTCCAGGTTTAACTTCAAAGCGGACAGCATCATTATCCAAATGTTTTTTCACCATCTCTTGAATACCATGTGGCATTGTGGCTGAAAATAACCACTTATTATCGACTCCAGTAAGGAAACTCAAAATCTGATCTAATTCATTTTGGAATCCCATGCTTAACATTTCGTCTGCCTCATCGAGAATGATAGTCTTGACTTTGCTCAAACGAACAGCTTTTTTGTCAACTAAATCAATTAATCGTCCTGGTGTTGCAACGATTATTTGAGTTGGACGCTGCAGCGCTGAAATTTGACGATCAATTTTTTCTCCTCCGTATACGGATTCAATAAAAATCTTATCTGAATATTTGATAAACCTAAATAGCTGTTTAGCAACTTGCTGAGCGAGCTCTCGAGTAGGGCAGAGTATTAATCCTTGAATATCGTCACTGGAAGCATCTATTTGCTCCAATAAAGGCAGTCCATAAGCAGCTGTTTTTCCTGTTCCAGTTGGAGCCTGAGCAACAATGTCTGTTTTGGAGCCTAATAGTGAAGGAATGACCTTCTTTTGAATATCCGTAGGTATTAAGATGTTTAATTCTGTTAGTCCTTTGACTATATTATCGCTTATTCCTAATTCTTTAAAATTCATCGTTGTAAAAACACTTTATTGAAGAGCAAAGGTAAACAATATGGATGAGTGAACTATAAAAGAAAAAAGCTACTCTACTTAAAAGGGTACTAAGCTTACAGCCTAGGGTCTACTATTTCAATGGACTCCTATATCAGATATGTGTTTATATATCTGAAAGCTAGACGCTTATGTTTTTCTTCTACTAAACATTAAATAAATTAATCATTGCTTTTTGGCCATTCACTTTTCAAAATTGCATAGATTATATCATCGCACCATTCACCATTGATGAGTAGACTTTCTTTAAAGTGAGCTTCTTTGCGCATGCCAACTCTTTCAAGAAGATGAGCTGATTTTTTGTTGTCGGGATCGATTGAGGCAGAAATTCTATGCTTGTTTAGGTCGCTGAATACGTAATCTATTGTGCGCCTAAGTGCTTCAGTTGCGTAACCTTTGGAGTGAAACTTTTTATTTAAGGTAATTCCTATTTCGACATGCTTATTAGAACTTTTAACAAAATGAATACCAAGATCACCTATCATTTCTCCTGAATCTTTTTCAATTATGGCCAGTTGAAACCAAGTGCCAGCTATATCTATCTCTTCAGAAGTCCTCTCGATATAGGCTATTGCATCTTCCTTTTTTGTGGGAATCCAGCCTTGGTACTTATTAGTTTCATGATCTTTTCTGTATTCAAATAAAGCTTTATAATCTTCAATTTGAATTGGTCTAAGCGTTAACCTATTCGTTTCTATTTTCATGATAAGTTCATTATGAATTCTTTGAGCAACTTCAATGCACTAATTTACAAGATTGCTTAAATTAATCCTTTTTTGATTCATGTAACCAATAAGAATCAACCGATTATGTATTAAGAATCAAACGATAAAAACGAAATTATGCGAATATCCCTTTTGCTACTTACTTTTTTCATAGGAACTTTATTACAAGCACAAGAAGGTGTCACATTTGATTTAACAGTCAATGACGGACCAGGTGGGAATGGAGCGAATAGGCGTGTTGTGTTCGTCGAGTCTTCTACGTTTGAAAGGTTGGAGTACCAAACAGATCAAAATGGAAAGCTTTCTGTGGTTTTAGATCATGGTAGATTATGGTTTGGTTCTGTTGGTGAAATGAGGAATTGCATAAGATTGAAAACTGAATACAGCGGAGAGTCAAGTCAAACGATGTCATATGATCCAGAGGGATGGGAGAGAGAAAATATGGTGTTGCCAGACCGTCGCTCCATTCATTTCAAGGAGATACCTCAGAATTCTTACTCGAATTCATCATCATTTAATGATAATGAAAGCCTGATAACAATTGCTTTAAGAGGTAGGACAGGCAGGCCACAACCGAATATTAAAGTTGCTCTGGTTTGTTTTGAAACGCAAACGAAGTATTCGGGAGTAACGAATCGTATGGGAGAAATGACATTTAAGGTCTTGAATAACAAGAGTTATGAAATTGATGTTGATGGAATAGAATCTTTGCGATATATCGATCTTGATAAAAGGTCAATGATCCAAACTATTGGGATGATGTTCGAGCCGAAGACATTTACTGAAAATAAGGATCGTAGATTCATTGTTCAGCGCTTACCTGATAATGTTAAACCTAGCTCATCTCATGCTCGTGTAAAACTGGATGTATTGACTTCTGGAATGGCTGCAGCGAATGAAGAGGTTCATCTTCGCATGCTAAAATCGAATAAAGTTTATAAAGCCAAAACGAATGATCAAGGGCAAGTTACATTTATGCTACCAGTCAATAATCAGTACATGGTCGATTTTGAATTTCAACGTGATGCTGAAGTAATAGACCTTTCTTTTATCAAAGGAATTGGATTCGTGGATCAAGGAGTAAATTATATACCAGATCCTCGCTTAAAAAACATTGAGGACTTTATCCCATCGGTTGCAGAGCTAATAGCGTATGATATTAATGATTTTGTCGATAAGCAATATCCGGAACCTGAATCTGGTGATGTCGACTTTTATTTAAAATGGGGTAATAAGTTTAACAAAAACTCAAAGGAAGCATTACTTGAAGTAGGACTTAAGGTAAAATCTAAGATAACTCGAAAGTCACTTGACCCTCTAAATATTTGTTTTGTGGTGGATAAGAGTGGATCTATGTCAGGGGAAGATCGTATCGGCCAACTCAAGAAGTCATTAGTGAAGTTTGTCGATCAACTGGAGCCAACCGATCGTATTTCGATCGTTGTTTTTGACGGAGTTGCTACAACGGCAGTACCCGCAATGAAAATTGGGGATAAAAAAAGCATTGTCGATATTATCTATGCGATTGAAGCAGGGGGTGGAACAAATATCCATGAAGGATTAAAAATGGGCTATGAAGAAGTTAAAAAGCTAAAAACATCATCAACTATAGATCGATTGATACTTTTAACAGACGGATATGGAAGTACGCCAGTAGAAACAATTGTTTCTGGAGCAAATACTTTTGTGAAGGAAGGTTTCGAATTATCAGCTGTAGGAGTGGGGACCAGTTATAATCAAGATCTGTTATCTCAATTGGCCTCGACAGGTGGAGGTTTGTTGCATATGGCAGGAACGTCTAACAATATAGAAGAGGTCTTTCAGAGAGAGTTAGAGAGTATTATTTATCCGATGGCGAAAAAAGCTCAGCTCACGGTTCGCTATAATGACAAGATTGTGTACCGACAATTATATGGCTATGCAAATGAAGTGGTAGGTCCAGGAAAGATGGATGTAGAAATTCCACATCTTTTTCCAGGGCTTGATAGGTTAGCGCTGATAAAATTTGATTTAATTGATGCTTCGAAAGAATTAGAACGCGAAAAGGTAGAAGTGACGCTTGAGTATACTGATGCTGTTACAGGCAAACAGGTGAGGCGAGAGAAATCAATACGACCAGAATGGACTGATGCCACAGGGGAACTTGATATGACCATAGATAGAGAGCACAAGAAGGCATTGGCCGTTGCAATTGCCAATCAATCATTAAAAGTTATGGCGAATGCATTTGAATCAGGTGACAGAAAGGCTGCGGAAGAATCAGTAGCTAGTGCTGCAAAACAAATCAAAAATCTATTCCCCAATGCTACTCCAGAGCAGTTAATTTATGTAAATGATCGATTACTCGAGTACGTGCAGGTGTTCGAACGTTTAAGGACTGGAGGTTTTTAGGGGTAAGAATTATAATGTTAAGGTATATCCTAATGCAATAAGAACTCCTCTATTTCTCTTTGCGCTTGCGCCATTGGGTAGCTGAGTGAATATATTTCGGAATCCATGATCGAAACGAGCTGTTAAAGATATAGCATGTTGTTCTGTGATTCTAAATCCGCCGCCTAGTTCAAGCACTACCCCAAGATCGAATTCTTTGAAATTATCTTTTGCTTCCGTAGAGTGTGATGCAGAAAGCTCATTGTTTTGATAATTTGAGCTGGAAGAATACCCAAAGCTCATGTATCGCCCAATGAATCCGGCCTGAACTGACCCAAAAAGTCTGCTGTCAGAGTAATAGCCAATCGTTAGAGGGATAGAGTAATAATTCAATTCTACTTCGCTTTCTGATCGATAAGGGAGATTGTTGTAAGTATAAATAGTCGTATGGGAATCCCCTTTTCGTTCGTATTCGAAACCAGTTAAAACCTTCCAGTTTTTCGCAATGCTATAACCATAGTTTACGTTGAGGTAGTTGCTGAAAACCCCTTCTCCAGTAGGTCCTGTTATTTGTGAGCCACTTATCCCTGCTCTTATTCCAATTTCATGCTGACTAAATGCTGTTAGAGATAAAGCGAATAGTGCAACAGTGATTAATTTTTTCATAAGGTGATTATTTTTTTGATTTAACGGATACAGTGTTTTTGTATTGTGAAAATGATTGAATTTAACATTTTAACTAAACGAAAAATTATATTTTGTTATCTCATAATTGTAAGAATCAATCAAAAAGTGGTTTAATGTCTTGAAAATTAAACTCAGTCTAATGAAGACATTACTAACTATCTCCATAATCGTGATTTCCTTTGGCACCTAAAAACTACCTAAAATAGTCAAAAATGACTTTACTTTTGTTCCTTCGGGAATTACCTTGGTTAATGCGGAAGAAGTTTCTTCAGTCTTTTTATATGGCCAAAAATGAAGTGACCAACCGGGAGTATAATGAGTTCTTAAAATGGCTCAAGGAGAATGGCGCCTTCTGAGTCATACAAAGCCTATAGTTATGGATTCCACAATTTAAATGGAAATGTTGAAGAAATGATCAACAAACCTGGAATAGCTGTAGGAGGTAGTTTTAATGATATCGCACACGACGTTCGTTTACAAAGTCGATCTGAACATAAGGGCTCAGTATGTAATGTCGGATTTCGTCCCGTGTTTAGTGTTTCCAGGTAATAAGCCGCGATGTCTATCTAATTATACATTATTCTTTTACGAACTTTCGAGTGACCGAACTCCCTTGCATTGATAGTTTTAGATGGTAAATACCAGATGCAAAATTGGAAATGCTTATTGATTGTAAACCGTTTAGTCCTTCTTGACTTAAAATAATTCTCCCCGTCTGATCCAGAATAGTGAGATCGTAGTCTTTTTGCATCACAGGCATAACTTTGATCTCATCACTTGCAGGATTTGGGAATAAGCTAAATGTTGCAAAGTCAGATTGTGATAATCCAGTATCGTCTTCTAGACAAAAGGAATATGTATCTTCAGATCCAAAACTTCCGCCTTCGATTAATAGATCGTCATTATCAGTGAGCTCGAAGAAGCCATTGCCGTAATCACAACATATACCGTCTCCAAAAGCATCATAAATGATAAATTCATAACACCCTTCGGATAAACAAATTACTTGATCGTACAAAGTGTTCTGATCAGAATAACCCCCACTTGAAACGATTTCATTTCCATTATCGTCAATTATCTGCCAATACGTTTCACCAGGGTAGTTGTCTGTTTGTAGTGAAAGATCTATTGGGAATTCTCCCAATGTCACTTCGATGTTCTGCGCGATTGAGTCCAGACCATTGGGGTTCTCAACAACGAGAGAGATATTATATGTTCCCGACGCAGGAAAAAGCACAGAAGGGCTGTCTAATGTGCTCGAAGATGGCGATCCACCAGGGAAATACCATGTCCAACCTGGAGAGGCATTAACTGATGCGTCTGTGAAAGTGATACTATCTGTTGGACAAATTTCAGTTACGGAATTACTAAAATCTGCCTCCGGTGGTAGAGTGGAAGGAGTAAATAAATCGGATTCCCAAATACCTCGGCCGTAAGTAGCCGCTCGAATAACATTGGCACCATAGTGAATTTCTAGTTCGTTGACGATAACATTGGGCATATCCAGGTCAAAGGCTTGCCAATTACTTAATGTACTATCTGTGTAATAAACACCTACATCCATTCCCACATACAGTCCGCCGTCGGTCCCTTCTTGATAGACGATCGTATTTGCAGGAATATTGGGTAAGTTTTGACTGATATTTTGCCAATTATCGCCTCCATCAGTGGTTACAAATACTTTATCACCATTATCATATCCAGAAGTTGTAGCCCAAACAATATCTGGGTTTGATGGATGAATATGAATGTCTGAAACCGAAAGGTTGGGCAGGTTATTTGTTATATCTTGCCAAGATACTCCACCGTTTACTGTTTTGCGAACGCTGTTCGAAAATACAACATAGATGATATCTTCGTTGGAATTATAGACATCGAGATCTCGAATCGATTGATTTCCTCCAAATGATGAAATGGGAGTGAAGCTATTTCCATTGTTTTGACTTTTCCATACATTTTGATAACCTGCTATAATAGTGTTTGATCCGATGCTTTCGTATGGTGTTACCCAACTACCATCTTCACCATCTCCATCAAATATGAAGTCCCATGATGCTCCACCATCTGTGCTTCGACGCAGTCCTCCAAATTGATAGGTACAGAACATATTGTTGGCATTTGTGGGGTCGATAGCAGCTTCCATACCATCTGCTCCATATACATGCGTCCAAGTTCCGTTTTTTAGCAAATTTGACCCATTGTCTTGAGTCCCACCGATAACTATGCCTGCATTTTGTGGAGATAGTCCAAGACGGTAAAATTGTGCAATCTCCATTCCTGCTGTGAGGTCATTCCAATTTGATCCTGAATCACTAGTTTTAAATATACCTCCATCACTACCGCAATACAGGTTTCCATTAAAATATCGTATCTCGTGTATATCTGCATGTGTATAACCAATGTTACTAGGATACACCCAGTGAGAACTAATCGTCCAGTCTTGACCTGCATTTGTCGATTTCCATATATTGATTCCGCCTATGAATAGTATAGAAGCGTTATTCGGATCTGCATCGATTGCCATATCGTACCAGCTCTGACCCGCATCATCATCTCCATCCATGGCGTAACCAAATATATTGGGGGAATTGGATTGGAGTTGAAATGTTTGACCATTGTCTGTTGATAAAAATAAACCGCGAAAAGAAGCATCAGATTCTTTACCTGTTAAAGCATATATCCATCCTGGTTGATCTTCACTCACAGCGAGTTCCATTCTATTTACATCACCTGAATTCGGCAGTCCATTGTTAATTACACTGAATGTATTTCCACCATCAGTAGATCGCCATAATTTGTCTTCTGATGCATATACTATAGAAGGGTCGGTGGTGTGAAATTCTACGTCCCTGAAATTACCGTCCTGACTCTCTGTCCACGTTGTGCCGCCATCAGATGTCTTGAATAATCCATCATTCGTAGCAACGATGAGTGTTTGATTGTCAGTTGGGTGCATCTTCAACTCTCTGCACACTAAAAATTGCGTTAAATTGTGAGAAAGTCCGGTGTTATTCCATGTTTGACCTCCATCTGTTGATTTCACGACTCCAATGCTATACGTATCAGAACCATCTTTATCTCCTGTTGCAATATAAATCGTCTGAGGGTTAGCATAATCAATAGCTATACCAGAAACTCCCAAAGTAGGAAAGTCATCATTGAGATTTTCCCAAGTAACTCCAGCATCCAAAGATTTCCAAATTCCACCAGAAGGAGAACCAGCGTATAGGATCTGATCGTTTGTTGGATGTTCTGCCACTACATTCACACGACCAATACCAGGGTTGTAAGAGATCGTTTGCCAATCACTTGGTCCCATAGGTGACCATCCAGTGCTTTTTGTAGTCACGGTACCATTGTTCGCCTCAAAAGACATGCGTTCTTCATACGTTTTTTGGGTATTTATACGATTTCCTGAAGGATAAACGCGCGGTTCCATATACCATTCCCAACGCTTGAATTGTTTCCAACCTTTACCACGTTCATAATCTTTGCCCTCCCATTCATCATAGAAAGCATCTTGAATCTCATAGAAATTTTTCGAAGGGTCATTCAGTAACTCCACCCACTTTTGTCCAAATAAAATAGGGGATATGAGCAAAATAAAGAAGAGCAAAACATTTTTCATGGTATCAATATACGATAAAGTCAGTACCCGAAAAAACTGAACTACGATAAAACAAACCTCATTCTATGGTTCCTATTGAATACAATTAAGTGGTATTGAGAACCTTTTGTTGTCAAAATATAAGATCAAATATCGAAGTGTTGTGTTCTAACTCTAAACGTTCATTTTCTATCATGCGCTCAGGCTCACTTGAACTATACTAAAGAATAATGTTCTTTAGGTTTGATAAGGTAGAGGCCTCATTTTTTAACAACGGTTTCCAATAATGCTGACTCAAACATTGCACCCGGAGAAATTACTTTTTCGTCGTATGGTATGGTATTACCGTACCGTTCATTTAGTTTTTTCTTTACTACGGGGTGGGTAAGATCAAAATCTTTAAGTAATTGAGGTTTTCCCACTTCAATACCTAATGCGCGCTTATAGATCTTCCAAACGAGCTCTGAACAGTAAATGCGCTCATCCGACCAGCCAAAATAGAGATCATAATTCTTGCCTAGATGTTTGGTGGCTTGAGATTTCATTGCTTTAAGCATCTCAGGCGTAAGTTTATCCTCAGCATTCTTCAGCCGTTTAACCACATAATGGTTATCATCTCCTCGTGAGATCCACTCGTCCAAATCAGAAATTCTAACGGGTTGGACGGCTTCGTAAACCATCATTTCTCCATCTTTTTCAAAGAGAATCCCTACATGACTGTATTTGGAATTTGTGGCCAGTTGGATCGCATAACTCTGGCCTGACATAGAACTTTGAAAAATGATGTCTCCAGGTTGGAGTTCGGAAACGGTAGTGTTTTTATCGTGGCCTTTGATGAATGATGAGGTGGAAATTTCTTGACATCCTAAAAATATAAAAACGAGTACAGAAAGTAGGGTATATCTAATCATGATCTTAAGTTAATGAAAATGTAGATTAAATGGTTAGAATTAAACTTTTTTAGGATTTGTGAGTCGAAATTCGAGATCGGAACATCTTACAACTAAATGAGTTTGCGTTGCATTTGGGAATACTTACTTTTCAACAAAAATCAACAAAAATTCAGATGTTTATTTCCCTGATTATCTTTTAAGACCATTGACTTCAATTTAAATACCTTTTGGATGTTTTCCGGGGTGAATACTTCATTAGGATTTCCGTGCTGTACGAGCTTGCCGTTATCCATTAACACGATCTTATCCGCAAATTGATAAGCGAGGTTTAGGTCATGAACCACTCCTATTACGATCATTTCCTGATCCTGTATCAACTGCTTGATCACACGAAGAAAGTCGTATTGATAATAAATATCCAAATAGGTAAGGGGTTCGTCCAGCATTAGTACTTTGGTTGTCTTTTCTCTATCTGGCCATATTTGAGCGATGACTCTTGCAAAATGTACGCGTTGCTGTTCACCGCCGCTCAAGGTAAGGTAATTCCGTTCCTTCATTTTGCTAATATTAAAGAGCTCCATGCTCTCCATACAGATTTCTTCATCTCTTTGACGCGGTTTCCCGGTGAAGTGAGGGTACCTGCCCATCATGACAACATCTTTAACCATTAAGGGAAATGCCATCGCTGTATTTTGGGAGAGAACTGCTCGTTTTTTTGCCATTTTTGTAGAGGAGATCTCTCTTATAGGTCGTCCAAAAAACTCGATCTCTCCAGATGTGCAGGCGAGCTGCTGACTCAATAACTGGATGAGAGTAGACTTCCCCGCACCATTCGGGCCAACAATCATTGATATTTGGTTAGAATCGAATGTGAGCGATATGTTCTCGATTAAAGGTTTGTTTTTGATTTCGTACTTTAATTCTGTTGCTTTAATCATTTCAAAAATAGTATTCGTTCTTTCGTAATAAGTAGATAAAAACAGGCACACCTACGACGGTGGTGACAATACCGATAGGAAGTTCTGCTGGGGCCAAAAGTACTCTTGATAGGATATCGGAAATACTCAATACAAGTGCTCCCATAAACAAGCTTCCCCAGATTAAGTAGCGTGTGTCTGATCCTTTAATGATCCGAAGTAAGTGAGGAACAACCAGCCCGACAAATCCGATTACACCAGTAAAAGCTGTAGCGATAGAAACAAGAATGACATTGATAGTCAACACTTTGATTTTTAGTTTTTTAACACTTACACCTAAATGTTCTGCTTCAACCTCTCCAAGCATCAATGCGTTGAGCTGCTTCGCATAACGAAGTCCAAAAAATACACATACAACACACGTCAATCCAACTACGATGACAGACTGCCAATTTGCACCTGATAAAGTACCTAAATTCCAGAAAGTAATCGATCGCGCTTGTGGATCTCTGGCAATGTAAGATAAAAAGCCTACACCACTCAGGAATAATGCATTGATGGCAATTCCTATCAATAAAAGTGTTACTATAGAGGTCTTTTTGAATTGACTACCTGATAAGTAATAGACGAGAAAAGTAGCAATCATTCCACCGAGACACGCTGCAATAGGTAAAGTCCATTCTCCTGTCGGGAAATCGAAAGCTGTACCCAAAGTAAAATATAAAGCAGCTCCGAATGCGGCACCACTAGAGGTACCGATCAATCCAGGTTCAACGATCGGGTTGAGGAATAATCCCTGCATAAGTACTCCGCCTACAGCTAGGCTAGCCCCAACGATGATTGTCAGCATTGCACGTGGAAGCCGTATATCAATGAAAATCTGTTCGGTCAATGTCATTTGCTCTCCTGTAAAGATCCATTTCTGCAATGCACTTCCCATTTCACTGAACTTAATATCAACAGCACCATAGATAATACTTGCTATAGTTGTTAGTATTAATAATACGCCAAGCATGATATAAATTGATCCTGCCCTCATGATTCATGAATGATTTTCTGAAGCTTTAATACGTTTTCCCCTGTCCTTGGACCTAAGTAGATCATATCTTGTGCTTCGATGCGATAAATGCGTTTGTTCTTTGCAGCATTCGTAAGCGCTACACCTGGGAGGTCGAGGATTTTTTCCTGACTTCCCAATCGATCGTAACCAAAACCCGTGATGAAAATAATATCAGGATTGGCTTTTGCGATGAGTTCAGGAGAGGTGATTCGTTCCATACCTTTCTTTTTAATGGGAATCGTGCCACCGGCCCATTTTACCATTTTGCCTGCAGTACTTTGTTCACCGAGTACAAGGTAAATGTTATTGGCTCGTCCATAATGCATAACTACTACTTTGGTGGTATCTTGATATTTCTCTCGATTTAAAAGAGCCTTTTCCATATCTGTATCGAGTTTTGAGCAAAGAGAATCTGCTTTATCTGAACGATCGAAGAAATTGCCCATTTCTCGGATGAGTTTCTTAGTACTCTCAATATCAGTCCCTTTATTTTTGAATGTTGTGAGGGGTACATTCAAGTCGTTGAGTTGTCGAACAACATGTTCAGGTCCGATGCTGTATCTTCCTCCTTTATGTATGATCACTGTTGGTTGGACTGACATGATTCCTTCAAAACTCAGTTTCATGTGATAACCAACTGTAGGGAGCTCCATAGCTTCTCTAGGGTATGTACTAGAAACATCTACAGCGACTAATGTAGAATCAGCATCCAATGCATACATGATTTCTGTGTGTTGTTTGGAAGCAGATAAGATCCTGTCTTTTAAATGAGATTTTTTATCTTCATTTCCGAAACGACCACAACTCGACAGGAGGGCAGTAACGATAACACCTAATACTATTATTTTTTTCATAATTGTTTCTATAAAAGAAGTCACGAGGATCGCTCCCCGTGACATTCATTGGTTTTTAAAAGATATATTTCAAATTCAATCCGCCGAAAAATGTGGGCGCATAGGAACCTGGAGAATAGACTGCTGGTTGAGGTCCTTTCTCCCAGTTGATGAAGACCATGTTGTAATACAAGCTATTGGTCAAGTTATTTCCTCCAGCAAAGACATCAATACTGAAGTGATCACCTAAGTCTTTTTTGTATCCGAGTTTAGCACTCAATAAAGTGTATGAAGGAGCGGCATGTTCATTATCAAACGTGATGTACATTTCATCCACATATTTAAATGATGAATTCAGATAAAACCCATATTTTGATGCAATGTCCAGCCCGGCATTGAACATGATAGGAGGGACACCGATTACTGTGTTGCCACTGAAATCTTGTGTGGAAACATTGTTGTTATTATCACTTCTGAAATCATTGTATTTAAAATCACTGTAAGTGAATGTTGCAAACGGTCTCAAATAAGAGATCACTGATGTTTTACTGTTGATCGCTGTATAGGACAGCGCCAACTCTAGACCATTATTGGTCTGATCACCTGCGTTCACACTATACGAATAAAGAATAGTTCCACTGGTGTCAGCAACTGCTTGAGAGGTCAGCTTGTCACTAACATTTAAGCTAAATACAGCCAATTGCCAGGAAAGCTTGTTATCTAAAACACTTCCTTTTGTTCCGATTTCATATTGAGTTCCCCTTTCCGGTATAAGCTCGTTGTTGACAGCTCCAGTATAAGGAATCACTACATCTGATGTAGTAGGAGGAGAGTACCCCTGACTCACACTAACATAAGCAGAGATCTTTTTATTAAATGTTTTCTGCAGCGCAACTCGCGGAGTGATGACAGGTTCAAAGGATTTGTATCCAGAAGCATCATTGTGATTTGGATTTGAAACATTTGCCAGTCGATCATTGATATCGTACTCCAGGAAATTACTACTTGCTCCAACCGTTAATTTGATTGCTTTCGGAAAGATCACATCCCATTTTGTAAAAGCATTGTACTGCATGGTTGAAATAGCATTATCACTTCTATGATCACCTAAAACTCCACCAAACATGGCGTAGGAGTTGTACATTCCGTTTGTTTTCTGAAATTCTCCTCCTGCAACACCTTGGATTTCAATTTTTCCAGCGTCAAAGTCGAACTGAAACTCGGAACGTCCACCAAAATTGACAGTGTTTTCTTCATTCAATCCTACAGCGAAGGTTTGATCAAGTGTTTTACCAGCCAGGAATCCGCTCGTTACATTAGAAACATGTTTTGAGAACTCATATCGATGAGATATTCCTGCCCGAAAGCTTTCAATCGCCACATGTCCATCATTGTCCAGGTACTTTTGCTCTGCCACGTTCTCGCGATCAAAGAATTGAGTACTATCAAGTTGACCTGCTAGTTGCTCATAAGAATTGTTGTAAGATAGATAAGTTGAAATAACTTGCTTTTCACCAGTTCTGAAATCACCTGTAAAGGAAATATAGTCCTTTTTAGAAGCGCTATTTACGCGATAACTGTCATATTCCTGATGGCCGTAATTCAAAAGAATCGAGGCTTCTTCCGTAGCTGATTCAAGACGCGTATTCGTTCGGAGTAGTCCGAAGCTTCCTGCTACAACCTCTTGTGATAGACTTGTTTGTCTCGGTTCAGGCTTCATCGTGTACATATTTACTACGCCTCCAATTCCAGAACCATACAATGTTGATGCGGGTCCCTTGATGACTTCTACTTTACCAAGTGTTGAGAAATCGATATCATCCAGGATTGTTGAACCCGTTGCATCTGTGATTGGAATACCATTGATATAGGCTTTATAACCCATTCCGTTAAAATTGGTATTGTTTCCGTAACCACGAATGGTTATACGTTGTCCACCCGACATTGTGCGCTTTTCCATGTTAATCCCAGGTTCTAGATTGATTGTTTGCTCAAGAAATAAACCGGTATTTCGATTTAAATCTCTTCTTGAAAGCACTGAAATCGATTGCGGTTGATCCAGCGTTTTGGAACCCGAAGGTTTTTGGGCTGTGATCTCCACACCATTAAGATTGAGCACAGACGGTGTCAACCCAATGTTTATGCTACTGCAATCATTGAGTTGACCTTCCCACGTTTCATAACTGGAGTGACTGATCATAATTGATTTATTTATTTGACAAGGCATCGTAAATACACCTTGCTCATTAGATCTCACTGATTTTGATCCACTGTATTTTATTGTAGCTCCTTCTACTGGAGTATTAGTATATGCGTCGTATATTCTTCCATTTACGTTTTCTTGTCCATACGCACACAGTGCAAACAGGAATAGCCCTGTTGCTAAGTTTAATAATGTTTTCATTTTTAATGATTTACTGAAATATACCGACCGTTAAGGTCAATTTTTCAAGTTGACAATAAATTTTGTTGGGTATCGATCAGACGAAACAAACAAGCATCGAAACACGTCATGCACAAGCCATTCAGACTTAAATCATAATCGTATCATCAGAGATTGTGCACAAATACACATCCTCTATTCGACATACTTACAGTTTAGACATCAGATACCCGTTATAGTAGCGACTGGCTACCATTTTTTAATGTAAATCATGAAAATTCGGGAGGAGGTACAGGTGGCGCAAAACGCAGGTTTAATTCGTTAAAAGAATAGGGCAGTACCATTCTTTTTTCAGATTGAGGAAGCTGTTTATTCACAGGTGACTCAAAGTCTTCACAATACAACGATTTGTAGAATACAGTCAGATTCGCCTCATTCTTTTGTTTGATCGGGTCATGTCCCCAGGCAATGGCAAAAAGATCATCTAATTGCTGATTCAGTTTGGTTTCTTTGCTATCCCACCAACAATAATAGTATGTTGTGTCACCCTGTTTATTTCGCTCCACAATATCATACATCTGTTCGTTGTACTTAAATTCTTTTGAATGTTTCCATTCTAATTTATTGATTGAATCTTTCGGGGTGAATTTTAATAAAACAAGTTCGCTTTTATCAACTCCGGCAATGATCATATGTTTTGTCTCTTTCCGCACTTTTCTTCGTTGAACATGTAAAAAAGTATACGAGGACACCAAAGGTGCCAGTAAAAAGAAAAAAAATAATATGCCAGATATTTTCGTTTTCATTTCTCTAAGAGCAGTAGCTAAAGTAATTAATATGTGTCGAATTTGTATACAAATCAATAAACGATTATGTCATTTTAAACAAGTAATTATTTACATTTCATTCGATTGAAAATTAGTGGGCGAAAAACAAATATAGCGGTTGCACTCAGGATTAAGCCAATCATTACAAATGGTGTTTTATTAAACTGTTCGATGATATCTGCGACAATTGCTAAACCACAGGCGCTACCACCAATAAAAGCAATCCATCTATACTTGATCTTCTGGTTAAAAGCAATGAAATTAACGGTCCCAAAAGTGAACAGGAAAATAATGCTTGCTGCATCTACGAGGTTTCCTAAACTTCCGATTGCAGAGAGTATGATTGCAATTCCAGAGATCGTCAGTACAGCAACATAGGGGATGTTTTCCCTGTTTTCCTTCATAAATAGATTGGGAAGGTCTTTTTTCTTTGCAACGCTCTCCATGAGTCGGGCTGTAGAAAATAAGGTAGCATTGATTGCTGATCCAGTTGAAAATGCTGCGGCAATTGTTACAATGATTAATCCGGCTATTCCAAGGATTTGTTCTCCTGCAATAGATAGGGCGACTTCTTTTTTCGTAATGAGCGTTTCTGCACCAACAATCATTGTTGTGCCAAACGAAACGAGCTGATAAACTATAATTACTGCAATAACAGCCCAGAATGTTGCTTTTGGAAGCGTTTTGTTGGGATCCTGAAGATCTTCGTAATCATAGGACAATAACTGAAAACCTTCATAGGCCATAAAGATTGTACCTGCGCCAATGATCGCTATGTACCACGGTTTTGGATCTGTACCTACAACAAGATTTTCGGGTGTCCATTTGTAGATTCCATAGAGTGCCAAACAAAGCAGTACAGCTAATTTCCCGTAAACAGTGATGATTTCAACTTTTGATGCATTTCCAACACCTCGTAAGTTGATTAATGCAAATAACACAATCACTGCAAGCGCTAGTAAACGAGGTAGCCAACCTCCTTCAATGTTGAATACGTAGGCAACGTAATGTCCGAAGGTAAAAGCGTAAACTGAGAGCGTAAGAATATAGCCTCCAATCAAAATCCAGGAGAGACTTCCGGCAAATCCAGCATGATTGATTCTCCTTAAAAAGGTGAATGCACCACCTCCTTCATTGTATTTCATTGAGAGTTGTGAGTAACTGTGTGCAGAGATTAGGGCGATTAATCCAGCAATCAGGAAGCTTAACCAGGCCCATTGTCCTGTTGTGTTAATAATGACTCCAAGCACAGAGAAAATACCTCCACCAACCATTCCGCCGACTGCCATCGACCAGGTTGCGTTGAAGTTCATTTTACCTTTTCCCATTCTTTTTTGACTAAATCTTGTTTAAATATATTAAAAAGTGAAAAGTGGAGTGCCGACCGAAAATTGAACTTTGAACGAAGGTCTAAAGTGAGAAAATTATAAAACTCTGCGACCTAAAACTTCGGCACCCACTAATCACTAATTATTCTTTACTGTTTCCAACCTCCACCGAGTTTTTGATAAAGCTCTACCTTAGCGATAAGCTGTTCGAGTTTAATATCAATTAACTCACGCTGAGATTCAAGCGCTTCACGTTGTGTCATGAGTACTTCCATGTAGTCTGCCCGAGCAGAGGCGTACAAACTATTTGAGATTTCCACAGATCTGTTTAAAATCCTTACCTCTTCAGCTTTTGTCTCAAAACTTTGGCTGAAGTTACTTATCCGAGAGACTTCGTTTTTGACTTCAATATATGCATTCAGGATCTTTTGTTCATACTCAATGATTGCTTCTAATTGATTCGCATTTGCTCGATTGTATTGTGCTTTGATCCCTTTACGATTGATCAAAGGAGCAACCAGGTCACCTGCTAATGAATAGGCTAATGAACGCGGATTCAATAAGAATTTAGGGTTGAACGCTTCGATCCCAGCTTCAGCATCAATACTGAAGGAAGGGTAGAAGTTGGCACGTGCTACTTTCACATCCAGCTTTCTGGCTGCTAACTCATATTCAGCTCGCTTTATGTCCGGACGATTGATTAATAATTGCGAGGGAACACCTGTTGTT
>CBFHJL010000021.1:0-34965 GCA_965656195.1 Brumimicrobium sp. | reverse complement strand
GTCAAAGCTGAGTAGTACTAATTACCCGTAAACTTATAGTTATCTATCTATTACTGCTTCAATCACCCAATATTTTCATATGACCTTAAAACATTAAACGTTTTCGGTGTCTATGGCAGCAGGGTCCACCTCTTCCCATTCCGAACAGAGAAGTTAAGACTGCTTGCGCTGATGGTACTGCCCTTTTGAGGGTGGGAGAGTAAGTCGACGCCACTTTTTTAAAAGCCTCATACATTAATTTGTGTGAGGCTTTTTTGTTTTGTATACTACTTGTCTTCTCCCACTGGGAGAGCACCGAAAATCCCCAATCTCCGATTGGAAGGATTTACGCGTGTACGCGAAGTATAAACAAAACTTCAGTTTTGATACTTCGGGATAAGTCGACGCCACTTTTTAAAACCCCTAGTTACTTTGTTGCTAGGGGTTTTCTTATTTATAGGAAAAAATTATTTTTTGATGCCTCGACTTATGATGACAGTCATCCTCCGTATAAGTCGACTCCATCCCTGACGTAGCTTCTTCAGTAAGGTTCTTAATTAATGAATGGTAAAAGATGAATTAGTTAGTTAAGTTTCAGGCTACCTTTATCATATTGCTTACATTAGTGTATTCTTAAACTTAAATCAAATTATATGTTCAGATGTCAGCATTTATTCTCCATTGTTTTACTTTCTTTTCTTTTATGCTCCTTATCTTCTTGTAAAAAGGAAGGTTGTACTGACTCTCAGGCAGATAACTATAATACCAGTGCAGAAGTTGATGATGGGTCATGTGTATATACGTACGATGATCAAACAGAGAAGTTCGTCGCTACCATAAATGGAAGCTCTTTTTCTGCCTCATTTTTTTCAGCAGTTCACGAAAATGGTCAGTATGTTGTATCAGGTACAGATGATGGATTGGGTCTATCGTTATCCTTAGCAGACTCAATCTCTAATGGTTCTTTAGACTCTTCGTCTGCAAACTATGTAGTGACTGGTGGACAAGAATCAGCAAATTCTGGTTCTTACAGCTATACTATTAGTAATGATCAAATTGTCGGAACATTTAATTTCGAAACAAATTCACACTCTATTACTACAGGTCAGTTTAGAGTACCTCTTTAGTATTGTAAAACGCAAGATGAGAGTTAAAAAACGTCATTTTTTATTCGTAGGAAAACTGAATCCTAGTCCAGCTGATATACGAAGTTCGTTTAAGGATTGATAGGAGTAGCTCGAATGTCTACCTAAAACTACTTTACCTAATACGAAAAAGTGAAAGTATTCATTCATAAAATAGTTGTACCCTAGATTGAAGCTACTAACTGGATTTACTGCCAAACGATCGTTAGATGTTTGTTCGGATAACATAGTAAAGGATATCCCAGGTTGAAGACCTACAAACAAATCGGATGAACCATCTTTAAATAGATGCCAGTTGAATCCTGCAAAAATTGAATTGTTAAAACGAAATACTTCATTGCTGCTAAGGTCTCCAAGATAAAAGGAACCTTCACCAACAAAAGATATTTTCTCACTGGTATATCCTTCGAGGATACCGTGAAAGTAGAAAGGTTGATTTTTGCTATCAAGAAGAGTAGCTGGAGAAATAGTGAGTGTTCCTTTTATTAATCCAGATCTACTAATTTCTTGACTTCTGACCATTGAGGAAACCAAAACCAATAAGAATATTATTTTCTTCCCCATAATTGGCCTATTTTATAATTAATACTGAGAGTTGTTAAGAGATGTCCTTCAAGACCACTATGTGAATGGTCATGAAACTCAACTTCTGTTACTCCGTAATTAGAATGTGCATGTGCTTCTATTTCTGGTGTTAAATGAATCATATATAGAGACGAAACACTAAGGTCGAATCGTTCCGTAAGGTTGATATGAAATCCGATGCCTGCTTGAACTGCAGAGCCCCATCTATCACGTGAATTTTCAGGATTTGATACTTCGATTTTTTTATTATAATCGAAACAATGTCCTGCTGAAATATAAGGCTGAATACGTTTCGGAAAAGTCTGGTCTTTTATGGGATAGAACATCACGGACCAGCCAATATGAGCATAATTACTGCTAATATTTTGATCACCAACTGAGATGTAATCTGCAAACCATTCTGTATTGATTCGATCTGTCAATTGAATTCTGAAATGACCGCCTGCCCCAAGCCCATTTCCATCATGACTAAATGAGTTATATGTTGACCGAACTCCTAGAGAGAACATACCTTTTGTAGGAAGTTGAGCGAAAATTAATCCAGGTAAAAAAAGCGATAAAATGAAGAGAGTTCGCATTATCAAAAATTGAGGGGGTTCATAAATTAAACGTTTTCTTAGTCAAAATAGTATAAATGAATACACAACTAAAGTAATTTAATAACTCCAAATAATGAAATCTGTTTCTATATTACTCAATCTCATTGTGGGCCTTTGAAAGCCTTTACTCAATTCGTATACCTCTTCTTGTAGCGTTTTTCTTAATTCTGATATTCTTACCTTTTCATCTTTATTTTCATCTGCTGCTTTGTTCGCTAGACTATTTAATAGACAATAGGTAAACAAGCCATTGTTCCAGGCACTACTTTCAAAAGCGAATTCCACTCCGCCAGCACTTGATATAACAGTTGTACCCGTACCTTTACGTAAATCGGTAAATAGAGCTTTGCTCATTTCGGATGCTGATCTTTTGGATGTTTTAGAAAGCTGATCTGATCTACTGCCAACTGATCTAAATTGGATGTTTTCGACATTAGCAGTAACTGTTTCTACTTCACTCAAGTCATCTTTGTCAAACTCACCACTATGGCAAGTATCCATTAATAAAAGTTTCTTGTGACTTTTTACTAGATCTAAAATCTCTTCTAATTCAGAAAATGAGATTCCTTTTATTTGGGGCTGCTTGAAATCTATATCGTGTGTTGCATAGATATAGTTATAATCTTTATCGAGGACACCATGTCCAGCGATAAAAAAGATGACTGCATCGTTTACAGTTGCATTTTGAACAAATGTTTTAATAGAATCCAAAGCTTTTTTGTTTACCTGTTTATTTACGAATTGTAGTCTTTTGATTTCATTGTAATTCTTAGACTTTGCAAAAAATGCATTTATATCATTAGCGTCTTTTGCTGCAAATTTCAAGTTATAGTTCTCATCTTCGTATTTCGAAACACCTAAGGATATTATATATAGATTACTAGTCTGAGCTTGATTGGAGTAATTTATGTATTCATAAGAACTCAAGGATCTTGCACCATCGTTGTTTTCAACATTAGTAGATATTTTATTCATTCCATTAGCTAGCGGAATCTGCAGAACCGTGTCTATAGTTTTTGAATTAATTGTTTTTAGTCCATCCCGACCAAATACGGGTACATCATTATTGTAAATATTAATTTTCTTAAGTCGTACATTTTCATCTTTGGCACTAATTAGTACGTAGCACATATCCTTCACTCTTTTTGTGTCTGTTATTTTTAGCTCAGGAGCTTCAAAATCATCGCCAAGATCAGCCATAGTATACCCCATTTTACTTAGTCGTTTCTCGTACGCTTTTTTGTATAGTGGAATGTATTCTTCGTATCCCATATCAAGCTCATCTAAAATAATGTCTGGTCTATTATATTTTAAATCAAATTGTTCAAACGGGAAAAATTGAGCGGCTTGATCTTGTCCTTTGTTTAAATGGAAACCTACTTGGCGCGCACCTTTTAAAGAAGAAGTGAAATACCCATCATTATTCCAAATTACCCACTCTCCCTCTTCATTGATGTAAATAGATACAAGTGGGTAAATGGTATTTAGTCTAAAATCGTAATATTTTTTTTCTAATAATTGTTTGGGATATTCTATCTTTTCGAATACGTCTATGGCCTCTCTCCAAGCTTCATAGGTTTTTATTCCTGTAATATCTAATATGTTTGCTTGTTTGAATAATTGTTTAAAAGGATCCCATATTTCCATTCGCTTATAATATTCTTCAATCGTATATGGAGGGTAGTTGTTTTCTAACTTTCCAATTTCAGAAAGATCCCATATTCTTATAGTCTGATCAGCTGAACATGTGATCATTCGAGATGTGTCTTTGTTGAATCCAATCGACCAAATATCACTTTCATGACCTACAAAATTGGATATAGGGAAGCCTTGTGTATTAAAAGCTTCTAAAACACCTTGACTCCCTCCAGAAAGAATATAGTTTTCAGGAGAAAGACTAAAGCAGTTGTGTCTATCACCAAACCACCATTCTCGAGTAATTGTATCAATGCGTATCCCATTTTTGTCAATGTACAGTTCTTTATTTTGATAAACTCCGTCACCTTCATTTACAGTGCTTAGTTTATAAGTGGATGACGAATGATAGGCACGTGGAAACGTTTGATCAGATCTAAGGGCTTCATTCTCTTTAAGAAATAGGTTGAACCCTTCACTTAAGCTCGATAAACCATACTTCTTATTCCATTCAGCAGCGAGTGCTAAATGCTCTTCATTTATTGCTACTCCGTAAAATGACCTTCCGTTTCCGTGGAGGTTCTTGACATTTTTCACTGAATTATTCTCGATTTTCCATGTTCGAACTTCCTCCCTTTCGCCTCCTGATGTAACGAATTCGTTATCATTGATCATCTTACCCGCTAGTACAGCATTTTTATGTCCTTCTAGTCTATACTTTGTATTCCATTTTTTTCCGTTGCGTTCTAGAACACTGCATATATTATTCCCTCCCGTACCAACATTTCCGTGAAAGAGAAGATCACCAGTTTTATTGTATTCCAAAAAGCCTGGATGGCAATCTAATTCAATGCTATTGATCAACTTTAACTTAAAATCAAAAAAGTATAGTGTTTTGTCTGCACTTATCACTACTTCTCGTTTTATTGGACAAATAGCCATTGACGAATTAATGTTCTTAAGAATCTTTTTGTAATCTTTTGTGTTGGTAGCTTTTGGTCTTGAACTTGATTCGGAGATATCCCACAATGCCAGGTTTCCCAATTCATCTACGGAAAAAATATAATTTCCCTTTGCTGACGCTTCGTATAATGCCTCACCATAGTTTTTTGAGTGAAATTTTAGATCTAGAGCTAAAGATTTTGTTGATAGATCCCAAACAAAAATAGAGCTTGATTGATCAGCTGCCATGATCTGCTTTCCATTATTCAGAAAAGCAATTTCAACGGGGATATTTTCTAGCCCTTTGAATACATGTTCAAGTTTTCCAGATTCAATATTATACAAACGAATATCTCCAAGTATTTCAGTTTCGTCATCTTTACCAAACCAACCACCCACTGCAATGAACTTGTCATCCGGGGAAATAGCAATTTCGTATACCATACCTTCCGCTCCGTATCCGATTTGTCCACGAAACTCCTGTATGACTTTACCGTTGGTTAAGTCCCATTGTTTGACACTTTTATCGAAACTCGCAGAGAATGCATATCTCCCATCTTGCGAAACCTCTAGGTTCCGGATTAAGGCCATATGCCCACCTGGATTTATACGAATCTCTGGTGTTTGAGCATAACACAATTGGCAAACGTAAAGGAAAATTAGTAATAAACGCATCGAAAGATTTCTGTCTAAAATACTGATTATCTGAATTAAATCAGATGAAATGAATTAGAACAGATATAGATTTAGGTAATATTACGGAACTAGTAAAATAGGATTAACTAAAATCTTCCTCAAAGCACTGGTGTGCAATTTTCGCACTATTCAATGCTAATGGTATTCCACCACCAGGGTGTACCGTTACACCTACGAAGTATAAGCCTTTTAATTGTTTGCTGAAGTTTGCATGTCGATAGAATGCAGCGTATTTATTATTCGATGAGTTTCCATAAATAGAGCCCATGGCTCCTGAATATTTTTCCTCAATAAAAGGAGGATCCATTACAAATTCTTCTTCAATCAACTCTTCGATATTACACCCTAATTCGTTGGATAGTCTCGCGATAATTGACGTTCTGCATTTCTTTCGATATTCAGTCCAGTCTTGACCAGTGTTGATTGGACAGTTGATCATGGTGAACCAATTCTCCTTGCCTTCAGGAGCATCCTCTACTTTTTCTTTACTCGTTATATGCACATAAATCGAAGGGTCATCGTATAATGTTTTTGTTTCAAATAAAGATTTGAATTCTGCCTTATAATCTTCAGCAAAAAACATGTTGTGAACCCCAAGTTGAGGAAATTGCTTTTTGATTCCCCAATAAAAAACCATAGCTGAACTAGACCTTTCCTGATCTAATATTTTTTCAGGATGTTTACTCAAGTCCTTAAGCAAGTTCTTATAAGTAAATAAAATATCCATATTACTTATTACGACATCAAAATCATAACTTCCTTTTGATGTTTCGAGGCCTGTTATCGATTCACCGTTGTGGTTGATCTTCTCTACCTTTTCATTGAAATTAAATTTTGCTCCTTGACTAACCGCCAGTTCATGGAGCGAACGAGCGATTTGAACCATTCCATTTTTTGGCAGATAAACGCCTTCATTGATCTCAAGGTGCTGAATCATGTTTAGCATCGCGGGAGCCTTGAAAGGACTTGACCCATTATACGTGGCATATCGGTTGAATAACTGAACAGTCTTCGGATTTTTGAATATTCCAGCATTTTCTTCGTGCATGGTTTTATTCAATTTATACCTTGGAATTCGAGCAAGAGCTTTGAATAGTTTGCCGTTCATTAAATGCCTCCAGCGGTGAAGGCTTGTTTCTATAAATAGAGGTGCAATGGACTTATAATTTTTGCCACATTTATCCAGGTACTTTTTGATTACATCTTTATTTTCTCCTAATTCACTAGATAAAGTAGAGCAGAGCTCTTCTTTATCGGCGCTTAAAGAAAACCGCGTACCATCCTTATAGAAGTAACGAAAAGATTCTTCGAGCTTTTTGAATTCAAATGATGAGAAGTCCTTTCTGCACAGTTCGAAAAGTTCACAAACATATTCCGGACCTGTAAAAACTGAAGGTCCCATGTCCCATCGATAATCTCCAAGCGTGAGACTATTTATCTTGCCTCCTGGATGATCATTAGACTCAAAAACTGTGACTTCATGACCTGCGTTTGCAAAACGAATAGCGCTACCTAATCCTCCAACTCCTGCACCTATAATACCAACTTTCATCTACGGTCTCTTTTAACTGCGACCGTGACACTGCTTGTATTTTTTACCACTTCCACAAGGGCACGGATCGTTACGATTTATTTTTTTGTCTGCAACAACAGGTTGCTGCTTAGGCTGACTCTGACGCTGTGATTGAGACATTGCTTCATCATAACCTTGACTTCCTTCAAATTGTGGAGTATTGGCAGTTGTACTTTGATTCACTTGTGCCTGAGCATAGTTATCATTTTGTTCTGCGGCCTTATTTTGAACTGACGCTGCATCTGGTTGAATAGGAATAGAACCTTTTACTAAAAATTCTACGGTTTCCACATTCAATCGATCCAGCATAGCTCTGAATAATTCAAATGACTCCAGCTTGTAAACCAATAGTGGGTCTTTTTGTTCGTGACGCGCTTGTTGAACTGATTGCTTCAAATCATCCATCTCACGCAAGTGCTCTTTCCACTCGTTATCAATCAAACCAAGAACCATGGCTTTCTCAAAGGACTTAATTATTGAAGTACCTTTAGAGTCAAATCCTTCTTGAATTGTCGTTGAAACTTCAATAGCTTTATTTCCATCTGTAAGAGGAACTCGAATGTGCCTAGCTCTATTTTCAGGATTTTCGTAATGTTGCTTAACATTTTCATAAACCAGCGTAGCGAGCTTTTGATTTTTCTCATCGTATCGATCAAGAGCGGCATTGTAAACCTTCTCAATCAACTCATTACTTTGGATTTTTCCGAAATCATCCTGTTTAACAGGGGATTGAATTCCTACAACTCTCAATAATTCAAGCTCGAATTCCTTGAAATCATCCTTCCCATCGTATTTGCTAGCTATAACTTCAATAGTGTCGTAGAACATATTCGCAATATCAAGGTCTAATCGATCACCGTACAATGCATTTTTACGTTTACGATAGATTGCTTTACGTTGAGCATTCATAACATCATCGTATTCAAGAAGATGTTTACGATTACCAAAGTTATTCTCTTCTACTTTCTTTTGCGCTCTTTCGATTGATTTAGAAATCATTCTGTGCTGAATCACTTCACCTTCCTTAAGTCCCATTCGGTCCATCAACTTAGCGATTCTTTCAGAACCAAATTTACGCATCAAATCATCCTCGAGAGAAACGAAGAACTGAGAAGATCCTGGATCACCTTGTCGTCCTGCTCGACCTCTCAACTGTCTGTCGACACGTCGAGAATCATGACGTTCTGTACCAACAATTGCAAGACCACCGACTTCCTTAACTCCTTCTTGAAGTTTGATATCAGTACCACGACCGGCCATGTTCGTCGCAATTGTAACAGCGCTTTTAGCACCGGCATCAGCAACGATTTCAGATTCCTTCTGGTGTTGTTTTGCATTCAGTACGTTATGTTTAATTCCTTTCATCTGGAGCATACGGCTCAATAATTCAGAAATCTCGACCGTTGTCGTACCTACAAGAACAGGCCTACCTTTTTCGACTAGTTCTGCAACCTCTTCAATTACTGCGGTATACTTTTCACGTGCAGTCTTATATACCATATCGTCCATATCTTTACGAGCGATAGGTCTATTTGTAGGGATGACAACTACATCTAATTCGTAAATGTCCCAAAATTCTTTTGCCTCAGTTTCTGCAGTACCTGTCATACCGGCAAGTTTGTGGTACATGCGGAAATAATTCTGTAGCGAAATACTTGCATACGTTTGTGTTGCAGCCTCAACTTTTACATCTTCCTTAGCTTCAATAGCTTGGTGGAGTCCGTCAGAATAACGGCGTCCTTCCATGATACGACCTGTAGATTCATCAACAATCTTGATCTTACCATCCATAATTACGTATTCAACTTCTTTTTCGAATAGCGTATATGCTTTTAGTAATTGGTTGATGCTGTGAATTCTTTCAGATTTTACTGAGTAGTCACGAATTAATGCATTTTTTTGCTCCGCTAAAGCTTCTGGAGCTAGACCTTTTTTCTCTAATTCAGCAAGTTCTACACCAATATCTGGCAGTATATAGAATGTTGGATCATTTGCTCCAGAAAGAAGATCAATTCCTTGATCCGTTAAATCAATTGTATTATTCTTCTCATCGATGGTGAAGTATAGTTCCTTATCAATGATTGGCATTTGCTTGTTTTGCTCTGCCATATAGAAATTTTCTGTCTTCTGAAGATGTGCCTTTACCCCAGGTTCAGATAAGAACTTAATCAATGCTTTATTTTTTGGAAGACCTCTGTATGCACGAAGTAATTTCTTTCCTCCTTCCTCTAATCTTTTCTTTTGTTCTTTTTTATCGTCGAGTGGTTCATTAATAACACTAAGTTCTTTTTTAGCTTCTGCAAGAACCTTGTTTATTAATGTTCGCTGTGCACTTACTACCTTCTCTACCATTGGTTTTAACCCAACGTATTCTTGTTGGTCCCCTTTTGGAGTAGGTCCAGAAATTATCAATGGAGTACGAGCATCATCAATCAAAACAGAATCGACCTCATCAATAATCGCATAGTGATGTTTCTTCTGAACCAGACTGTTGATGTCACTCGACATGTTATCTCTCAAGTAGTCAAAACCAAATTCGTTGTTCGTACCAAAAGTTATGTTAGCCTTGTATGCTTTTCTTCTTTCTTCAGAATTGGGTTTGTGTTTATCGATACAGTCTACAGAAAGACCATGGAATTGATAAAGGGGTCCCATCCACTCACTATCACGTCGAGCTAGATAATCGTTTACGGTTACAAGGTGAACACCTTTTCCTGCGATTGCATTTAAATATACTGGAAGTGTTGCAACAAGTGTTTTTCCTTCACCGGTCTGCATCTCTGCAATATTACCTCTATGAAGAACAGCGCCCCCCATGATTTGAACATCGTAGTGAACCATAACCCATTCCATTTTCGCACCAGCAGCACTCCATTGGTTTTTCCATATAGCTTTATCACCATCGATTTCCAGACCATCATGTTTTCCAGCTAGTTCTCGATCGAAGTCAGTTGCAGTAACAACCATCTTTCCTCTTTCGGCCCATCTTCTCGCTGTTTCTTTTACAGTAGCAAAAGCATCAGGTAAAATTTCTTCTAAAACCTTTTCGATTTCATCATCAGACTTTTCCTTAAGCTTATCGATCTTTTCAAAAATATCCTCTTTGTTTAGAACAGGTGTTTCAGGATCGTTTGCTTTGGCCTCTAACTCCTCAATTTCTTTTTCAATCCCAGCGGTTTGCTTTTGAATTTTCTTTTGAAATTCGAATGTTCTATTTCTTAACTCATCATCAGAAATAGATGATAGAGATTTATAAATTTCGTTGACTTTATCTATGATTGGTTGATATTCCTTTCTGTCTTTATCAGACTTATCACCAAGTATTTTCTTTAAGATTCCTCCTATCATGTTAAGATCTATTAATTGCCATCAAAAATAAGGTTAATCCCGAAAGATGATGCAATGATTTTAGGATAATTTCCAGAACATATTTCGTTCCAAAGCATGGTTGCTGACAATGTGTCGCGAAAGTAGGAGTTGGAACAAAAAAGCCTTTCTGATATGGAGGTCAGAAAGGCTTGATAACCAAATAGATATTTATACTCTTAATATTCGTCTTCGTTGAAGAAAAAATCTTCTTTAGAAGGATAGTCTGGCCAAATATCTTCAATATTTTCGTAAATCTCCCCCTCATCTTCAATGTCTTGAAGATTTTCAACTACTTCTAAAGGGGCACCAGTACGAATTGCGTAATCAATGAGCTCATCTTTAGCTGCAGGCCAAGGAGCATCTTCTAAGTATGAGGCTAATTCCAGTGTCCAATACATATTTTATAACGTTTAGTGTTTGCTGTTATTCAAGGCGCAAAAGTATATTTATTTTTTTTAATTCCAAATAAAAGTTTTAAACTCCTATTAATCAACTACATTCTTGGTTTCCAAGGTATTTCATTTGCATCCAAATCCACAGTAAGCTTTCTTGATAAGACGAACAAATAATCACTCAAACGGTTCAGATATTTCATGCTTTTTTTATAATCATCTTTTTGTTCGTGAAGCGCTACTACTAATCGTTCAGCCCTTCTGCAAACACAGCGTGCGATATGACAGTTTGAGACAGTTGAATGTCCACCAGGTAATACAAACGATCTCATTTCTGGAAGGTGCTCATTCATTTTATCCATTGATTTTTCTAAAAATGTAATATCCTCTTCTTTTATTTTTGGTAACTCCATTTGGGATCCTTCAGGTGATTGAGCAAGTAACGAACCTATTGTGAAGAGTCGATCTTGTATTTCCAGAAGTTGATCATAGGTTTCTTTATCATCAACAGTAAGGTCTCTCATTAAGCCAATCCAAGAGTTTAATTCGTCTACGGTTCCGTAGCTTTCAATTCTTACATCATTTTTATCTACTCTTTTCCCTCCAATTAATGATGTTTGTCCTTCATCTCCTTTACGTGTATATATTTTCATATTAAAGTCTTTACGTTGCTAACAAGTATAATAGAAAATTGTGTTGTCACGATCATTTGAACAGGATATTTTATGCATCAATTGAATTACTGAAAAAATGAGGTGCCAAAGAATTTTAAAAGATATTGATTAACAAGTGCTCATTTCCTTAAAGTTATAGGTAGAATAAAGTCACTTATAAGTTTTTCATGTTCATTCAGAAACAATTATTTGACTCAAAGGCAATGCTTTATAGATTTGACCTTAAAACCTAAATAATATGAAAAGAACTATTACATTTTTACTTGCTGCCTTTTTAGGATTAACGACTTCGATTAACGCACAAGATGTGACTGCTGGTTTAGTAGCTAAATACGACTGCGAGAATAATTTAAATGATCCGATTATGGGTTATAATGGTTTTTACACAGCAGAGGTCGAATTTAGTGTTGGTTTAAACGACAATGGATTCGCTTTAGAATTTGAAGGATTTGATTCTAACGGCGGAGTGAGCTCAGTTTTAGATGAAGCGGGAGTTTCGGAGGGGATAATCGACGTAACCGGTGATTTTACAATATCGTTTTGGGTGAGACCATCTGCAGTAAACACTGCCTCATTAAACATATTATCTTCTAGGAGGAATATTTCTGGTCAAGAAGCTGGAGGAGTAGAGTTTGTTCTTAACCCACAAGGAGTGCTTAAAGCTGCTGGAAGGTCTGTTTCTAGTCTTGGTGCTGCTCCTTCTAACAATTACATTCTCGGTACAACTACTTTAACAAGTAGTGTTTGGTATCATGTTGTATTAACTCAGAACGGTACTACAGGCGTCTCAAAACTATTTATTAATAATGGTTTGGATGATCAAGCCACGGCAACAACTCCAAATACAGACTTTGCAAACGCATGGTCTTTTGGTCATTCTTTTAAATCTTCTGAGGAAGATAGAGAATTCAACGGGAAGATTGATGAGATTCGATTTTACGACCGCGAGTTGAGTGATGCGGAGGTGTCTCAATTATATAATTTTGAATCTAGTGTTTCAGTACCAAGTTATGAATCAAGTTCTAGACTATTGATTTATCCAAATCCAGCTCAAGATGTGTTGTCTATTAGTTCTGATGCAAATGTGCAGGAGTTTAACATAATAAACGCAGTGGGTGAACAGGTTTATTCCGGAACTAAAAAGAATAGCATCGATGTTTCTAACCTAAAGAAAGGAGTTTACATCATCAAATGCGTCCTGGAAAATAACGAGGTAGTAACAGAAAGGTTTATTAAAAACTAAACATCATCTATAAAATCTAAAATCATGAAAAATACATTACTCTTATTAGCCTTCGTTTTAAATGTAACTTGTTTTGGGCAAGAATTTGATTGGGCCTTAAGTATGGGGTCAACAAACAATGATGTAGGTAACAGCATAACAATCGATAATGCTGGGAACTCCTACACAACGGGTTACTTTATAGGAACAGTTGATTTTGACCCTTCCGCGAACACAGTAAATTTAACATCTCCTTCTTCAGGTATGCCCAGCGCATTTATCGCTAAATATGATATCAATGGAGCTTTGGTTTGGGCGAAAAACTTGTCTGGTAACCAATGGGTATATGGAGAGAATATCGATATTGATGCGGCTGGGAACCTTTATGTTACAGGATACTTTGGAGGTACAGCTGATTTTGATCCTTCTGCCTCAACGGCCAATTTGGGTGTAGCTGGAGAAAGTGACATCTTTTTCGCAAAATATGACAATAATGGCAACTATTTATGGGCCAACAGAATTGGAGGAAGTGAAGACGATAGAGGTAAAGATATTCATCACGATGGCAACGGAAATATTTTTATTACTGGCGGTGTGACGGGGACTGTTGACTTCGATCCTTCTAGCGGTGTATTTAATTTATCCCATAGTTTATCAAAAGACATTTACCTAGCTAAATATGATGATGACGGGAATTTTTTGTGGGTAAATGCATTTGGTAGTCCAACTACAAGTTTCGAAGAAGGTTTAGCTGTAGATACCGATCCTGCTGGAAACCCCTACTTATCCGCATATTATTTTGGAACAGTAGATTTTGATCCATCAGCAAATACTGCAAACTTAGGTCAAGTAAACGGAGATGAAACAGTGATTGCCAAGTATGACGTAAATGGTAATTATTTATGGGCAAACATGATCGGTAAGGGGATGCAAGAAAGAGGGAATAGCATTAAAGTTGATGCTAGTGGTAATGTTTACATAGTTGGAAATTTTGCAGGAACTGTCGATTTTGATCCTTCAGCAAATAATGTGAACCTCACATCAGAAGGGAATAACGATATTTTTATAGCAAAGTATGATAATAATGGAAATTATAGTTGGGCAAAGCACTTCGGAGGAAATTCAGCTGATTACGGTCGAGGTATAGATGTAGATGCCAATGGAAATGTATATTTAGTTGGATCTTTTCAGGAAACTGTAATTTTTGATGATGTTATACAATATGCACTTACGGTAAGTGGTTTTGCAGATTACTTTGTTGCCAAGTATACAAATAACGGGGACTTTATCTGGGTAAATAGAATAGGAGATACCGGTTTCGAAGAAGGAATGGATGTTATCGTGGATGTTAACGAGAATATATACGTAACTGGTCAGTTTTGGAATACAGTTGATTTTGACCCTTCGTCGGGAGAGACTGATCTTACATCAAACGGGTCTAATGATATTTTTATACAGCGATTTAATTTTGCTCCTTGTGCAACATATTACAGCACTCAGGAAGAGTTTTCTTGTGGAGCATTTACTTGGATTGACAACAACACTTATACAAGCAGTACAACTGTTGATTATACCATGCAGTCGGTCTCAGGATGTGATTCAATTATTACATTGGACCTAACTGTAAGTGCTCCTCTCAACTTTACAGATGTTCAATCTTCATGTGGCGATTTTACATGGATAGATGGTAATACGTATACTTCGAGCAATAATACGGCGAGTATGACTTACCAAGCGGCTAATGGTTGTGATTCAATCATAACGCTTGACTTATCGATTGTTGAAACGTTCCCTTCTGGAGCGACTGCATCACTTGTTAATAGCACGGTTTGTCAAGGAGATTCGACAACTATAACATTGAGTAGCACAGGTGTTGGAATGGACTATTACTTAAGAGATGACTTGAACAATGCGATTGTTGACGGACCTTACCCAGGAACAGGTAATAGTTTAGATCTGAACACAGGAGCGATGAATGCCGGGAAAACATTTAATGTATATGCTGAAGAAAATTCAACTCCTGTTCTTTACAGTTTAGACCTGCCTGAGTCTACGGCAGACTATATTAGTTTTGATAATGTATACGAGACTTTTGGGTCAGAGATTACAATTGAAAGTTGGGTGTATTCAGATGGTGCTGAGATGCCATGGGCAGGACAAAGTATACCTTTTTTAGATAATAATATTACAAGTAACGTTTGGTTCTGGACAGCTGATAGATTCTACGTGAATCATTTAGGGACATGGATAAGTGTTATAATGCCTCAACTTTCTGCAGGTTGGACACATGTTGCAACCGTAGCTGATGCAAATGGCTTATATGTATATTATGATGGTGTTTTGGTCAACACTTTACCAAGTGGACCAAATTTCGGTATTAGACAGCCAACAGGTTCTATTATTACCTTAGGAATAGACCCTAGGTTTGGTCCAAACGACATAAGTAGAAATAGTGACACGAGGTTCGCTGATTTTAGAGTTTGGAATGTGGCACGTAATCAGTCAGAGGTAAGTCAAAACATGAATGCGTGTTTATCTGGACAAGAAAGTGGTCTGGTTCAACATACTCCGATGAACGAAGGTACTGGTTCAACTGCCTCTTCCACTGTAGGTCCGGATGGAACTATTTCACCACTCGCTGTTTGGGAAAGTCGTGATGTTGGATGTGGTGCTTCTTCTGTTTGCAGTGACGAGTATGGTATTGATTTCACTGTGTCAGTAGCATTTCCAACGTCAAGTTCTATAATGGAAACAGCTTGTAACGGATATACATGGCCTCAGAATAACGAAACATATTACATAAGCGGTAACTATAACGATACTTTAGTTAATGCTGCAGGATGTGATTCAATAGTCACTTTATCATTAACAATTAATTTTACTCCTGGTACCGGAGTTAGTGTTAACGGAAATACCCTACAGGCTAATGAAAATGGATTTTACAGTTGGCTTGACTGCAACAACGGTTACGCTGCAATCCCAGGAGAAACATCTTTTTCATTTACACCAAATCAAACAGGTGACTATGCTTTGGAAATAACTTCGCTCGATGGTTGTACAGATACGTCGAACTGTGTAACGGTTGAAATATTGAATGTTGAAGAAAACAATAGAGTAGATGAAATACAATTGTATCCTAACCCTACTACACAATATTTACAAACCAATTTTGATAATAAATTGGTGTATAGAATTATTGACATAACAGGTAAGGTAGTCACTTTCGGTGTTCTTGATCCAAATGATTTTATTAATGTTTCACAATTCGAAAGAGGAGTGTACTTCATTGATTTGGAGTCGAGTGGACAAACAGTTAAAAAGAAATTCATTATTAAATAATCAAGTGATTACTAAGCGAATTATTAAGAATTAATTTATTTTTAGAAAAATTAAAGAGCCAATCATATTAATGTGATTGGCTCTTTACATTTATGAGGAATTATCTATTCATAGCATTCATTTTAAGTAAGACAATTGTTCTTTCCCAAGTCTCTGTGCCTTACTTTGACAGACCTTTTTCTAGTATCACAATTCCATCGAAGACAATTTTTGGGATCACACAAACAGAAAATGGCTATATATATTTGGGCTCCGATGAAGGATTGGTGCGTTACAATGGATTGAAGTACGAGTTGCTTGAATTTGAGCGAAAAGGAAAAGCTTTGAATAATCTTATTGTTGATGGAAATGATTTGTTCGGTTTAACCTTTGCTAAGGAGCTAATTGTTATGCGGAACGATACAATTAAAGTCTTCGGAACCGACGATTTTGAGCTACAGAAAACTTCTAGATTAAAATTGATTGGAGACACATTATTTGTGCTCAATAAGCAAGGCCTTCAGTTGATCGATAAAAAAAGTATGCAATTAATTGGGGGGGTAGAAAGTAAATCATCGCGACCTCTTATATGGGATGTTTTTGATAGTTCTGATGGTGAATTAATGGTCTTGCAAGAGGATTTTCACTTTCAAGAATTAAATGATTACTTAATAACACACAAAAGATCAAGAGATACTGTAGATCGGAAGTTGAGTGCAATTCCTTTCGGTTCAGGTCAATTAATTTATGACTTTAAGAATAATGTCTTCTACACTTTTCAAGACAGTATTACTGTAAAAAAGAAATGGAAAAACGAATTTCTTGAAAATCAAAAGGTGCATTCGTTTCAAAACTTCAATGACGAACTTATTTTGATCTCAACTTATAATGGTTTATTCATTATGAATTCGAGTGGTGAGTTATGTGATCATATTTTTGAAGGTATTCCTGTCTCAAAATCATTTAAAGATCAAGAAAATAATATTTGGATTACGACGCTAAATGATGCTGTATACATAATACCTGATATCAATAGTCGAATTATTCGATTAGAAGATCAATTAGCCGACAAGGATAAAGTTTTTAAAACTTCGTATTCTGGATCCGAACTTTTACTTGGAACTCATCAAGGTTGGGTTTTGCAATTAAACTTAGAAAAGAATACCCTCAATAAAATAAAGTTGCAGAAAGATTCAGAAATACAGTCGATAGCAAGGTTTAATAATAAGGTGCTTGTCTATTGTGAGAAACTGTACACATTGAATTCAAATTTGAAAGCGTTAGATTCTTTAGGAACAACTGCCACAAAGGATATATTGTTTTGGAAGGGAGCGTATTATTATGCTACATCGATAGGGTTGACTAAACAGGTTCAAGATGATACAATAAGATTGCTTGCAGATAAATGGATTCGCTCCGTATCAACCTCGACAAAAGGAGAGTTTCTCATAGCAAATACCGACTTTGGTTATTACAAGATTGACTCTTTTAATAATATTGTTTCCTTCGTCGAGGATGCAGTAAAGTATAATTCTGCCGGAAATGCATCTTTTTTCTTAAAAAACAGAGTGCTTTATGTAAATCAAAATGGAGAGGAGAGAAAACTAGATATCTTATTTTCACCGATCGCTTTTTTTTCGTTGAAGAACTCTTTGTTTGTATACTCACGAAAAAAGATAGTAGAGTATGACTTAACAACGCTGGATATAATCAACACTTTTCAAATCGGTTTTGAATTAGCAGGAGAATCAATCATTAATTGTTTTGCTACTGAAGATGAAATCATCATAGTTACTGAAAGTACTATTCAATTTTTAGACAGAAATACAAACAGAGGAAATGGGCAGATTGATTTATGCATCAGGAACGATATTTCAATAGATAAATTAATTCAGATTGAACATGCGGGCCGTTTGAAGTTAGAAATTGATGTTCTCAACGCTATTCGCCAAAAGGGTGCTTGTAAATTGTTCTACGCTATAGGCGAGGAGTGGATTGAAGTACCTATCGTTGATGGAGTATACCGAGTATCGCTAGATAGGTTGCCCTCGGGTAAGTATCCAATTTCACTAAAGGCAATAGGTCGTAATCAAAACGAATCTGAGATTCTTGTACTCACCGTAGATGTAGCTTTTCCTTATTGGCAGAAATGGTGGTTTTTCTTACTTGTTGGATCAGGTATTCTTCTCATCGTAGGCTTAATTTTTAAATACAGAGTTCATAGAATACAATTGAAAAATGAAAAGGAGATGCAATTGAAACGACTAGAATTGCGTTCTCTGAATTCTAAGTTAGAAGCACTTCGTTCTCAAATGAATCCGCATTTTATTTTTAATACTATCAATACGATTCAGGCGCAAATTATTTCAGCAGACAAAGATGAAGCTTACGATAACTTAAATACATTTTCTAAGCTGATCAGATCTTCTTTGGAACATTCCACTAAGAATTTTATTCCCATTAAAGATGACGAGATATTTCTGTCTAATTATTTAAAACTTGAGAGTATTCGATTCAATAATACGCTCAACTATACGATAGAAATGGATGATATATTGAAAGATTTAAATCCTCAAATCCCATCGTTAATTACACAACCGTTCGTTGAAAATGCTGTAAAGCATGGTCTGATGCATAAGAGCGATGGAGAGAAAGAGTTGCATATAGCCTATCGATTAGAAGGTCAAGAGTTGAGTGTAGAAATATTAGACAACGGTATTGGCAGAGTAAAGTCAGCAGAAATTAACGAAAGAAATCGCAGGGATAAGCACGTTTCATATGCTACCGGAGCAATTGAAAAAAGGCTTGAGGTACTTCGTGATTTAGAACATAAAAATTTAAATATTTCCATCTCGGATTTGAAAATAGGAACAAGGGTATTAATTACTATGGATATTAATTAAATATGGAATCATTGAAAGTTTTAATTGTTGATGATGAAATTCACGCTCAGAACCTATTGGAGAGTTTGATTAACTCTTATGGTGAAGAATTAACAGTGGTTTCTAAATGTAGTAATTTGATAGATGCTGTTGAATACATCAAAAATAACGCGGTAGACTTACTCTTACTGGATGTGGAAATGCCTGTTAACAATGGTACTAAGATCAATAACTTTCTTTTAAAGGATGAGCTTCCAGATATAATATTCGTTACTGCCTACGAGTCCTTTGCTATAGAGGCAATTCGTTTGGGAGCTTTTGATTACATTGTTAAACCAGTGGATAGAGAGTTGTTCAATGATGTGTTGAGTCGATATTTCCAGGAAAAAGTTCAGTCAATCAAAGATGATCGTCTTCCTATTGTAACACATCAGGGTACCTCATTAATCAAGTATGATGAGATTTTGTTTTTACATGCCAGTGGCAGTTATTCGGAAGTTGTAAAAGTTGATAAGAGAGTAGTTGCGAGTAAGCCCTTGAAGTATTTCGAAGACTTGCTTCCTTCGAATTTCATCAGGATCCATAGGAGTTATATAGTGAATAAAGATAAGATTTCAGGGATGAGTAAAAAAGATAGTAACTGGTGGATAACTTTTGAGGGCTCTCCTATAGAGTTACCTGTTTCTCGAAAGTATAGGGGTGAAATAGATTTATTCTAAAACTTTTAAGGAAATCAAAAAAAGCATCGAGAAACCTCGATGCTTTTTTTGATTTATTTAGATCTAATGATCATCCATTCAAGACATTTCTTGAAATAACAATCTTTTGTACTTCGGACGTTCCTTCATAGATCTGCGTGATCTTAGCATCTCTCATCAAACGTTCAACGTGGTATTCTTTAACGAAGCCATAGCCACCGTGAATTTGAACAGCTTCAACTGTTTGCTCCATAGCTACTTTTGACGCATATAATTTCGCCATTGCTCCAGATTGGTCATAGTTTTCACCATTATCCTTCTGCCATGCAGCCTTATGCACAAGTAGACGAGCTGTTTCAACGGCAGTAGCCATATCAGCAATCTTAAATGCAATAGCTTGATGCTTCATAATTTCTTTTCCAAATGCCTTACGCTCTTTAGAATAAGCAACAGCAAGTTCAAGTCCACCAGAAGCAATCCCTAGTGCTTGAGCGGCAATTCCTATTCTTCCACCAGAAAGAGTTTTCATCGCAAATTTAAATCCGAATCCATCTTCTCCAATACGATTCTCTTTAGGAACCTTAACATCGTTAAACATTAACGTGTGTGTATCACTACCGCGGATCCCCATTTTATCTTCCTTCGCACCTACGATGAAGCCTTCCATGTCTCTCTCAACGATTAAAGCGTTAATTCCTTTGTGCCCTTTTTCTGGGTCTGTTTGTGCAATTACTAAATATACTGAAGCAGACGAACCATTCGTGATCCAGTTTTTAGTTCCGTTTAGTAGGTAATGATCACCTTTATCTTCGGCAGTTGTTCTCTGAGAAGTTGCATCGGAACCTGCTTCAGGTTCTGAAAGACAAAACGCTCCGATCTTTTCTCCAGTAGCTAAAGGCTTTAAATATTTTTCTTTTTGTTCCTCAGTACCGAATGTCTCAAGTCCCCAGCAAACAAGTGAATTATTCACACTCATACATACTGAAACTGAAGCGTCAACTTTTGAGATCTCTTCCATCGCCAATACGTAAGAAAGAGTATCCATTCCGCCTCCACCGTATTTAGGATCAACCATCATTCCCATGAATCCGAGTTCACCGAGTTGTTTAATTTCATCTTTAGGGAAGCGTTGTTCGTTATCACGTTCAATTACTCCTTCTTTCAATACGTTTTGTGCAAAATCCCTTGCAGCATCTCTCACCGCTTGGTGTTCTTCTGATAGTTGAAAATCCATAATAATTTATTTTGTTTCTTTAGTTTCGTATGCGTGCATAAATCAATGCAAAATTAATGATTTATTCGTTTTTATAGCAAACTCAATACACAGTTTGTTTGTCACACGACGATAACTTTCTATTAATTTCTGTAATATTGAGGACGTAAAAGTAGCAGGAAAAATTCAAATTTTCCTGCCTGATCTTCAAAGAAATGAAAAGTTTTCGACTAATAGGGTTGATGTCTGGTACTTCGTTAGATGGGTTGGATTTAGCAGATGTTAAATTCAGTCGCGACGATAGTGGGGATTGGTCCTTTAGATTGATCTCTGCACAAACAATTACTTACAGTTCAGCGTTTAGAGAGCGACTTTTCTATGCTCCCAAATTGTCAGGAGAAAAGTTAAGTTTACTGAGTGTTGAGTTGAGTCAATTCTATGCTGATCAAATCAATGAATTCATTTCGACGAATCAAATTGATAAGGAGGATATTTTCGCAATTTCAAGTCATGGACAGACCATATTTCACCAGCCAGAGCGATCCCTGACCTTACAGATAGGAAACACTCCACATATTGCAATTCGTACAGGGATAAATTCTGTTGTCGATTTTAGGACGAAAGATGTTGCTTTAGGAGGGAATGGAGCTCCCTTGATACCCGTTGTAGATCATTTGCTTTTCAAGAAGAGAGCTCAGGGATATTTGAACTTGGGAGGATTTTCTAATCTTTCATACAGTGAACATGGAGTAGTAAAATCATTTGATGTTGGTCCAGCTAATATTGTGATTAACCACCTTGTTAAAGAGAGAAACTTGACCATGGATAAAAATGGACATTTGGCGGAATCAGGAAGTATGAATCCAGATTTATTAAAAAAATTAGATGCATTAGATTATTATTTGCAAGAAGGACCTAAGTCTTTAGGTTGGGAATGGGTTGAAAAAGAAGTTATGCCACTATTTGATGTCGATTTGTCACTTGAAGATAAATTGAATACTTATGTTTCACATGTTATAAGTCATTTGAATAAAGCCTTCGTTAAGGCAAATATATCTTCAGTCATGATAACTGGAGGAGGTGCACATAATTCATTTTTGATAGATGAATTGTCAAATATTTATAATGGGGAAATAATCATTCCTTCCAAGGAAATAGTGGATTTTAAAGAGGCTATAGGATTTGCATTTTTAGGCTTGCTGAGATGCTTAAATGAAACGAATGTATTAAGCTCCGTAACAGGTGCTCAAAAAGACTCATGTTCAGGGGTGATTTATATGTCGTGAATTAATTTATCAGCCTGTGTTATATGGATTCGAAATGTTTTTTACTTTTGCTTGGATTACAAAATTAAAGTATGAAGGAATTATTAGCCAAGTTTGAAAACAAACAACCAGAAATTGTTTTCGAATGGAGTGACCAAGAAACAGATGCAGAAGGATGGGTTGTGATAAACTCTTTACGCGGAGGAGCTGCCGGAGGAGGTACTCGAATGAGGAAGGGGTTAGACAAGCGCGAAGTAGAGTCTTTGGCTAAAACAATGGAGGTAAAGTTTACTGTTTCAGGACCTCCAATAGGAGGGGCAAAGTCTGGAATTAACTTTGATCCGAAAGATCCTCGAAAAGAAGGCGTTCTTAGAAGATGGTATGCTGCTGTTACGCCTCTACTGAAGCACTATTATGGTACTGGAGGCGATATGAATGTTGATGAAATTCATGAAGTAATACCTTACACAGAAGACTGTGGTGTATGGCACCCTCAAGAAGGAGTTTTTAATGGTCATTTTCAACCACGAGAAGCTCAGAAGATTCATAGAATAGGTCAGCTTCGACATGGTGTCCTAAAAGTTATCGAAGACGAGAAGTATACGCCAAGCTTAGATCGTAAATATGTAGTTGCAGACATGATTACAGGATATGGTGTTGCTCAATCCATTGAACACTATTATAAATTGTGGAGCGGGGGAGTTCAAAATAAGAAAGTGATCATACAAGGTTGGGGAAATGTTGCATCAGCTGCAGCTTTTTACCTTGCTCAAAGTGGTGCCAAAATTGTCGGTATTATCGATAGAGTAGGAGGTTTGATCAATAAGGACGGATTTACTTTTGAAGAAATTCGCGAACTATTCTTAAATAAGAATGGTAATGAGTTAAACGCCCCGGACATGTTGTCTTTTGATGATGTAAACGCTCAGATTTGGGATGTGCCGGCTGATATTTTTGCGCCATGTGCTGGTTCCCGATTAATTACGCAGGATCAAGCAACGCGAATGATCAATGCAGGTGTAGAGGTTATTTCAGCAGGAGCTAACGTACCCTTTGCCGATCCGGAAATATTCTTCGGTTCAATTGCAAATTATGTAGATGATCATATAGCTGTTATTCCTGATTTTATATCCAACTGTGGAATGGCAAGAGTGTTTGCTTTCTTAATGTCTGAAGATCTGAAAGAAATAACTGATGAAGATATCTTTGTAGATACTTCTGAAATCATAAGAATAGCTTTAGAGAAGACTCACCAGAAGAATCCTCAAAAAACAGGAATTGCAAAAGCTGCATTCGAAATTGCACTTAAACAATTAGTATAAACCAATATTACTACTAACACTATGGAACTTTTTATTGTTTTTGTTTTTATCCTCGGTTATCTAGCGATTACGCTTGAACACAGTATAAAGGTAGATAAGCTCGTGCCTTCGTTATTAATGATGGCTTTAGCATGGGCTGGGATAGCATTTGGATTAGGTGGATTTACCGAATGGTTTGATATGGAGAACCATCAAATGATGGCCGGTTTTGCTGATCTTCCAGTAGTATCGGAAGATGGTCATGGTGGTCATTCCAAAATGGCTGTAATGGAGTCTACATTGCTTCACCATTTTGGTAAGACATGTGAGATTTTAATTTTCCTTATAGGTGCAATGACTATTGTAGAAATTGTGGATCACTTTCATGGATTCTCTACAATCAAGGGGTATATTCGTACCAATAAGAAAAAGACATTACTTTGGATAGTTTCTGGTCTTGCCTTTATTCTTTCTGCTATCATTGATAACCTTACAGCGACCATTGTTTTAATAACAATCTTAAGAAAACTGCTTGATAAATCAAGTGATAGAATTTGGTTTGCAGGTATAATAATAATTGCAGCAAATGCTGGTGGTGCATGGTCACCAATTGGAGATGTTACGACGACCATGCTATGGATGGGTAATAAAGTAACAGCTTTGAAGTTGTTTGAGTACTTGATATTACCTTCTTTGGTTTGTATGATTATTCCAACGATTATAGCAAGCTTCATGAAGCCTTTTCAAGGTACATTTGACCTTCCTCCTGAAGAACAGGACGTTAACTCAAAAGCTGCGTTAATGCTATATTTAGGACTAGGTATGATTGTATTTGTGCCGATCTTCAAAACAGTAACTCATTTACCTCCATATGTGGGTATGATGCTTTCGTTAGGAGTAGTAGCTTTAGTCGCCGAAATTATTAGTGTTCGTCAATTTAAAATGGCTTATGTCGGTGTTGTAAAAAAGGAAAAAGAACAGGATTACATCTCTCCTGAGCCTGAGGGGCATCATGAAAGCCCTACTTTTCGTGCTCTTACCAAGATAGAGATGCCTTCAATCTTGTTTTTCTTAGGGATTTTAATGACAGTTGCGGCACTTGAGTCACTTGGTATGGTATTCACTTTTGGTCAGAGTGTTCAGACAAGTATGAATAATGATGTATTCGTATTATTGCTAGGAGCAGGATCTGCGGTAATCGATAATGTCCCTCTAGTTGCAGCTAGTATGGGAATGTTCAGCGAAGTAACAGATCACCACATTTGGCATTTTATCGCGTATTCTGCTGGGACAGGAGGATCAATGCTAATCATTGGTTCGGCGGCAGGTGTTGTTGCTATGGGAATGGAGAGAATATCTTTCTTTTGGTACCTTAAAAATATTGCTTGGTTGGCATTGATAGGATACTTGGCAGGAGCTGGGGTCTATCTATTAGAGGGATTTCTTTTCCCTTAGTCCGTAGTGTAACAAAATTTAATTAAACTCGTTAATATCGATATGAAAGGTTCTTTTTTACTACAAGTTGTTCAGGATTCCACTGCCGTTGGGGCGGAAGAGAATTATAAGGAGGTAGCTATTTGGCAAGCTGTTTCAGATGCAGCGAGTGATGTCATGGGATTGATTATCCTGTTACTATTGGCTGTTATGTCAATATATGCTGTTTATGTTTTTGTAGAGCGATTATTAGCGCTACAAAGAGCTTCAAAAAAATCTCCGGATTTTTTATCTAAGATTAAGGAATATCTAACAGATGGTAAAATTGATGAAGCGAGAAATTTGTGTGCAAGAACAGATTCTCCATCAGCGAGAATGCTAGAGAAGGGGATTGACCGATTAGGTAAGCCTGTAGACGTTGTTGCATCTGCGATTGATAATACAGGTAAACTTGAGATATCAAGATTAGAGCAACGTTTAAGCTTTTTAGCAACAGCTGCTGGTGCTGCACCCATGATAGGGTTCTTAGGAACGACTATAGGTATGGTAAAGACCTTCAATGCAATGAAGAATTTAGATTCTCTAGATCTAGGTACTATTGCCCCTGGTATAATGACGGCGATGATCACTACTGTAGCTGGTTTGATTGTCGGTATTATTGCATACATGGGATACAATTATTTAGTCTCTAAGATTTCTAAAGTAGTATACCGCATGGAGATTGATGCGATGGAATTTATGGATTTGTTACACAAACCTTCAAAGTAATTAGTAGATGAATTTTGGATCAAGAAATAAGGTTAAAGTTGAAGGAGGTATGGCCTCCATGACGGATCTTGTATTCCTTCTACTCGTATTCTTTATTATTATGAGTACGATGGCGGAAAAGAATACTCCCGTTGAATTGCCTCAACCATCCGAAAAGCTTGAAACATCTAAGGAGAATACGACAACTACTGTTATTATTACAGAAGACGATATGTATCAAATCATGTTGAGTCAAGCGAGTAATTCAGCAAATCCTTTTGGTGTTAAAACAGAAGGGGCGAGTTACGATCAAATGAGAGATTTTCTAATTACTGAAGTAGAGAATACTCCAGAAAAGAAGGTTAAAATAGCAGGAGCTAGAAAAGCAAGTTACGAAGCAGTATTCCAGGTGCTCGCCTTATCTAAAGCGAGAGGTTGGAAGCCCGTTCTTGCATATGATTAATATTATTAGAAATGGCACAAGTACCAGTAGTACGATCTGAGGATAATCGTAAAGGAATCATTACAGCAGTGGTTTTCCTATTGGTAACTTTATTCCTATTATTTTTTATCAAATATCACGAGCCAGACCCACCAAAGGTGACAACGCCTATTCCGATAACAATGGCTGAAAGTGGCATTGAGGAATTTGAGGTGAGCAATGCAGGTGGTGGAGAACCAAGTGAAACAGTTAATCCAACTCCCGAAACACAAGAAAATCCAGAAGAACAACCAACACAGGAAGAATCCTCGGTAACTACTGAAACGGGTACTGGTGATAGCGAATCATCAACTACAACAGAAACAGAGTCAGAATCTAGCCCATTCTCAGGAAATGGATCTGGAGGATCTGGTACTGGAGGGACTGGAAGCGGATTTGGAAATGATGATGGACCAGGATCAGGAACTGGAGATCCAGGTACAGGTGGTGTTGGAGAACGAATTCGTCTGTCAAATTTAACTTCTAACCCTACTACTCGTAATGATGAACGTTGCACAATAGCATTAAAACTTACTGTCGATTCACGCGGTAAAGTTGTAGCTGCAAGCTCGATCCGTAACAATACAACAACTTCGAATCAGGCGCTGATAGATGAGGTAATCATATTAGTTAAAAAAGAGGTCCGTTATAAGGAGAAGCCCGGTTCTCGTAACGAAATTGCCTATTATACTGTAACTGTTCAACCAGGTTAATGGATACCGAGGAAAAGTCTTACGCTAATCAAATAAATTGGCTCTTTAATCAATTTCCAGTTTTTCAAAATGTAGGAAGTTCAGCTTACAAGCCAACTTTAGAAAATACCATAGCGTTAATTGAGCATTTCGGGGTAGACCTTAATAAATTAAGATTTGTTCATGTTGCAGGGACAAATGGTAAAGGAACCACATCCTCTATTTTAGCAAGTACATTTACTGAGTCAGGATTAAAGACAGGATTATTTACTTCTCCTCATATTCATGACTTTCGCGAGAGGATCAGAGTAAATGGTGAAATGATAGGTCAGAAAGAGGTGAGCGCATTTATTACATCTGTTCAAGATCAATCTTTTGCTGTTAATCCATCTTTCTTCGAGATTTCATGGGTGATGGCACTGCTTCATTTTCAAAATACAAAATGTGATATTGTAGTTGTAGAAACTGGACTAGGAGGAAGGTTGGATGCAACTAATGTGATTACTCCAATTATTAGTGTTATTACAAATATTGGGTTGGATCACACCGCAATTCTAGGTAATACACTGCGTGAAATAGCTTTTGAGAAAGCGGGTATTATCAAAGAAGGTGTTCCTGTGATAATAGGTCAAACACAAGAAGATATTGCTCCAGTTTTTAGAGTGACATCAACAAAGAGATCGTCTTTAATTCATTTTGTTGATCACCCGGAAACAGCTAGTACATTTGAGATAAATGAGAGGATTGCTAGAGAGACACTTTTGAGAGTAGAGTTAGAGTCATTTGAATTCAATGCAGAGAAGTTTCATTTGGGACTGAAAAATCTAGGAAAGAATACGGGCTTTATAGGAAGGTTTCAAACGATTAAAAAGGATCCATTAGTAATTGTAGACGCAGCGCATAATGACGACGGGATTCGCAGATTGGTAAGAGATGTTTATCGCTTACATCCAGAAAAGAAAATTTATGCAGTGTATGGAGCATCTAATGACAAAGAGTTAGATAAAATCTTTTCATTGATACCTGATAGTTGGACAATGGCATTTACAGAATTCAAAAACAAAAGAAGTTATCGGATTCAGGATTTTAAGCAAAAGTCAGCTGGTTTTTCATTTACATCGAATTTTTATAAATCTTCTGAAAAAGCTCTTTCAGATGTGCAATCTGTTATAAATAAGGACGATGCAATTATAGTTTTTGGTAGCTTTTTTCTTTTGGAGGAAATTATTTAATTTTTTTTCAAAATATTACTTGCAGGTTTGAAAATACCACTTATATTTGCACCCGCAGTTCGCACAAAGGTGCATTACAAGTTGCAAATTGAGGGCTCTTAGCTCAGTTGGTTCAGAGCACCTGCCTTACAAGCAGGGGGTCACTGGTTCGAATCCAGTAGGGCCCACAAAAAGATAAGCTCGACACGAAAGTGTCGGGCTTTTTTTTGTTTGGGCATCACTGAATGAGAACCATCGAACCGAGGCTTTAGCCGAGTTCACAACCGGAAAGAAATGGAGGGCGTAATCCAGTAGGGCCCACAAAAAGATAAGCTCGATACGAAAGTGTCGGGCTTTTTTTGTTTTGGCATCACTGAATGAGAACCATCGAACCGAGGCTTTAGCCGAGTTCACAACCGGAAAGAAATGGAGGGCGTAATCCAGTAGGGCCCACAAGAAATAAACCTCGACACGATAGTGTCGGGCTTTTTTTTGTTGTGCTTTATTTAGCTCCTGTTATATTTGCTTTCGTAATGCTGTAATAATCTTTTAATAAAAAAATCATCGTTTCCATTTTTATTAATGAATTTTTAATTAAATTTGCACTCGCTTTTAAAGAGTGATTTGAAATCAGAGGAATAGTTTGAATAACGTTTTTAACGAAGTTCCTTAAATGATAAATTTGCACCTAGACAATTGAAAAATTGTTTAATGATGCATGCTGTAAAGCAATGCGGATGTGATGAAATTGGTAGACATGCTAGACTTAGGATCTAGTGCCGCGAGGCGTGTGGGTTCGACTCCCTCCATCCGCACCAATTTAAAAGTGGTATAAGTTTTAGACTTATGCCATTTTTTGTTTGAGCGTATTTGTAATTAAAAAGTTAAGTACAATTCAAGTAAGTTATGGAAGTAACAATAGATAAGGTTGAGGATCTTTATGCTTTATTAAAGGTGAAGATCGAGAAAGAGGATTATCAAGATAAAGTTGATGAGACTCTTAAAGGTTATAGAAAACAAGCAAATATTCCTGGATTCCGAAAAGGAAAGGTTCCAATGGGGATAGTAAAGAAGCAGTATGGTCAATCTGTGCTTGCTGAAGAACTTAATAAACAAGTGAGTGATGCTCTATTTAAGTATATAGATGAGCAAGATTTTGAGGTTTTGGGTAATCCACTACCAAAGAAGGATGAGGAGGTGAAAGGAGACTTTAATAACCCTGACACTTTTGAATTTACGTACGAGATTGGAATAACTCCTGATGTAGATGTTAAGCTTTCAGGAAAAAACAAATTTGAGTATACAAAAGTGAAGGTTGACGATAAGCTTGTAAATAAGCAAATTGAAGATCTTACGCGTCGTTACGGTAAGCTTGTTTCTGGAGAGAAAGTAGGAGAGAAGGACATGGTCTTGGCTCAGTTCGTAGAACTTGATGACAAAGGAGAAATCAAAGAAGGAGGAATCATGAATAGTTCAACGATTTCAGTAGAATTCGTTGAAAAGAAAGCTGTGAAGGATAAGATCATAGGTAAAAAGCCAGGTGATAAAGTAACGGTTGATCCTGCGAACGTTTCTCGAGGTGGAAATGATACTGCTTCTATGCTCGGAATAAAAGAAGAGGAACTTGATGGTATTTCGGATAAATTCCAAATGACAATCAATGAAGTGAAGGTAATGGAACCTGCCGAATTGAATCAAGAACTTTTCGATAAGCTTTTTGGAGAAGGGAATGTGAAGTCAGAAAAAGAAATGCGTGAACGTATTATTGAAGATTTAGAAAAAATGTTCGAAAAGGACAGCGACAAAATCTTGACACGTCGTGTTTCTAATCAACTGATTGAAAAAACAAAGATAGATTTGCCAGATGCTTTCTTGAAGAAGTGGATTGAAGCTTCTCAGAAAGAGCCAGTTACTATGGAGCAGATCGAAAAAGATTATCCTAATTATCAAAGAGGTTTGAAATGGCAGTTGATCCAAAATCAGATCTTTAAAGATAATGGAATCAAGATTGAGCAAGATGAAGCAATTAACTACACGAAAGGTCTTTTGATTAATCAATATGCTCAATATGGAATGCCTGCTCCAGAAGAGGCTGAATTGACTCAGGCTGCTCAGCAGGTCCTTGGTGATCAAAAAGAATCTCAACAGATTTTTGATATGCTAGCTGAAGAGAAAATGACAAAGTTCTTTAAAGAAACAGTAAAACTTCAAGATAAAGAGGTTGACTACGACGAATACATTAAAATTGCTGAAGATAGCAACGCTTAATTCACGATTATCTATTTGATAAGAACGCCTCATGAATTTTCATGGGGCGTTTTTTTTATTCTTTTGAATGTCTACTCTGTCAAATTTATATCTTTGCATCGATTAAAATTAATAGAATGATCGTAGTAACAGGAGCCGCAGGATTTATAGGTAGTTGTTTAGTGAGTAAACTAAATGAACTAGGTATAACACACATAACTATCGTTGATGACTTTTCAAATAATGATAAAGAACATAATCTAGTAGGAAAGAAGTATTCGAAGAGAATAGATCGAGAAGACTTCATTGAGTGGCTAAAAGTGAATGGAGGCGATATTGATTTTGTATATCATATTGGTGCGAGAACGGATACTGCTGAGTTTGACAAAGAGATTTTTGATAAATTAAACCTGAATTACTCAAAAGATGTTTGGAAGTGGTGTACGCATTACAAAGTACCTTTAGTTTATGCTAGTTCTGCAGCAACTTATGGACTAGGTGAGCACGGTTATAAGGATGACCATGGTATCGTAGATAAGTTAGAGCCTTTGAATCCTTACGGTCACTCCAAGAATGATTTTGACAAATGGGTTTTACGTCAGCACACTAAACCTCCTTTCTGGGCAGGAATGAAGTTCTTCAATGTATATGGACCTAATGAGTATCATAAAGGAAGAATGGCTTCTGTTGTTCTTCATGCATATCGTCAGATCAATAGAAATGGTGAAATGAAGTTATTCAGATCTCACAATCCTGAATTTGAGGATGGAGAGCAGAAAAGAGACTTTATTTATGTTAAGGATGTTGTGAATATTTGTTATTTCTTGATGGACCAAAAGCCAGAAAGTGGATTGTATAATGTTGGTTCTGGAAAGGCACGTACTTTCCTTGATTTGACAAACAATACCTTCGAAGCAATGAATCGTGACAAAAATATATCTTTCATCGATACACCTGAGGACATTAGAGATAAGTATCAGTATTTTACTGAGGCAAGTATTAATAAGTTAGTATCAGCTGGATATAAAAAAGGTTTTCATACTCTTGAACAAGGAGTAAATGATTACGTTGAGAATTATTTGATTGATCACAAGTATTACTAGGACTTCACTTCCTTTTCTTTTTTAAGCATGATCTCAATAGCTATGATCATCGCGCAAACTCCGTAGACCGGTATTGAGGCTTTGTCTGTGTCTAGATAATTGTTTAGTAATCCGTGAAAAAAGTATGTGCTCATTGAGAGAATACTTGATAAAAGTAGAAGTCTCAATTCATAGCGTTCAGGATAATTGTTTTTCAGGCGAATGTATAGAGTGATTCCCTTATAAAATAATGCGCTCACGAAAATAATTATTGAGAGGATGCCTAAAGCTCCCATTTCGGCCAGAGGACCAAGAAATTCAGAATGAGCATTCCCCATGTTACCAAAGTTTGTGGAGATGATTGTTAGGTTATCAGGATCTTGATAAGGAGCGTATTCGAATGCATATGTTCCGGGTCCAAACCCGAAAACAGGTCGTTCATAAAACATAGCTAGAGCTGCGTCCCAACGATTAAGGCGCTCTAAGTTAGATGCATCAGAAGTTATGTTTGCAGCGGATTGTAAACGTTCGTCAAACGCAGTTGTAGTATGCTCCTGTTTATTTCTTGCTAACTCTATTTCGATCTGAGTCCAAAAAATAAATACTAGGGCAACTAATGAAAGTCCAATGGTTAAAAGGTATTTAAACTTTACTTTGAAACGGATAAGTAGCCATACAATTCCCGCAAATACAACGCTTAGCCATGCACCACGAGTGTAACTGAAGTATAATCCGAGTAGAGTTATAGCCAGCATTACTAAGAGAGTCAAATGCACTAAAGGATTATGCCGTTTTGCAAAAAATAGTCCAATGATAAACAACAGACTTATTGCAACTCCTGCTCCATAAATTGTATGATCTTTAAAGAAGGGAGACATTACCCAGTGCCCTTCTTCTTCACCAAACCCATAGGAATAGTGACGAACGAGTGTATACAGTATTACAACCGTCATTCCAATAGAGTAGAGCCATAAAAAGCGAGAGATGTTAGCCTTCTTTTTAAATAGCTCAACTCCAATAAATAGTATAGGTATGATGTACCAGAGCTTCATCAACATATATTTGAAAGAAACGCCAGGATTTGTGCTGGTGATAGAAGTGACGAAGAGCCAAATTAAATAGAAACCAAGAGATAATGTTATTGGATGTCGCCAAAACTGTTTATCCAAATAAGGAGTCTGAATTTGCCTCATGACAACCAATATCATTAAGCCGAACAAAATTGGTTCTGTTGGCACAAAAAGACCAATTTTTCCATCGGTAAACTCCTCAAGGTTTACTGACAATGGTGTGAGCAGAACAGTCAGCAAAAAAGCTGTGTTTGTATGGAAAATCCCTAAATAAGCGATTATAAGTACAGCTGGTAACGCAGTGAGATAATAGTTGTCTTGAAAGAATAAATAGGAGTTCGCTCCTATAAATAAGATGCCGAGTAAAAATACCCAAGAGTTATCTTTGACCCAACTCAACCTATGCCGCTTTCTTAATTTCGTTTAATCGCTGTTTGATCAATAAGATGATCACTGCAAAGAATACAGCCGAGAAAGTAATAAGAATTACTATGATTGACCTTTTCGGTTTTGCTTTCTTGTCAGAAGCTACGGCCCACTCTACTACGAATTTATGATTGAAATTTTCTCTTGCATCTGATTCGGCTTGTTCATAAGCAACTTCCTGTTCTGTTAATTTCTCAATTCGAAACTCTCTGAGGTCTGCAAGTGCATCATATCTCGCCCCATATTTCAGATTTACATCAATCTTATCTTTGAAAAACTCTTTATCTTCTTTTGTTTTAGATTCGTTCAATGCTGAAAATAAATTAGCTCTACCTTCCGCATTTACAACACCAAGAGCAGACAGACTATCCATTTCTGTAACCAAACGCTCCTGCTCCAGATTAAGCTGTTCAAGCTTTCTTTTGTTTACTTCGTATGCAGGTATCGTACGTTCTTTGATTAATTCGTTTTTTACGGTATCGATTAACTGAACTATTTTGTTGGCGATTTCAGCTGCAAGCTCAGGACTCTTGTCAAGTACAGATATTTCAATTGAGCCATATCTTGTTCGTTCGAAATTGATATGGTTTTCATAGGCCTTACCTAATTTGTGATGAAAATTTTCATCTTCTCTATCTATTTCATAGACTTTTGGTAAATCGAATTGATCGATTACTCTATTTCTAATCCTTGAAGATTTCAATATCTGAATCAATTGTTCTGCATGTTCTTCTTCACCAAAGTCCATTGAACTTGCTTTAGCATTACGTTGTTCACTGAAGGATACCGTACTTGTCGCTGCAGGGAAAACGATAGCGTTTGATTCGTAAAGTACAGGCAGCATAAATGATATGACGATAGAAGCTATGCCAGCGATGAGTCCAGTCAAGAAAAGAACTTTCCTTTTCTTCCATAGAAATACCATCAATTCGTTGGATGCTTTATTTGATTTTTTTTCTTCCATTTTTCGTTAGTTACTCGAATAACTCGATTCAGATCAATTTATTGTTTACTTTTTAATCAGTTTCATTTCCTCTACAATATGAGGTGCTTCACCGTAAACATCAATGAGCCATAGAACGTAACGAATGTCAACAGAAATGTTTCGACAACGTGATGCATCAAACATATAGTCACTCATCGTACTTTCCCAACTTCTGTCAAAATTGATTCCGATTAGGTTTCCTTCAGCATCAATAACTGGAGACCCAGAGTTTCCTCCTGTAGTGTGATTAGAACCTGTAAAACAAACCCAAAGTTCCCCATCTTGATCATAGCCTCCATAGTTGCCAGATTCGTATAGTTCAACCATTCTTGGTAATAAATCAAAATCACTTTTTCCCGTATTGTACTTTTTTATTACACCGTCAAGTGTTGTGTGAGGAAGATATTTCATTCCATCGCGAGGTTGAGACCCTTCAACCTTTCCATAAGTAATACGCATTGTACTATTTGCATTAGCCCAGTGCTTGTCATCAGGGAACATTTCATACTTCCCTTTAACATATGATTTCATTAAATCGTTTTTCATGGCATAATATACTCTCAATTGAGGAAGTGTATTTTTTTCAAAAACTTGACCTAATTCCTTGAAAAGAGCGTATCCAGGATCTTTAGCAATTTTCTTCTTCGCCATCTTTTCAAATTTATTGAGAACACTAACATAACCTTCTTCAGATAGCATGAGAGATTTATCATATACCATAGAAGTTAGGTTCTCGGCGCTGTTTGTTTTCATCATTTCCGGTTGTTGATCTTCCGGGATGATTGACTTATAATATTCTGTTTGAAGCTTGAATATTTCTCGATCAATTGATTTGTCATAATTTTTATAGAAGCCTGCCGCCGAATTCTTTTGTTTTTCAATCAATTCTTGAAGCTCTTTTTCTTTACCATCTTTGTGCAGCGTCATTAATTCATCAATACTCCTTGTTCTTTTAAATAATTCAGCTCCAACGTAGGTGTACTCAATGAAAAGCTGATATGCAAATTCATCTTGGTTATGCTGAATTGATAAGTCTTTTAGCGATTTGACAACAGGACCGAAGCTCTCTTGCCACTCAGTTTTAGAACCTGCCTCATCCATA
>CBFHJL010000020.1:25791-35014 GCA_965656195.1 Brumimicrobium sp. | reverse complement strand
CGCCAAACTAAACAAAGAACATATCGTTAACCCAGAATCCAATTACTGTTATGGAGAGGGAGGAGCAGGGACCTATTCTGACGGGAAACTATATACACGTTCAAAGAAAAGAGGTAACGTGTTGAAAGTCTTGGAACTTTTCGTTCAATTTGGTGCTCCTTACGATATTTTGGTTGATGCACATCCACATATAGGAACAAATAAACTCCCTAAGATCATTACTTCAATGCGCGAAACAATCGTAAATGCAGGGGGTGAAGTACATTTCAATTCGAAACTCACGGATCTTAAGGTTACGAATAATAAGATTGAAGGAATAACGATTAATGAGAATCAAGACATTCCCGTGAAGCATTTGATTCTTGCAACGGGACATTCAGCACGCGATATTTTCCACCTCCTTCACGCTAAAAAGGTAAAACTAGAAGCTAAGGGATTTGCACTTGGAGTGAGAATTGAACACAGTCAGGAAATCATTGACAAGATTCAATATCACGGACGACAGAACGATGAATACCTTCCGCCAGCAGCTTATAGTTTGGTAGAGCAAGTTGATGGAGTAGGAGTGTACTCCTTTTGTATGTGTCCGGGAGGCATCATAGCCCCTTGTGCAACATCTCCTGGCGAGGTTGTAACGAATGGCTGGTCACCTTCAAAGCGAAACAACCCTTATTCAAACTCGGGCATTGTTGTAGGCATAGAGCCAGAAAAGCTGCCGAATTACGACCCGAATGATCCATTTATATGCTTAGACCTACAAGCCAGTGTTGAACAAAAATGTTGGGAAGTAGCAGGGAAAACGCAGAATGTTCCTGCCCAGCGCATGATCGATTTTGTTGAAGGAAAAGTATCTAAAGATTTACCTGGTACGAGTTATCAGCCCGGTCTTACAAGTGTTGATTTAAAAGAGGTATTACCAGAATTTATTTTCAAACGACTTCAAAAGGCATTTGTAGCATTCGGAAAGAAGATGAAAGGTTACTATACCAATGAAGCAGTACTTCACGCGCCAGAGTCTAGAACTTCATCACCGATCTCCATTCCAAGAGATAGAGAAACGTTTGAACATGTTGAGATCGAAGGTTTATACCCTTGTGGTGAAGGAGCAGGTTATGCGGGAGGTATCGCGTCGGCTGCTGTGGACGGAGTGAATTGTGTGCAGGCGATTGTAAATAAAGTAAATACATAGACCTTCCATTTATACATTCTATTCCGTATTCAATTACAAGCACTTGTAAGCGACAATTACCAGATATCACTTTATTTGTAACATGGTATAAACGCTCATTACAGCGTTAAATCAGCTATTTTTCGTATTTTCGGATATAATGTATATATATGTAACAGTTACATATATTATATTGTTGGCTACAACTAAAAATGACATTTAGACGTTTAAATATTGTATTAATTATGTTGCTCTCAATCATAACAGTTTCGTGTGAGCAAGAAAAAACACATAATAAGATCAATCAAGAAGTATCAGAAGAGATAGGTGATTCATACTATCATAGAGGTTACCATTGTTTCGACTTTGTAAAACAATGTGAGTTGGAAATGCTAAAATTGACCAATTATGATACTCTGATTTATGTTACAAGTAGTCAATTTCATGGTCGATATGAAGAAATACAAGGAAAAATGACCAAAGTAAATGACTCAATTTACTACGTGGAGCCATTTAGACATATTATGCAACGAGGTAATAGAGAGAAACCGTTTCGCATGCAAAAAGACAGTGTGTACTTCTACTGTGATAGTTCTTTACTTGGCTCAAATCTGATAATAGAATATCTGAACGGCAAAATAGAAGAACACAAAATTTCCTCAATAGTAAATGTATTTTGGATTAATGAGGAGTACTTTAACCATGACAATGAAAGGATTTATTTATCATTTGATTACAAAAATCCCATCGTTGATGAAACAGTTGAAATAGTTTCAAAGTACAGTGAAATGAAATACAGCATTTCTTTTAGAGCGACCAAAAGACTTGAAAATTTTTACGTCATTTTAAATGATGAGAATATTAAAACATTAAACATTGGAAATTCTGGACATCAATCGTCAGGTCCTAAATTCTTGCTTAAAAAAGTATCATTGAACGAGAAACTGCCTGGAAACAGGAAGGTATATCAATAAAATGGATGTAGCTAACAACAAATAAACAAAATAGCGCCGATAGGGCTCAAGGTTTGCGCTACTATTCTTATACTAGATCGTTACCGGCAAGACGTATTGATAGTAGTTTGAGATCGATTTTAACTTATGTAGTTTCTTACTTATATACTCTTGAAGGAAATAAGTTTAAAGTTCTTAACATTATACCTTTATTCAAATCTAAATATGGTTTTAATGAGATTATTAATATTAATTTTTGCCAGTTCATTCTTGTTTAGCTGCGTAAACCTTAAAAGTTACTATTTCCCGTATTCAAGCTGCGTTCCTTATAAAGTCTACAAGTATGAATGTTTTTCAGACTCGACAAAAACGCAATATTGGAAAATGACATACAATTCAAAGTTTAACGTGTTTGTCACTGAGTCATTCAATTATAAACTTGATCGAATTGAATATTTCGAAGAAACTATTGAAAAAACAGGAACTAAATTGATTCAATTCTCCGCAGTAAGTGAAGGACAGGAACAAGAATCATTTCCTCCAATTAGCGATGATGTATATAAATGGGTAGATAAATCTCCTTCTAAATTTGAAGTAAAATTCTATAGTGGATCAGAAATAGTACACTTTGAAAAAAAGAGGATATACTTAGGCAAGGAGTCGAAAAAAATTCAAAGCGGAGAATACAATTGTGTGAAATTTGAAGAGTATTATACGATGACTATAGATGGTACGAGTGATCAATTCGAATACCACCAGCTTGCATATTATGCAGATAGCTTAGGAATGATCAAATACGAAAGAACATTGCCTTATGGAGCAGTTGTAGAGCTTGAACTAACGAAAGTATTTGATGCGACTGAATGGGAAGAGTTAAAAAGCGGCGATAGCTGAAAACTTTAATGCATTGCTTCGTCATCAGCTCATATTTAAACAATTATACTTCTACTTACTCCACAATCCGACTTAAGGATAATTTTATAGTTGTTAAATCAACTAGAATTATCGAATTAAACCATGAATGATGTCCTTTTCCCTTAACTTTGCTATTCAAGTATAGCAACAGCACATGTCATTCATTTCATTAGGTCTTCCTGAATATTTACAAAAATCAGTCACTGAAGCAGGTTACAAAGAACCTTACCCTATTCAAAAAGAAGCGATTCCAACTATCCTTTCTGGTAAAGATGTTTTAGGGATTGCTCAAACTGGATCTGGTAAAACGGCTAGTTATGTATTACCGATTATAGCTGGATTGGAAAAGGTAGAACCTCAAGGAGCTCGAAAAATTAGTGTTTTAGTTTTAGTACCAACGAGAGAATTATCCCTTCAGGTCGAATCTATTTTTTTAGCATTTTCAAAGACAGCTCCATTCAAATGCAAATCTTTGGCAGTTTTTGGTGGGGCATCGATCAATGTTCAAATGCAGGAAATGAACAATGTACGTGTATTGGTAGCTACTCCAGGTCGACTTCTGGATTTAATAGGTTCTAACGCGGTTCATTTATCTGAAGTAAAAACTCTTGTATTGGATGAAGCCGACAAGATGTTAAACTTGGGCTTTAAGGAAGAAATGGATAAAATCATCTCTCTTTTGCCTGAAAAACGTCAAAACTTACTCTTTTCGGCTACTTTGAGTCCGAATGTGGAAAAAGTAGAACGCATTCTCCTGCAAGATCCTAAGGTGATCAACGTAGCACCGAAAGAAAATGATGTCAATCTTATTGAACAGGTTGCATACCTAGTGAAGCAAGAACAGAAAGGTCCAATGTTGCGCAAGATTATCGAACAATATAGGGATGATCAAGTTTTAATATTTACTTCCTCTGTTTATCAAGCAGATCATGTTGTTTCCAAATTAGTAAAGGCAAACTTGCGCGCACGAGCGATACACGGAAAGAAGAGCCAGTCTCAAAGAACGGAGGCATTATCCAGTTTTAAAAAGGGTAAATTGAAAGTGCTTGTTGCTACAGATATTTTAGCTAGAGGAATCGATATTGAATTTTTACCTTTAGTCATCAATTATGAATTACCAAGATCACCTAAAGACTACGTGCATAGAATAGGTCGTACTGGTCGAGCCGAAAAAAAAGGAAAAGCGATTTCTTTAATCACTGAGGAAGACGCGCATCATTTCAAAATCATTCAAAAGAAAATGAAGAAGTCTGTGGATGTGATTGATGTAGCTAATGCATAGTCCTATACTCTTGATAGCTTTTTTATTGAAGTGTGCTGATGCTATTTGATTTTTTGTTAGCGTAAACCTGTAATTGTGTTTTGTATATTTGTAGTCTAATACATAAACACCTGGGTTCATGAACAAAATCGCTCTTCTTTTTCTTGTTTTGTCTTTACATACAATAGCTCTTTTCTCACAAGAGTTATACCCCTATGTGTGTGATGTAGAAAGGGTGGATATTCGAGGGTTTGAATCTTCTAGGTCATTTGATGAGAAAGGGGTCATTATTTCTAAAAAGCAATATCACCCTTTAGCAATTGCACAATATGGCTTATTGAGTTACTATGAGTTTTATAACTCTGGAGACAGTTCCTACTATAAAAAGTGCATTAATCAAGCTAAATATTTTTTTGATTCTTCTCGTGTGCATTTTACTTTTGATGGCAAGGGTGTTTCTTTGCCATATAATAGGAAATTTTGGGATTTAAAAGCACCTTGGTATTCTGGAATGACACAAGGGTATAGTATCAGCTATATGTTGAGATACTATAAACTAACATCCGACAAGAGAGCGCTAGACCTAGTCGAAAAATTGGCTTATGCAATGTTGCAACCGCAAAAAGAAGGTGGAGCGATATCTACTACTCCAGAAGGGTATGTATGGATTGAAGAATATCCAAACTCAAAAAGATCTCCACAAGTACTGAACGGATATATAAATGCGTTAATAGGTCTTAAGGAATACACTGATTTTTTTCCTCGTGATACAGCGGCGTGTAGGATTTTAGACGATACGTATTACGGTTTGGTCCAAAGTTTGGAATACTTTGATAGTCCTACCTGGAGTTATTATAACCGTGCGAAGAAAAGCATCCCTAACAAATATTTGAGATATCAGATTTATGAAATGAAACATCTCTACGAAATTTTTGGTGATGAAGTATTTGAGTATCAAAAAAGAATTTGGAGTACCATGGTTTATAATAGATTCATTCGTGATAAGTCAAAGCATCATAGATTTCGAGAGCACAATATGTCCGAGCCAATTAAGAAAATTCACCAAAACAAATATGGAGTTCCCTTAAGTGATACTTTATTTGTTGCAAGTATAGACTCAACCAACATTGATAAGCTTTCATTCAGACAAAGAAGAAAGCTGAAGTTGCCGAGAGGTATAAATTGGGGGATGGTATCAAAAGGTGACTCTTTGGCAAGTACGAATTTTCTTAAAGTGATTACAAATGTCGAAGTACCTCTTTCGAAGTTCCAGATTTTCACTAAGAAAGATGGTGAATTAAAAGAGGTCTCTTACATGTCTTTCTCAAAGTCGAATACCGTTTTTTTGGCTTTTGAAGAAAATGTTGATCCAAACAAATTATTTTTTCGCTTTGATCGATCGAAAACAACGAAAAATATTTCAATATCCAAGGTTGATCTTTACAATACAAATATTGTTAAGCCTCCATTTTATGCCCATTTCAAATCAAAGATATACGAGCTAGAAAAAGAAAAAGAATATTTGATCAAATTTGATGAGTATAACACGGATAAAGCTGTGATATTTTATAAGCACAGTACGAATAGGAAAATAATGAATAAATCGAAATGGAAAGCTCTCAATGTTACTGCCAAAGAGTTTACTCCTCAAGATTCCGGTTCCTATCAATTTATGGTTGTCTTTGACTATTTAAGTCCAATTTCTATGATAGGCGAGTTTAGTATAGATAGTAAATAGTATTATCCTAGTATTCATAACCCATCTGTTCGAAGTAGTTTTTGATTATTCATTTATAAAAGCATTTTTATGAGAGCAATTGTTTGCACTGCATATGGATCTCCAGAGGTATTAAAACTTCAAGAAGTAGCAAAACCAGTGCCTAAAAAAGAAGAAATACTTGTGAAAATAGTTGCAACTGCAGTGAACTCAGGAGATGTGCGAGTCAGAAGTCTTGATGTCAAGGGTTTGATGAAGCTTTTGATGCGTATCGTTCTTGGTTTTAATAAGCCAAGAAAGCAAGTGTTGGGAACTGTTTTTTCTGGGGTAGTCGAAAGTAAAGGTGGGGGAGTTACTAATTTTAAAGAGGGAGATAAGGTATTCGGAATGACAGGTTTTCAATTTGGTGCCTATGCTGAGTATATGGCAATAAGTCAAAAGAGTAATGTTATAAAAATGCCTCGAAACGCTACCTTTGAAGAAGCTGCGGCAATAGTCTTTGGAGGTCAATCGGCTATTCATTTTTTAGAAAAAGCAAAGATAAGTAAACGCTCAACTCAGAAAGTATTAATTGTTGGATCTACTGGTTCTGTTGGATCGGCTTCGGTTCAGATCGCTAATTATTATAACGCGAATGTGACTGCCGTTTGTAGTTCAAATGGAGAGAGACTAATGAATGAACTTGGGGTCAAAAACTATGTGTTTTATGACAAGCAAGACTTTACTAAATTATCAACTAAATTTGATGTGGTTTTTGATGCAGTTGGTAAAACCAGTAAACAGGAATGCAAGGAGCTTTTGACAGATGGTGGTAGCTACGTCAGTGTGAATAAAGGATTCGCTTCCGAAACTGTTGGGCAACTCGAACAACTAAAAACGTTATTTGAGCAAGGCGAATTGAAAGCTGTTATTGACAAAACCTTCCCCATGGATCGTATAGTTGATGCTCACAGATATGTTGACACTGGCAGAAAGAAAGGGAATGTAGTGCTAACAATAGCGGAGTAATTCGACCCTTTTAGTAGCGAAGAATGCTAGTCTTCCATGTTGTACGCCATTTTTTTGAGAAAACCATTATCTATCTTGTGGATTAGATTCTGGCTAAATCGATACCTTAAAAATCAGTATCTTAGACGTGAAGTTTAACATTATAACTAAAACTGTATTTTATGAAATTATTGAATCTGGCATTTTGGATTTTAAACGTATTGCTATTAATAAGTTGTGACCAAAATGAAGAAGTCGTGCATCACGAGGATCAATCCTCAGTGGTCGACGAGGAGTCAATTGTTGATGAGTCAATTGAAGATAGTCTTGTTGTTCACAAAGACTCCATTCAGATTAATGAAGATGAGCGCATAGAACGCTTTTTAGAGTTAATGTATGCTCGTTTTCAAGAAAATCAAATCAGAGTGCCCTATGAAAAGTTGAATCAGCGAACCGCCAAGCATTTGTTTACTTATAATGATGAATTTATAGGTATCGATATAAACGTTGATGATTTTACTTATAAAGGTATTTACAGCATCAATGATGAGGATACAATTATTCGCTATGTATCTGTAATTCCGGAAATGGAAATGGAGGGAAGTTTCATTAATTACAATAACAAACCAACTTTAGAATATTACTTTCAAAATGATGAGTTAACGAAAGTCATCTGCGTTGATCCTAAAGATAGTTTGTTTGACAACCCTTACAAGAACATGACTAATTCTGAATTGGCATATACAGCTGATACCATCAAGTTAAAGCTAAGAAAATACTTCTATGTTGACAGCTTGAAATTTAATTTTGAGGGCGATTGGAAGTATATCCAAAACAATGATAAATACATGTTTAGTGCTCAACTGAACAGTACAGGGAGCTTTATCTCGGGAAGCTATTGTGCATACACTCCGAATCAATACGATTGCGAAAATGAACAGCAAGGAGGAGACCGTTGTACAGTTAATGGATATGTTATTCAAGATACTTTATTCGTAAACTATCATAGTTGTTATGCTGGAAAAAAAGGCAATGCTAAGTTATATTTTGAGAATGATACGTTGATCTGGTATAATCAGTATCGCCCTGATGGAAGTCTCGCTATAGAGAAAGGCAAACTATTATCGAATTGATGGTTAATTGGTGAAGTCTATCTATTAATTAGGTATCTCTAATACAGTCAATAGTAATCAATAAATTGGGTTCTCGAATTCAATAGTAGCTATTATCATCGGATATTTTGAGTGTGTAGAATATGAAATGCATGCTACTTTAGTTTATCATTCAATTGTGATAATAACATAGGAACACTGTTTATTTATGCTGTTTTCGGAGCTTATGGGATCAAGAACCTCCGTTACTTGCTTTGTGTTATGCTGCTAATATCATTATCAACTTTATATATAGAGCAATTTTTTAATATTTGCAAAAATCACAAATAGAAGATTACTAGTTATACAATTCGATTATTCTATAATCAGAACTCGGAGTACATTTGAATTAATAAATCACTAATAATTAGTACTATGCGTTATTTTTCAGTCGTTTTATTAAAATTCACCTTACTGATTTTATCTTGCCAGTCAACAGCTCAAGAATACATAGATCTTTTCAAGTCTGATTATTCGATTTCACCTTCCAATGTTTTCGATAGTGCCAATGATAAGACTGATTTACATGAGGTGAATGGAGACTTCACTCTTCCCATGAAGCTAAATGATCGATTCGCTTTTTTAACGGGTTTGACTTATGAGTACTTATCAGCTTCCTTTAGTCCTAATGAAAGAGGGGAATCTCTAACGGGTTTAACCTTAAAAATAGGAGGAAACGTTAAGCACAATTCTAAATGGAGCGGAACTTATATAATTCTTCCGAAGATATCATCAGACTTGAAAAGTATTACAAACCGGGATCTTCAAATTGGTGGTGTCGTTTTAATGAAGTACAAAAAGTCACCTCAGCTCAATTATAAATTGGGAGTTTATACCAATAACGAATTGTTTGGTGCTTTTTTAGTTCCAATTATAGGCTTCTATTATCAAGACCCTTCTGAACGATTTGAAGCGAAAGTACTTCTTCCACTTTCTGTTGACCTCAATTATTCAATGACCAATAAGTTCAGGTTTGGATTAAACTTTAAAGGACAGGTGAGAACCTATAATCTCAATAGCCAAATTGATGCTGGTCAAAATCGATATTTAGCGAGGTCAACGAACGAACTA
>CBFHJL010000020.1:0-25692 GCA_965656195.1 Brumimicrobium sp. | reverse complement strand
CTTCATGATCTAAAGAAAGGTTAGAAACGAACACCTATAACACAAACATCATCAATTTGCTCAAGATTACCTTTCCAATCGTTAAATGCTTCAAGCAGCAGATTTTTTTGCTCATCTAGGTTTTTATCCTGACTTTCAACGAGTAATTTCTTAAATTTTACGGGTTTTAATTTTTTACCAAATTCACCACCGAATTGATCTGCATACCCATCAGAGAATAAATATATTGTATCGCCTTTATCGATACTTACCTTATGAGTTGTGAATGGAACAGACTTACCAAACTTACCTATTGGCTGTTTATCCGCTTTAATAACTTCCACTTCTTTTTTTCCATTTCTAATAATCCATAATGGATTGTTTGCACCCGCCCAGAGAAGTTCTTTTTGATTTAAATCGTATACACAAATACTTATATCCATTCCATCTTGCACATCTGCGCCAGTTTTGGTGTAAGTATCAACAACAATATCTCTCGTAGCATTGAGTATAGCTCCAGGATCTGTAAGGTTTAATTCATTGACAGCTTTGTTCAAGGCATTGGCGCATACCACGGAAACCATAGCTCCTGGAACTCCGTGACCAGTGCAATCTGCTGCAGCAAACATCGTTAAGCCTTCTTTTGCTTCCATCCAATAGAAGTCTCCTGAAACTATATCTTTTGGCTCATAAAGAACGAAAGACTCTACGAAATAGGATTTAACAAGTTTTCGCGTTGGAAGAATCGCGTCTTGAAGTCGTTTTGCATACTGGATAGAGTCAAGAATCTCTCTGTTTTTCTCTTCAACGATCTCCTTTTGCTGCTGGATTAATTTATTTTTAGCCTTGATTCGTTTGTTATCTCGTATTTTAATGTAAATACTGATAATAGAGTATAAAACAATCAATATTAGCAAGATGGATCCAATGATTAGATAAAACACTTTCTGTTCTTCAGCTTTTCTTTTCTCTTCTTCGATCTTCTTCGCTTTATTCAGATTTTCGATCTCCAATTCTTTTTTCTCAGCCTGATATTTTTCAGCAAGTTCTTGCGTTAATTGTGCTTTGTCTATTCTGTATATCGAGTCATTTATATCGTTCACAGTACTATAACTGATCGCCGCTTCTTTATAGTTTTTTAGTCGGTATTGCAAATCGGCATCATTTAAAAACAATGAGTATGCTTCTCTTGTGTATTTATTGTCGCCAACGATCTCTTTAGCTTTAGCAATATACTTTACCGCATTTTCAAGATCACCTTGTTTACTTAAAGCTCTTGCATATGAGAAGTACCACACTGCTGAATTTTTATTGTTTACTCGATGTTTTTCGAAGAATGAAATACATTTTTCAAAATAGTCTAAAGCTGTTTCCAGTTCACCCTTCATCATATAGGTATTGCCTAGATTTCCATAAATATTAGGGTCAATTGACTTTAGCTCTTTCATTAATTTTTCCGCACGATTCAAGTAGAAAAGACTGGAGTCTATATTTTTTAATTTCATAAAATTCAACCCAATATTCATTTGGATAAGTTGAACTCCATATGCGAAATTTTCCTTCTTAAACGTTCTTAAACAGTTATTAAAGTATTTGTTGGAAGCTTCAAACTGCTTCTGTTTTCGGAGAATGATACCAATATTAGCTTCGCATTTACCTACATCAAGATCACTATTTAAAGATGAATACTGATCGATAGCCTTTAAATAAAATTGAATGGACTTCTCATACAGACCTTTTTCGTCAGCTATTATTCCTTTGACTTTATTGGCAAACGCATTAATAGACTCAAATCCTTGTCTGTCAGAATTTGATAGAACGTAATTTACTAGGCTATCTGTAAGTTCATAGTCTATATACTTTCCTTGAAAAGCAACCTGATTTATTGCTGTTAAGTGTTCTTCGCTAGGTTCTAAATTCAGCAGTGAATCCACTTTTTTTTGATACTCTTTAATAGAGAATTGACCATGTAGTAAACTTGGTGCTATAAAAATCAGTAATAGTAGTGTCTTAATATTCATTTCACCCTAAAAGTAAAAAAAGAAAACTTTGAAAATAAGTTTCTTTCATTTAATTCTAAGAATGAAGCTGTTAAGGACAGTTTCGTTGAGATAGATGATGTAACACTAAATAATACGTCCATCTTCCATCGTGATGATGCGATCAGTTTTATGGGCAAAATCTGAATCATGCGTAACAATCAATAAAGACAATCCTTTTTCTTCTGATAGCTCTTTGAAAGTATTAAAGACAATATCTGAATTCTTGCTGTCAAGGTTGCCAGTAGGTTCATCTCCCATTATTATCTTTGGCTCGTTGATTAATGCTCTTGCAATTGCGACACGCTGTTTTTGTCCACCTGACATACGGTTGACTACTTTTAATGCTTGATCTTCTATTCCTAATGTCTTTAGTTTCTCATAAGCATCGTGTTCGATTTCTTTTTCAGACTTAACACCGAGTTTAAGTGCAGGAAACATTACGTTGCGGAGTACTGTAAATTCCGAGAGTAGATAGTGGAATTGAAAAACGAAGCCAATATCTTCATTACGAATTTGAGCTAAATCATTTTTTGTTAAACCAGAAGTCAAACGGTCATTAATGTATAGCTCACCCTCATAGTCAGTGTCCATTGTAGATAGGATGTAAAGAAGTGTCGATTTACCACATCCTGATTTCCCCATAATCGATACGAATTCTCCAGCATCAATAGATAGAGATATATCCTTCAAGGCGTGGAAGTCGACAGGGTTCCTAAAGTATTTATTTACGTTTTTTGTCTCTAGTACTGTCTTCATTATTGTCCTCTTATTATTTCAACAGGGTCGATATGTTGGGCTTTCTTAGAAGGGAAGTACCCAGCGAAGAAAGTCGAAACCATGGAAAAAGTAAATCCAATAACATAGTATAAAGGGTTGTAACTCACAGGGTATGTATTTACTGTTGGCAGCGCTTCTGTTTCAAACGGTGTTTGATCTATTAAAGCACTTACTGAGTATCCAACAATAAGCCCTAGAAGACCTCCAAGAATACCAATTATTATCGCTTGAAACATGAAGATCAACTGTACGTCGCGACCAGAAAAACCTGTGGCTTTTAGAATAGCTATATCATTGATTTTCTCATAAATGAGCATGTTCAAAATATTGTAGATTCCAAAGCCAGCAACTACTAATAGAGTAATACTTACAGCATAGGATATTAATGTACGAATAGAAGACCCGGTTTCATATTGCGCATTGGCTGTTTGTATATCTACTGCATTTATTTTATATGTGTTCCGTATTCTTTCTGCCATCATGGGAGCGCGATTAAGATCATATAATTTGATATTGATATCTGTGATAAAATTATCGTAAACACCTCGCATTTGCTGAGCCATTTTAAGATTCACGAAGCTTTGAATATTGTCTATTTCACCCAACCCACTTTGATAAAATCCAACAATCTTCAATTGAAATCGTGTTCCTTCTGAAGTACCAACCTGAATATTGTCTCCAATTTCAAGGGAAAGTTTCTGCGCAACACCTTTACCTAATACAATCCCATTACGCTGTTCGTCTAGCGATTGTGCTGAGCCATTTATAATATAATCATTAAAGCTATAGAGGTCAGCTTCTCTCAGTGCATCAACCCCAATTATGGATGCGTTTAATTGTGTCTTCCCACCGATATAAAAGGCTCCGAGTTTAACCATTGGAGTAACACCCTTAACCTCTTTTTTAGCGCGAAAATGCTTCATTAATGGAAGGGCATTTCGAATTCGTTCTTGCTCGTTTTTCGGTTTTATCGAATTTACAATTGCAATACTGGTATCGCTTTCTGAGGGTTGCTTCTCGGAAGGTGAAACCTCATTGTATATCCGTATATGCGCGGTTCTGTTCAATACAAGTCCATCAAGCAATTCGTTTAATCCTGTCATGAAACCAAGCATAATGACATAGGAAGCAATACCGAACATCACACCCAGGGCTGCAATAATCGTTTGTTTCCTTCGCGTTTTTAAATGCGTTTTCGATATGCTTAATAGCAGTTTTAGATTCATGGCTGGGGAAGATAAATCGTTTCTTCGGCTTCTAATCCGTCAATGATTTCAACACTGCTTAAACTTTTTAATCCTACTTGAACTTGTCTCTTGCCATTTGCAGTTTCAACATAGCTATCATCAATTAGATATTCTCTTGGAATAACAACTGCATCATTAATGTGTTTTACAATGATGTTTGCCTCTCCAGTTAATCCTAAATAAAGTTTTGGAGGAGGAGTAGAGAATTTTGCGAGGACTTGAAAAGATTGAGTTCTTTGGTCCATTTTTGGGTGAATTTGATCAATTTTGGCCGTAAATGTTTCGTCAGCATAAGCTTCTAAACTCACTTTAACGGTCTGTCCAATTTTTACCTGTGTGATATCAGCTTCATCTACAAGCATTCGAATAATAAAATCAGATTTAGACCCAATGAGCGCTATAGGTTGTTGAACATTTACGAGTTCTCCATTTTCTTTATATAATTCATAGACAATTCCATCTACAATACTTGTGATCGTTGTGTTGCTGCTGGTCGACAAAGCAGATTCATAGTTATTTTTTGCTTGTTGTTGCTGAATTCTTAATTCACGTTGGGACCTTTTCTTTCTCGTGATCAAACTTTCCAATCTTGCTTTAGAAGATTGAGCTTTAAGTTGAGATTGTTCGAATTCCACATCTGAAACCAATTTTTTTGCATTCAATATTTCCATTCTGGTCAATTGAGTAGAATCGATATTGTATTGTTGTTTTGCAACTTTGATGTCCTGTTCAAGGTCCTCGATGACGCTAGCATCTCCAAAAAGCTTGCTTTGGATCAATTCTAGATTTAGTTGAGCATTTTTTGATTGATTCTTTGCGCCTATAGCATCTATAGTACAGAGAATATCTCCGAATGAAATGCTATCGCCCGTTTCCTTTTTAAACTGAATTATTTTGCCGGGAACTTCACTATAAACAGAATATAAAAATGCTGGTTCGAGCGTAATACTTGAATAAATTGATTCTGTTATGTCAGATTTTGAAGCGCTAATAGACTCTTGTTCAGGAGCACATGAATTAAAAAAAATAATGGGTAAACATAGAATGAATACCCATATTGGATTGAAGCGATTTTTCATGCAACAATATTAATGTCAATCACACATAAAAAAAATGATTTTTGTTTCTTTTCCCTATGAATTTCGCGAATTTTTGAGTTCGATCATTTAACTTTTCTCCTCAATGCTTCCGTCGCTATACTTGGCGAATCTGCCTTTATCGCCATGTGTTTGTTCATATTTTGGCCATGGCCAACCTCCAAATTGAGTGCGTTGATAATCTGCGAAGGCTTCTTGTATTTCTTGACGAGAATTCATTACAAAAGGACCATGCTGAACTACCGGTTCATCAATAGGTCTTCCTTGTAATACCAAGAACTTAATTTTATTGTTACCAGATTCGAAGCTTAATTCAGCTTCTGGATTTACATCGACTGCATGATATTCTGGAATGGTCTCTCCGTTGATTTTTAGTTGAGCCCCTTCGTAGAAGAAAATTGTTCTATTCACACCTTTACCAGTAGAAGGTAGGGTAAATAGTGAATTTTCATCAATTTGAATGTTGTAAACCCCAACGTGATTATCTGGATTATTCGCCCATGACGGATTAGGAGGAGTAGGTGATTTCTTGTTAAATAACTCACCCGCCATGATCTCTATGTTCGCGTTCTCGTGCTTAAAATTCGGAATGTCCTCATTCCAGAACATTTTATAATCTGGTTTCTCCATTTTACTTCTTTTCGGAAGATTCAACCAGATCTGAAAAAGTTCTAATGGATTTTCTTTATCCCTATGTATTAGCGGGAACATTTCTGAATGCATCAAACCAGATCCTGCAGTCATCCACTGAAGATCCCCGTCCCCATACCGACCAGCACCTCCAGCAGAGTCAGAATGATCTACCATTCCTTTTCGAACTACGGTCAATGTTTCAAATCCACGATGGGGGTGCCCGGGAAAACCTGGCACCTCTTTACCGTGATACATTCTCCAACCATCTTTGATGTTAAAATCAGAACCAAGTTGTCTTCCTGCTAGCGATGCTTCTGGCCCCATGTTTTGATTTCCTTTGGGGTAGTTATCTTCATGATGCACACAGAATAAAAATGGATCCAAGGTTTCCCATTGAAATCCCAATGCTCTAACTTTCTTAATTGCTTTCATTTCTACTTTTTCTTTCTTTTCATTCGTCATGCTGCCTAATAATGGAGCAGATGCTGCCGCAGTTGCGCCTAATGCTAACTTTCCTAAAAAACTTCTTCTATCGTTCTTTTTTTTCATGACATCATCATTTAGTTACCATGGTAAATATATGTCATTTACTTCTTATTAACAAAAAAAATATGAAATTGTTGTTGCTTGATTGAAACAAAGTTTACTGCATCAAATGTTACAAAACTATTACCACTGATAGTCTATATTAGCGTAATTAAAAAAAAGATTAGATGAAAGAGTTTTGGGATAATAGGTATAGTGAGGAGGAATTCGCGTATGGTGAAGAGCCAAATAGTTTTTTTAAAAGCCAGTTAGAAAAATTAGCTCCTGGAAAAATACTCTTGCCCGCGGACGGTGAGGGTAGGAATGGAGTTTATGCCGCAACAAAAGGTTGGGATGTATGTGCTTTTGATATCAGTAAAGAAGGTAAATTTAAAGCTGATCATCTAGCGAATGCGCATGGCGTGAAAATAGATTTTGAAGTAGGGGCATTGGAAGAAATGAATTATGCGCCTGAATCATTTGATGTGATCGCATTAATTTTTGCTCATTTCCCTTTTTCAATTAAAGAAATGTATCATAAAAAGTTCTTGAATTTACTAAAGCCAGGGGGTGTAATTATTTTTGAAGCTTTCAGTAAAGATCATCTTGAGTACAATGCAGAAAATCCAGAGGTAGGTGGTCCGAAAAATATTGATTTGCTCTATAATGCGGAAGAACTTGAAGACTATTTTGACGTTCTTGAAAAACAGATGATCGTTACAACCGAAATCGAATTGTCAGAGGGTAAATATCATAAAGGAGTAGGCTCTGTTTTAAGGTATATTGGCAAGAAACAGGAATAATCATCACTGTGATCTTCTGAATTCAGAGAGCAGTATACTTGTAGCCATTGCAACATTTAATGATTCTCCTGATCCATATTTAGGAATAGAGATAGGGTTAGAAATTTGATCGAGTAGTTTTTCACTGATTCCATTCCCTTCATTTCCCATTAATAGGATAGCACTTTGCGGAAGTTTTTGGCTGTAGACATTTTCACCTTCCAGAACAGCTCCAAAAACGGGTAGTTTATGATCGTTGATAAACGTTTCTAAATCAGTTACTACCGTATTTACAGTGAAAACAGCACCCATAGACGCTTGAACTACCTTTGGGTTGTAAATATCAACACATCCTTCTGAAAGTATGACGTCTTTGATTCCAAACCATGCAGATAGACGTAAGATTGTTCCCATATTACCTGGGTCTTGAATGTCGTCTAAAGCGAGGACTAAGGAAGACTCAATATTGTTTTCAATACTTTTTCTGCATACTGTGATGAAGGGTTGTGGACTTCTTAATGAAGAAATTTGTCCGAGTTCTTTATTCGAAATTTCTACAATCTCCAGATCATTCAAATGTTTGATGTCCTCTGGTTGAGATGTATATATCGTTTTGATGAATTCAGGTGCATGTTCCAATGCTTCATCTAGAAGTTTTTGTCCCTCAATAACAAATTCCTGGTGTTGATCACGAAATTTCTTTCTTTGAAGTGATCGAATGTATTTTATGTCTGCCTTTGAAATCACGAGGTTCAAAGTTAGTTTAAATCTTTAAAATACTTGTATTTTTGTTAGCTGTGAGATTAATGAGTAAATATCTAATCCTTGTTTTAGTCATTGGCTTTATAACTGCTTGTAATATTACAAGGAATGTTCCTGAAGGTTATTACCTGCTAAGAAAGAACAGTATTGAAAACCCTAACTCAAGTACGATCTCTGAAGATGAGGTACGTAGTGTCCTTAAACAAAAACCAAATCATAAAACGTTAGGAATTCGTTTGAAATTACGCGTTTTTAATGCCATTGACTCAACAAAAACGGCTAATGCTCAACGTGAGAGATACTTGAAGTATCGAAAGAAAAATAAGCGAAAGATAGCTAGACAGGAAAGAATCAATGAACGAAGAATAGACCGGGCAGTTAAACGAGGATTAAAAACTTATAGGCGAAAGGATGTTAAGCTCAAGGATACAGTAAACCCTAAACCTACTTTAAGGGAAAAGCTCAAATATGAGTTTGGTGAACCACCTAAAATATTTGATTCTAGTGCGATGAATACTTCACAAGAGCAATTAGAGTTGCTGCTTCAAAAGAAAGGTTACTTCAATGGTGAAGTGAATACAAGTGTCAAGTATAAAGAAAGGAAAGAGGTTGCTATTGTGACGTATGAATTGTCGCCGAAAACTTCATATATTGTAGATTCTTTGACATTGGATACTGAAAATAAAAAAGTAGCCAATCTTTATGAACTCTTTCAAAAAGAAAGTGATCAAGCCTTGCAACCTCCTTTCAGGTTTGATACAGATAAACTGGGAGAAATGCGAGAGTCGATGGCGGAATTCATGCGCGATAACGCCATATATGGGTTCAAATCATCTTACATTCATTACACTGCCGATACAATAGGTCGAGATTCAACTGTTCATATTAGCCTTAAAGTAGCTCCTAGAATGATAGGGGATAAAGATAGTTTGCAACATAAACCTTTCGCAGTAACAAAAGTAAGAAACGTATATTTTCACATTCAGGATACATTGAACTATGAAGGGAATTTCTATCAAAATGAATTAAAGCCTAGAGGAATTAAGTTAGGGCCATACGATGATATACCAACCTTTGATACCTTGTATTATGAAGGGTATGAAGGCAGAAATGAACAGTTTCGAACAGCTACTTTTTTGTATAATGGAGAGCTAACCATCAAAGCTCAGCTACTAGAATTTGAGAATTATCTTGAGGAGACTAATTATTACAAGGGGCAATATTTAAATCAATCCTATAATCGTTTGTCCCAACTGAATATCTTCAGAACAATTCGCCCTAAAATTGTGGAGAATGAGGACAATACGATTGATGTTCATTACTACCTGAAACCTGCGAAAAAACAAACGTTTAGTTTTGAGCCAAAAGGAACTCACTCCACTGGTTATTTGGGTGTGTCAGCATCTTTGAATTATGTTAATCGAAACTTGTGGAAAACAGGGAGTCAACTTAAAGTAAGTTTTAGCGGAGGGTTTGAATCTCAACCACAGGTTTTTGATGAAAATAGTGAAGTAGAGGTGATTGATGAGGATACAAGGAGTTTTAATACATTAGAATTGGGGCCAACAGTTTCTTTGGATGTCCCGGGACTATTTCCAATACCACTTCGTTTACTTACTAAAAGACAAAACCCGAAAACCACAGTCTCTTTAGCTTACAATTATCAAGAGCGACCTGATTTCACTAGAAGAATAGGTCAGTTCAATTATCTCTGGAAGTTTTATGATGTATTTAAAACACAAATTTTCACCATAAGTGTGCCTTTGATCGGAGGGATACAATACGTTAACATAGGGAAGTCAGCAGCTTTTCAGCAGCGTTTGGAAGATCAAAACGATTTGTTCCTCAAGAATGCATACAGTGATCAAACTATTTGGAAGGATTTAAAGGTATCTTATCAATGGACCAACCAAGAAATACGAGAGGGCAATGTTATGTTCTCCTATGGAGCAAATTTTGATATGGCTGGTATGATGCTGAGTGTATTAACCCAAAATCAGCCATTGAATAGCGAAGGGTTTAAGCAGTTTTTAGGACAACGTTTTTCTCAATTTATTCGATTGGATAATGAGATCAGACTCCATCATTATTTGGATGGCGATCGATCTATGAATTATCGACTTCAATTTGGAGGAGGAGTACCATTAGCCAATAACGGACTTAATTTGCCATTTGATTATAGTTTTTTTGCAGGAGGCTCTATTGATAATCGTGGATTTAGAGCAAGGTCATTGGGTCCAGGTGAATACAAATATTACTTAGATACCAATCGAACCGTGACGGAGATTGGAGATATTCGATTGGGTGGATCTGTTGAATACCGATTCAGAATTAGCGATTTATTAGAAGGGGCCTTGTTTTCCGATTTCGGAAACATCTGGAATTACAATCAAGATGATAACCGACCTGGAGGTAAAATCACTGAGGACTTTTATAAACAGTTGAGTGTATCTGGAGGATTTGGTTTACGTTTAGACTTTACATTTCTTATTTTACGATTGGATTTAGGGCTTCCATTGCGAAATCCCGCCTTGCCTTCTGGTGCAAGATGGATTTTTCAGGATAGGGAGCCTGTTTATCAGGAAGCAATCGATAAGTGGGGTGTTAATCCTTTGACTCAAGAGCCTTATTATCTGGAGCGGAATTTATTGCCTAATGTATTTCAACCGCAGTTTCATATAGGTATTGGTTATCCTTTCTAAACTTTTACTAGGTTGTTTTAAGTGTTTATAAAAACAGAACAACTCTTGGCAAAACCTTCTTTTCGACTCATTAATTTATCGTAATTTTGTTGTCCTTCTTTTGAAGAAGTCAAACACAGAAAATTTAGAGGATATGAATAGTTGGTTTACAATTAAAGTTAAGTATACAAAGCAATTAGAAGACGGACGCTTGAAAAGAGTGACGGAACCTTACCTCGTAGATGCAATCTCTTTTACGGATGCAGAAGCTCGAATTTATGAAGAGGTTGGGACAAACATAAAAGGTGAATTTTTGATCACAGGTATTTCAAAAACTGATTATGCAGATATATTTTATTACGAAGATGCTGACGACTGGTACAAGTGTAAATTGACTTATGTTAGTGTTGATGCGGATTCAGGTAAAGAGAAAAAAGTTTCGAATAACTTTCTTGTGACGGCTTCAAGCGTAAAAGAGGCATATGAGAGGATAAAGGAGAGCCTAAGTGATATGACGGTAACTTTTGAGGTTCCTTCGATAATGCTTTCTCCAATCGTAGAAGTATTGCCATATAATCCAGATCTCGATGTTGAAATTAGTCGTCGCCCAATGGAAGAAACTGATGCAGGTCATGAAGAAGAGGATTCTTTTGAGGATGTCTCTGAAGAAACAGAAGAAGAGGAACAAGAGGGTGATTCAAATGTTGAAGAAGAAGTAGAATCAACATTTGAAGATGAAACTTCGAGTGATGAAGAGGAAGAAAAATAATTAATATGAAAGAATTTGTGACAAAGCTTAGGGATGATCATACCGATTTTGACAGCGGTAAACTTGAGGATGATATAAAATCAGTAGATCCAATGCTTTTGTTTCACAAATGGTACGAAGACGCATATGAGCGCAATTGCTCTGAGCCTCATGCAGTAACTATTAGTACTGTAGATTCTGATTTGCAGCCATCTTCAAGAACTGTTTATATGAAAGAGTTGCTAGAGGAGGGGATTGTTTTTTACACGAACTACAATAGTCAAAAGGCAATGGATATTGCTGGTAACCCTAAAGTTTCAGCACTTTTTTACTGGGATTGCTTAGAAAGGCAAGTTAGATTAAATGGAGTTGCGGAAAAGATTCCCAATGAAATGTCTGACGACTATTTCAATTCAAGACCAAGAGGAAGTCAAATTGGAGCGTGGGCATCGCAGCAAAGTGAAGAGATTTCGGATAGAAATGCACTTGAAAATGCGTATAAAGAGATTGAGAAGCGCTTTGAAGGAAAGGATGTTCCTCGACCTGATTTCTGGGGGGGGGTATTTGATTCGTCCAACGTATTTAGAATTTTGGCAGGGTAGACCAAGCAGGCTTCACGATAGAATGTGTTTTCTGAAAAATGGTGAGCAATGGGATGTTCACCGAAAGAATCCTTAGATGAGAGATGTAGAACCATCAGTATTTCTTCTGGACAATGGAATGCGAGTTGTTTACTTGCACGACTCCTCTGTAGTAGCCCACCTAGGTGTTACTATTTTGGCTGGTTCTAGGTTTGAGGAAGAGAATGAGGTTGGTTTGGCTCACTTTTTAGAGCATTGCATATTTAAAGGCACAAAGAATAGACGAGCATTTCACATACTTTCTAGACTAGACTCTGTAGGTGGTGAGCTAAATGCGTATACTACAAAAGAAGAAATAGCGATATATGGTTCGTTCACTAAAGAGCACTTTAATAGAGCTTCTGAACTTTTGTCGGATATAACTTTTAATTCTACGTTTCCTGAGAAGGAGATTCAGAAAGAAAAAGCGGTTATCATTGATGAAATAAATTCATACCTCGATAGTCCGGGAGATAAAATATTTGATGACTTTGAAGGACATTTGTTTGATGGTAGTCCAATTGGGAATAATATTCTTGGTACAATAGATTCTGTACAATCCTTTGAAAGAGAAGATCTCTTGAGGTATGTAGATCGTTTGTTTCATCCAGCTAACATGGTAATTTCTTTTGTTGGAGATATTTCAGCAAAAAGAGTAGTGAAAAGGTTAAATATGGATTTTGGACGAACGGATGAAAAAAGGAAGACCGTTCACCCTAAGCGTCCAACAATAAACAAACCCTTTCATATTGAATCATCAGAAGCTAATTATCAAACTCACATTATGTTAGGTGGATATGCTCCTGGATATGATGATGAGCAAAGAAGAGCTTTTACCTTACTCATTAATATTTTAGGAGGGCCTGCATTGAATTCGAGGTTAGTTTTATCCATTCGAGAGAAATATGGTTACACCTATAATATTGAGGCGAGCTACACGGCATATAAAGAAACCGGATATTGGTTTGTATACGCTGGAGCAGATCCAAAATATAAAGAAAAGATCATTCAACTCATTAAGAAAGAATTAAGACAGTTTATACGAAAGGAATTGACTCCAACTCAGCTTAAACGAGCTAAAGAACAGCTGAAAGGTCACATCGCACTTGGAATGGAAAGCAATGTAGGTTTAATGTTGAATTTCGGAAAAAGTTTACTGATTTTTGATCGAATTGATACGTTGATGGAGATTCATGAACAAATAGATGCTATTACTTCCAAAGAGATTCAGCGTATGGCTGATCTTTATTTTGAAGAAGAGAAATGTTCTCTGCTTAGCTTTGATGTTAAGTAAATCAATTCATTACTTTCAATCAGATTGCTTAACTTCGTGTCTAAGTAACTTATCTTGTGTCAGCGAAAAGCGAAAAATATAAAGACTTAATTGAAGACATCGAAAAGCTCGAACAAGAGCTTGTGAAAAAGAAAAAGGAGGCCGCAAAGCTCGCAGATGAGAATTATGCGGTAAAAACTCCAGATGCTTTTGAATCCCAGTTTCTTAGTTTGCAGAGGAAAATGGCAGACTACTTTAGTGATCTCAAATTAGATCCGTCTTCAGGAGAAATAACGATAGCGGATGAACGCTACATACTGACTAGGTCTTCATCACTATCATACGATTTTTTTCAGGGATTATTGGCATTGTTCGATGAGAATACGGGTGAAAGTACCTTCGAGCTTGCTTACGACCTTCTCTTTGATATAGCACATATTATTGGTAAAAAAGATGCTGAAAAATATGCCGAAAAGCTTGAGTTAAATACTCCAGAAGACCGCCTTTCTGCAGGTCCAGAGTATTTTGCCTTTACGGGTTGGGCGCGTGTAGAAATTTTACCAGGCAGTATTCCGTCAACTGATGATAATTTTATTTTAAAATATAAACACTTAAATAGTTTTGAAGCGGAAGCTTGGCAAAAAGAAAAAGGGTATTCGGAGTATTCCGTTTGCGCAATGAGCGCAGGTTACTCATCCGGCTGGTGCAGTTATAGTTACGGTGTTGAACTTACTGCGATAGAAATGACTTGTGCTGCGAAGAAAGACGAAGAACAGTGTGAGTTCATTATGGCTCATCCTTCTAGAATTGGCGAGTTTACGGACGTTTATAGAAAAAGAGGTAAATCACTACCTAGTTTTTTTGAACGTAATTTCTTCAAAAATCAGCTCGCAGAAAAAAAAGCCTTAATTCGCAGTGCAGAGGAGTTTTCAAAGGTTGGAAGTATAAATGTTAATTTCTCTGATGATACAGCGGATTGGTCGATCGAAACATATAAGGTTTTCGAGATTGATCCAAAGCAAAAAAATGACCTTTATAAAGCTTACCTCTCAAGATTGGATGCTCCAACAAAAGATTTATTTCAAGAAAAAATAGATCGTTTACAACTCGAGGGTGAACCTTTTGAGATGAAGCATATTCTTCATTGTCCAGATGAGGTTAAAAAATGGGTTGTATCATCTTTTTCACCGATAAGAAACAATAAGGATGCTGTTGTGAGAATGCGCGGTTTGGTTCAGGATATTACGCATAATATGACCGGTGATCGAGAGTTGGATCATTTCTTTAAAATATCCGCTGACCTTCTTTGTATTGCCAATCATAAGGGGTATTTTGTTCGCATCTCTCCTGCTTGGACGGAGTTGCTTGGTTATACAGAGAAGGAGCTGCTCTCTCAGCCTTATTTGAATTTTGTGCACCCAGAAGATCGAGATATTACAAGTGATGAGCGCAAAAGACTTCCTGGTGATTATGCCCCGAGTACTTTCGAGAATCGTTATGTCACTAAAAGTGGTGATGTCGTTTATTTGAGCTGGCATTCGAGAGTAGATGAGTTAACTAAACTTATTTATGCAAACGTTCGTGATGTTACTAAACAGCGTAAAAAAGAAGAACGTCTTTTATCTTCTTTAGGAGAAAAAGAATTGTTGTTGAGAGAGATACACCACAGAGTTAAGAATAATCTACAAGTTATTTCTAGCCTTCTATCTCTTCAATCTGGGATGAAAAAGAGTAATGTTAAATTGGAACAACTCTACGAGGACAGCCAAAATAGAATAAAATCAATGGCTGCTATTCATGAAATGTTTTATCGATCAGAGTCTCTCGATAAAATTGAATTTCCAGTTTATGTTAAGAAATTAGTAATTGACTTGATTAGTAGCCTTAAGGGAAAAGAGAATAATATTATTCTTGACTTCGCGACAGATAATATTCAGTTTGATTTAGATACTGCAATTCCTCTTGGTCTAATCGTTAATGAAATTATAACAAATGCGCTAAAGCATGGCTTCAGTCGAATAAAAGAAGGAACAATTACTGTCCATTTTAAGAAATTAGACTCGGGCGAAATACATCTTTTTATCGGAGATTCAGGTGAAGGTTCTGAGGATAACCCATTAGAACAACAGGAAGAAACGCTTGGAATGATGATGATTAACGATTTAGTTGAACAGATCGGCGCTACAATAACTTATTTATCAGATCGAAAGGGTATTAATTATCTTCTCGTCATTCCAGCCGATTAATCTAGAAGCGATAATCGAGTACTAAGTTTAGGTTCAACATGTCAACTGTGTTTATTTTTTCATGGTGTGACATTGACCCGTCAATTGCTTCTTTCTTCATGATAACTATGCATTGAATGTCAAATCCTTCTAAATATCCTTCAAATTTGTAATCAAATTTACTAGAGAGATGATAATAATCGTCTATTGCATATTTATTTAGTCGGATATTATCTAGGTTTGGTTGGTCAATATAACCTGCTCCAATTGAGAACCAATATGGTTTATCTTCTGGGTTGTACTTATATTTTAATACAAAGGCATTGAGTCCTCCATTCCCTTCAAATATTTCTCTTTCTTGACTTGCATAAAACTTTTCGCGACCCCACTCTCTAGGAAATAAGTACCTTCCTTGATCCGAGATTCCAAAGTAATTTGCTGTAAATTTACTTTTACCTATTTCTATTCCTAGTTGTGCTCCAACTGCAAAGGTGTTTTCATCTTGAAGCATATAGGTTAAAGATTGATTCGAGTTGCCCCCATTGTTTAATGCTGTTTGATATAGACCTTGAACACCAAATAGGTACGTTGCTTTGTTCTTCGAATACGCATAATCCACTTGTCCAAATGAAAGATTAAAAACATTCTCTGCTAAATAATTCCAAGCTTGAAGTTTCCAACCTTTTTTTTCATATTCTCCACCCAATATACCAACTCCTCTTGTAGATATATGGTCATGGTATCCCAGAGAATCTCCTAATGGATTCCTTCCTTGATTATAAATCCCGAAAGTATGATCCATTTTATACCAGTGTACAGTCCCTCGAACCGCTTCTGAAATAAACCAACCTGTTGTCAATTTCAAATGGTCTTTGTGATAATTAGCGGTTAGACCATTGAATATATTCGGTCGCATCCGATTATCATTTTCATTAAGTAGGGGAGACTCAAATTTTTGTCTACCTAGTTCTAGTTCTAAATGTTCTCTTTCATAAGTAAGAAAAAATTCTTCCAGTCGATCCAGATCTTTCGTATTCTCCGCATCATTTAAATCGTATAACTGTCTCTCATATCTGCTTGTCTGTCCTGTTAGAGGGTCTAAGTTGTCTAGATTGTAATGGTAGAGTTGGAAAACAAAAAAACCACTAAATCCAAGGTGGAATCCGTGGAATGATGGAGAGTAGTATCCCAATCCAGCTCCGGTGGCAGCAGTGAAATAATCATCAAGCCTGTGATTATTAATAGTCGACATTACAAATGTACGCTTGTGAAACTCAAAGTATCCTTTGTCAAGATCTATCCATAATCGATCACTAATTGAGTCTGGGTGAATGTCAGCTCTATGTCCAGGTTGCGCATAGCTAGTGATTGAATTTAATATCAGTAAAACTGTTAATATGTACTGAAAATATGATTTTATCATTACTGCAGATTTTTCTACGAATTTCGGGTCTTTTAAGGCGCTCGTCAGTTACAAAAGTTACCTATAAAGAAAAACCTCAATCTAATTTTAGATTGAGGTTTTCATATGCTTTGAAAATTACAGTTTAGTGCGGGAGCTTATCTCGCAATACACCGTAAAGGTATGTTCCGACAATAGCAAAAAAGAATACTACTCCCATAGATAGGTAACCATATCCAATATTCACAACCATCGGACCTGGACAAGCTCCACTTAAAGCCCAGCCTAATCCAAATATAATTCCACCAATAAGGTAGCGTGCAATAGATTTGTTTTTCGGGTAGAATTTGATCGTATTTCCTCCAGTATCTCGTAGTTTAAACTTCTTAATCAAAGCCACACCGATTATTCCGAGAACTACTGCTGTTCCGATAATTCCATACATATGGAAAGCTTGAAACCTGAACATTTCTTGTATTCTGAACCAGGATATCGCTTCTGATTTAGCCATTACGATTCCAAAGAGGATACCTACCAGTAAATATTTAATGAATTTCATTTTCTATTAATTTATAATCAATATCTAAGTTTAAAGTATTGCAGGAAATATCATCGGGAAGAAGACATACGTCATAATTAGTCCACCAATGAAAAAGCCTATCACAGCAATAACTGAGGGTATTTGTAAATCTGAGATACCACTTATAGCATGTCCAGATGTACAACCACCTGCGTAACGCGCTCCAAAACCAACGAATATCCCACCAATTGCAAGGATCAAAAGTTTTTTCCATTCTAGCAATGCACTTAAGTCAAAAAGTTCTGATGGTTGCAAAGAAGTAGGTTTTGAGAAACCAAGTTCATTTAGATCTTGTATGGTTTGTTCCGAAACCTGAACAGGGTGCTCTCCAACAGTCAAGAATTCATAAGCTATATAACCACCTATAACTGATCCAATTAAGAATACTAGATTCCAAATCTGTTTTTTCCAGTCAAAGTCGAAAAAGCTAACTCTTTTCCCAGCGCCACCAATTGAACATACGGTTCTAAGATTTGCCGAAAAGCCAAAAGACTTTCCAAAGAAGATCATGATAAACATAATCGAAGAAATGATTAGCCCTGAGAACCACCATGGCCAAGGAGCGAGTAAAAAATCTATCATAATTTATTTGATTTTATATGAAATAACAGGTTTGTAAAGATGGTTGATGAGTCGTTCTGTCGCACTTTTATGCAGAATACCTCCCTTTCCATGTGTTCCTATACAGACGATATCTACATCGTGCATTTGTTCGAAGTGAGTAACGCCTTCTTCAACATTTGAGTCCACCAAAATGTGTGGAGTAAAGTCCTCAAGATTATTGTTTTGTGCAAAAACATCCATATTCGATTTAATCATAGTATGATCGCCATCTGATTGAGTGATCTGCAGAAAGTGCAAGGATGTATTATGATTTTTGATAAACAATTTTAGTAAATCAAGTGATTGATTATCGTTTTCTTCAAAATTGTGAACAAGAAGAATATTTTTAACTTCCAGTGACGATCGGTCACACATTAAAGTTAATACAGGTACTTCGGATTTTCTTGCTACATGCTGAGCTTCAGAACCGGTAAAACGCTCTGCGAAACCGGAGGAACCTTTTGTTCCCATAGCAATTAAATCGTAATTGTGTTTTTTTGCGTAATCAACGATCTGAGATGTTGTACTCCCCAAAACAATATCAGTTGATACTCCTTCATTCTTTCTTTTGATATCAGCCATTTTATTCTCAGCCATATCATATTGCGTCTTGACATAATCAGCATCGATTTCTCCACAAGTGACTATCTTATTATCAGCAGTTAATGAAACGGTGTCAGGTACGTCAAGGATGTGAAGGAAAGTTACATCCATCTCAGACAGTTTCGAGAGGTTTTTAACCATCTGATACGCAAACTCAGACTGAACTGAAAAATCAGTAGGAATAAGTACTTTAATGATGTTATTATTCATGGTTCGATTTATTTTTCTAATGATTGTAGTTGAGCTGTATTGATGCCGTTGATGACATTAGTAAAGCCATTTTTTTCTAGAATTTGAAGGGCACTTGATGCGCGTCCTCCACTTCTACAAAAAACTACAACCTGATCATTTTTGTCAATTTCATCCAGTCTTGATGCCAACTCATTGAGTGGGATATTTACAGCTTCTGAAAACGTTCCAGTGGCAAACTCGCCCGGAGTTCTCACATCAATAAATTGCGCATTTTCAAAATCAATTTGAGTGGCATTTTTATCTTTTGCAACCTCAGTTGATTCATTGCTATTCTTTTGTTGAGCAGATGAGCACCCTGTAAACATAAACTGAGTTATAAGCACTAGTAATAAGATGTACTTCATAAGTTTTAATTAGTTAAGCAGTTTATTTACTTGCATCCAAGTCCCTCCATTTGTAACATTACTTATCCCGTTTTGCTCCAAAATAGACTTTGCTTGACCTGATCGATTTCCTGATCTGCAGAAAACTACAATATTTGACTTTCCTTTGAAGTCTTTTAATCTTGCATTTATCTTATCTAAAGGTATGTTTTTAGCGCCTTTAACGCTGCCTGAGGAGAATTCTCCTGGTGATCTGACATCTACTAAGAAAGCATTGTCGTTAACGACCTCTTTGAGCTTTTCTGTGCTTGTGCCCGATGATTTAAATAAGTCAAAAAATCCCATGATATTTTAATTTTATTAAATGGTCGTGGATTAAATATCCACGACCTATTATTTTTATGATTTCATTACCTTACTCTGACAAACGTAATCCGTTTTTGGAACGCCTGCCTCAGCTATTGCGTTAAAACCACCTTCAATTTCAGTAAAGTTGTGGTATCCTCTAGATTGAAGAATGCTTGAAGCAATCATACTTCTATAACCTCCCGCACAATGCACATAGAAATGATTGTCTGGGTTAACATCTTTTATCCATTCGTTAATATTGGCCAAAGGTCTGCTGTAAGATTCTTCAACATGTTCTGCTGACCATTCAGACTCTTTTCGAACGTCAAATACACTGTCTTCAGCAACGTTTAAACGATTTTTGAATTCTTCGGCAGTAATTCTATCAACAGTATCGATTTCATGTCCGTCATTCTTCCATGCTTCAACTCCTCCATTAAGGAATCCGATTACATTATCAAATCCAACGCGACTCAATCTAATAACAACTTCTTCTTCCATTCCTTCATCAACTACAAGGAGTAGAGGTTGTTTTACATCACCGATCATGGCACCTACCCAAGGGGCAAAATCTCCGTTGATTCCAATGCTGATTGAACGCGGAACAAATCCTTTAGAAAATTCTCCACTATCACGAGTGTCTAAAATAAGAGCACCAGTACTTTCTGCAGCAGTTTCGAATTCTTTCGGAGATAAAGGCGTTTTTCCCTTTTTAATGACATCATCTACATTGTCGTACCCCTTTTTATTCATAGCTACATTCGCACCGAAGTAAGCTGGAGGTGGAAGCAGTCCGTCAGTTACAGCTTCAACAAAAGATTCTTTATTTGGCTGATTTAATGCGTAGTTCGTTTTCTTTTGGTTACCTAAAGTATCTACTGTGTCGGTAGACATGTTTTTTCCACATGCAGAACCAGCACCGTGACCTGGGTAAACAGTTACATCGTCAGCCAAAGGCATTATTTTATTCATCAAAGAATCATAGAGATGACCAGCAAGCTCTTCCTGTGTCATACTTGCAGCTTTTTGTGCAAGATCTGGACGTCCCACATCACCTAAAAATAAAGTGTCTCCTGAGAATATTGCATGATCCTTTCCATTTTCATCAATCAGTAAATATGTTGTTGATTCCATCGTATGACCAGGAGTGTGCAATACTTTGATTTGTATATCTCCTACTTTGAATATTTGTTCATCTTCTGCTGTGATACAATTGAACTCTGGATTGGCATTCGGTCCATATACTATTGAAGCACCAGTTGCTTTTCCTAGATCAACATGTCCAGATACGAAGTCAGCATGAAAATGCGTCTCAAAAATATATTTCAATTCAACTTTGTCTTTCTTTAGTTTTTCTAAGTACGGTTGTGTTTCTCTTAAAGGGTCAATAATTGCTGCCTCACCATTACTAGTGATGTAGTATGCACCCTGTGCCAAGCATCCCGTATAAATTTGTTCAATATTCATATCTCTAGTTTATTTTATTTTAGTTTTTAATTCTGGTACAAAGATCGTGATTCAATAATGATCTTACAGTTACAAAAGTTACAATTAAGAAAGAATCTAAATATGGTTGCAGTTAGGTTAGTTCTATCCAAACCTCATTCCCGGCCCGTGCAGGATGAGAATTATCACATTTTTGAAGCGCAGTAATCTTGAAATGTTCTTCAAATAATTCTTGATACTCTTCCGAACTTCCCCCAAATGGAGGCCCCCCTTGGAAATCTCTGTTAAAAAGAACACCACAAAGCATTCCTTCACTTGAAAGTAAGGTTTTCATTTTTTTAGCATATTCCGCGCGCAGGGAAGGATCTATTGCACAAAAGAACGTCTGCTCGATAATTAGGTCATACTCGCCATCATGATCAAAGAAATCTCCATGAATTATTTTGGACTGATCATCTTTATGTTTCTCATTGAGGCGATCAATTAATTTTGGAGCGATATCAATAATGGTGACATCTTTAAAACCTTTATCTAAGAGATACGAAAGTTCGTGTGCATTGCCAGCACCGGGTATTAATATACTTAGGTTTTTATTTCTGATTTGGTCTATGAAATGCTTTATCGGAGGTGAAACAGTACCTAAGTCCCAGCCAGTTTGATTATTGACATATCTTTCGTTCCAAAAATCTTGATCTAACCTATTTTCTGCCATAAAATTTACTTTACTACTAAGGTAAGAATAATCATCTCACACAGAGAGAGCAAATAACTATCACAATTTGTTTTATTGAATTGGAAAGGGTTAATAAGTTTATATGTCAACTTGATGAGGTAAGACTTTTTTATAATGCTAATCGAATAATATTATTCATTAACTTTAGACACACACACACACTAAATAATAAGTCATGGTGATCACAACAACAGAAACGTTACCTAAAGCGGAAGTCACGGAAGTATTAGGAATCGTGAGAGGAAGCACGGTAAGAGCTAGAAATGTAGGAAGAGATATCTTTGCTGGATTAAAGAATTTTGTCGGCGGAGAAATCAGCGAATATACTAAACTGCAAGCCGATTCAAGAGAGGAGGCATTGAAGAGAATGATTGATGACGCGGAACGACTAGGTGCGGATTCTATTGTAAATGTTCGTTTTGCAACTTCAACAATTACACAAGGAGCTTCTGAGATATTAGCATATGGTACTGCTGTAAAGACTGTTGCAAAATGATGATCGCTTGGTTTATTTTCGCTCTTTATCTAATTGGAGGATTAGCCGTATTAGCGGGCCTGATTTATGTAATCGTTAAAAGATTCAATGATAAGGAAAAAGAGAATTTCGAGAATAGAGATAATTAGTATTTTTCTAATCAGTGTTCATGAGTCCTTCATTCTGGTTTCTTATTATAGTAGGAATAATATTTATACTATTCTTTCTAGCTAGGTTCATTTATATAGTTGTAAAACGAATCGAAGATCGAAAGAGAGAGTCTTTCGAAAAAAGGGATAATTAACTATTAATTTACATCATTTATTAGTTCTTCCTTCAGGATTCACTATTTTTGCAGCCGAAAATAAATTGAAAACTAAAAGATATGTCAGGAAATAGAACATTCACAATGATTAAGCCCGATGCAGTTGAAAGTGGAAACATCGGAAACATCATTCAAATGATCACAGACGCAGGGTTTGGGATCAAAGCAATGAAGTACACGCGTTTGACAGAAGGTCAAGCGAAAGAATTTTACGCAGTACATAAAGAGCGTCCATTCTACCAGGAATTAGTTGACTACATGATCTCAGGACCAATCGTAGCGGCTATCTTAGAAAAGGACAATGCTGTTGCAGATTTCAGAGCGCTTATTGGTGCAACTGATCCTGCAGAAGCAGAGGAAGGAACGATCAGAAAGAAGTATGCTGAATCGAAAGCGAAAAATGCTGTTCACGGTTCAGATTCTGATGATAACGCAAAGATTGAAGGAGATTTCCATTTTGATGCGAATGAGATTGTTGATTAGTCAACACTGAATATTATAAATAGAGCCTCGCAAAAGCGGGGCTTTTTTTGTTTTATTAAGTATAAAAAAAGAGCCGTTCATCTGAACGGCTCTTAATATATTAAGGGGATACATAATCTTATACCAGCATCATCATAGGATTCTCCATGTATGATTTGAATGTGTTTAAGAATTCTGATCCTGTAACGCCATCTACAACTCTGTGATCACACGAAAGTGTTACACGCATTACATTACCAGGTACAACCTCTCCATTCTTTACAACAGGTACTTGTTTGATTCCACCTATAGCCATGATACAGCTGTCTGGTGGATTTACTATTGCTGTGAATTCTTCTATATTGTACATTCCAAGATTGGAAATCGTAAATGTATTGCCTGCCCAATCTTCAGGCTGGAGCTTTTTATCTTTTGCTTTTTTCGCATACTCTTTAACTTCGCCACCAATTTGCATCATGCCTTTTGTATCAGCAAAACGAACTACCGGTACAAGTAAACCTTCTTCGACAGCAACAGCAACTCCGATGTGTACGTGATCATTGATTCTGATCTTGTCTCCTAACCAGGCACTATTTACCTTAGGGTGCTTTCTCAATGCAATAGCACAAGCTTTGATTACCATATCATTGAAAGATATGCGTACATCTTCGTTTGCATTAACGGCTTTTCGAGCTTCCATAGCATTGTCCATATCAATATCCATAGTAAGATAGAAATGTGGTGCTGTGAATTTACTTTCAGAAAGTCGTTTTGCTATCGTCTTACGCATTTGTGATATGTTCACATCTGTATAAGATTCTTCAGTTGCTGCAGCTCTTGAAACTGGAGCAGAACCTCCTTCAGGTCTTTGGTAAGGAACGTAGTTTTCAATATCTCTTTTTACGATTCTTCCATTTTCTCCAGAACCTTTAACGTTTGCCAGGTCAATCCCTTTTTCGTTAGCAAGCTTCTTAGCTAATGGAGAAGCGAAAATTCTATCTCCTGAAGCGCTTGTTTGTTGAGTGATATTTTCTTCACTCGTATTAACTGCAGGCTGAGGAGTAGATTTTTTCTCTTCTTGAGGTTCAGGCGCCTTCTCCTGTTTAGTTTCTGCGCTACTTTTTTCCTCTTCTTTCTTTTCTCCCTCTTCACTTCCAGAGTTACCCTGCTGGTGCTCTGCGATAATTTTGTCAACATCTTCACCATCGTCACCGATGATCGCTAGAATATCGTTGACAGGAGCAGTTTCTCCTTTATTAACACCAATATGTAAGAGTTTACCATCATAAAATGACTCAAACTCCATTGTTGCTTTATCTGTTTCGATCTCTGCCAATAATTCGCCAGATTCAACGCTATCTCCAACTTTTTTATGCCACTCTGCTACAACACCTTCAGTCATGGTGTCAGACAGTTTGGGCATTAGAATTACTTCTGCCATTTTCCTTTCGTTTTTTTAATATTCTTTGATGTAAGGATAATCCTCAGTTTTGTATACATCTTCGTATAACTCATGTGGCTCTGGATAGTCAGAGTTTTCAGCAAATTCTATAGACTCTTTTACCTCATTTGCAACCCAGTCCTGAATTTCCTTGATCTCTTCTTCTTTCAAGAACTTATTATCTTTAATAACTTTTAAGCAATGCTCAATAGGATCTTTCTGCTGATACTCCTTGACCTCGTCTTTTGTTCGGTACTTTTGTGGGTCCGACATAGAGTGGCCTTTATATCTGTATGTACGAATATCAAGAAGCGTAGGTCCTTCACCTTTTCGTGCTCTATCAGCAGCCATTTCTACTGCCTCGTGAACTTCTTCAGGAGACATACCATTTACACTATATGATGGCATTTCGTATGAAGACCCTAATTTTGATAGATCCATTACGTTTGTAGTTCTTTCTACAGAAGTACCCATTGCGTAATTGTTATTTTCAACAATGAAAATCGCTGGAATTTTCCATAGCATTGCCATATTAAATGTTTCGTGAAGAGCTCCTTGTCTTGCAGCACCATCTCCAAAAGAAACTACAACGACATTGTCAGTTCCCTTATATTTTTCAGCAAATGCGATGCCAGCACCCATAGGGATTTGAGCACCAACGATTCCATGACCACCCATAAAGTTTTTATCTTTATCAAAGAAGTGCATAGAACCACCTTTTCCTTTAGAAACACCTGTTTTTCTTCCATATAACTCAGCCATTAGATTTCTGACATCAGTTCCAAGTCCAATTGGGTGAGCATGATCTCTGTAAGCAGTCATATGTTTGTCATCAGGTTTAGTAGCACTTACTGTTCCTGCAACAACGGCTTCTTGACCGATATATAGGTGACAAAATCCACCAAATTTTTGTTGAATATAGAGCTGCCCTGCTTTTTCCTCGAACTTTCTCATCAATAGCATGTCTTTATACCATTTAATATAAGTCTCTTTTGGAAACTTTAACTTGTTCGAAGACTTCGCTTTACGTGTCGTTTTCTTAGGCTTTTTTGTAGAATTTGCTGCCATTGTATTTCGTCTTTTAAATCAATTGGACAAATATAGAATTATATTTTTTTAACCTTACTTAATACTGGTCAGAAAAGTAACGTTTCTAATGTTCAGTTCCAAATGTCAGTGGAAGCAATTTTTCTATCCCACTGACTGCAATGACAGAGCCGTTGCCATTAAGCATCACTATTTCAAAACTATCTTTCTGTCTCATTTTGAATTCAGCCATTACTTGCCTGCAGCTTCCGCAAGGAGAAA
>CBFHJL010000019.1:0-35213 GCA_965656195.1 Brumimicrobium sp. | reverse complement strand
AGGACGTGGTGACAATTCAGAAAAATAAACGGCTTCTTTACCAATGAAGAATTCTACTCCCCAAATCCCTGCTCCACCTAATGCTTTAGTCACTTTATCCGCCATTTCCTGTGCTGTTTGAAGGTGTCCTTCAGACATTGGCTGTGGCTGCCAGCTTTCCTGGTAATCACCACGTTCCTGACGGTGACCAATTGGTGGGCAGAATAGTGTTTTTCCATTTTTTTGAGTAACCGTAAGCAATGTGATCTCAAATTCAAAATCGATGAAGGCTTCTACAATCACTTCCATAGCATCACCTCTTCCTTTAGCTTGAGAGATGTCCCATGCATTTTCAATATCAGCCTCAGTCTTGATCACTGACTGACCTTTACCAGAAGAGGACATTAATGGTTTTACCACACATGGCATTCCGACCTCGGCAACTGCTGATTTTAATTCTTCCACGGAAGTAGCATAGCGATATTCTGCGGTACGAATATTCAATTCTTTCGCCGCCAAATCACGGATCATCTTACGATTCATCGTATAGTTCGTAGCTTTTGCAGAAGGAACAACTTGGATTCCTTTCTCCTCAAATACATATAGCTTTTCAGTACGAATTGCTTCGATCTCAGGAACGATAATGTCTGGTTGATGCTTATCCACTGCTTTTTGCAACGCATCACCATCTAACATGCTAAAGACTTCAAAACCATCAGCTACCTGCATGGCAGGAGCATTCTCATAACTATCTGCTGCTATTACAGTGTGACCATAACGTTTTACAGCAATTACAAACTCTTTCCCTAATTCACCTGATCCTAGCAGTAATATCTTTTTCATCGTCCTGTTATTTTGAGGGCAAATTTAAGGAATTTATTGAAGGATTTAGGGATTAGATATTTGTTGATTTAGATGAATTCAAAGGTTTAAAAGTTCGTTAAGGTTATAGAACTATTTGAGGTACACAATTACTTTATTTAATCATTGTTTGATGAAATATTTTCTGTGATTAAAATCAAACAAGCATCATGAAAAGTTTCAGTCAATGCAATCAGATTATAGATATTTTGTTTAATGTTTTTTTATTAATAATTAAACAATATGTCAAAATGATATGTTTGAACAATTATGAAAACTACTGTATGCCGAGAGGCTCATTTCAATTCCGCACATCGTTTACATAATCCAAATTGGACTGAAGAGAAAAACAAGGATGTTTTTGGTAAGTGCAATAACCCCAACTATCATGGCCACAATTATGATTTGATTGTAAAGGTCACGGGAGATATCGATGAAGAAACGGGATACGTTATGGATATGAAGGTCTTGAAAGATCTCATTGAGGAAAGAGTTACAGATCGATTTGATCATAAAAATTTGAATCTCGATACGGAGGAGTTCAAAAACTTAAACCCTACCGCAGAAAATATTGCTAAAATAATTTATGAAAAGCTTAGAGCTGGAATACAAGAGGATTTAGCACTTAGAATTACACTTTACGAAACAAGAAGAAATTATGTTGAATATGGAGAATAATAAACACCACACAAACGGTTCGTTAAACGACACAATTAATAGAAACGGAAAGCATAATGGTCATACTTTCCAAAATGGTAGCGAAGTAGCTGAAATGGAAGATATTGGTGACAATCATGTTGGCACCTCTCTCGATACACCTTTAAGAGAAGATGCATTCGAAATGGATGATGACTTGAAAGTTGAATTAATTGAGAAGCACTTCGAACAGATCATGAATATCATGGGCCTAGACTTAAACGACGACAGTCTCAGTGGAACCCCGCACAGGGTTGCAAAGATGTACGTGAAGGAAATTTTCTCAGGATTAAACCCTGCGAATAAGCCAAGAGTAGCGTTGTTCGATAACAAGTACCAATACAATCAAATGCTGGTAGAAAAAGATATTACCCTTTACTCTTTCTGCGAGCACCACTTTGTACCAATTATTGGTAGAGCTCATGTCGCTTATATCTCAAACGGAAAAGTTGTAGGTCTTTCTAAAATTAATAGAATTGTGCAGTATTACGCTAAGCGACCTCAGGTTCAAGAACGATTAACTAAGCAAATTGCTGAAGAATTAAAACGTGTTTTGCAAACAGAGGATGTTGCCGTTGTAATAGAGGCTGAGCATTTATGTGTTGCTGCTCGTGGAGTTGAAGATGTTAATTCTTCTACGGTAACGGCAGAGTATTGTGGACAGTTTGAAGATAAAGACACTAGAAAAGAGTTTTTAAGCTATACGAAATCTTAATTAGGTTTATGCTTTGTGTTGGACTTTTTGCTTGATTTTTCGAAAAGATAAAATCGTCTAGCCCTATTTGAATATCATCTTTGATTGATTGATCAAGCTGATAACAAAGAAAACTCCAACCAAGGCAAAAGCAGTCCAAAGAATTTCCATATTCTCATTGATCCAATCCATAACCTTAACACTGTAGGTTTCAACATAACTAAAGTTTAGTTCAATTCTATATTGAACAAATACAGCTAAAAGGACAATTATTGATGCAGTCATTGCGGTGCAAAACCATTGTTTTACACTGATCAATGGAGTAGGGTTGACAGCAGGTTTATTTTCTAATTCTCCAATCATACCCAGCACGTCATCATTGAAACCTTCATGTGTTGGCTTCACAAAATCATGTAAGATCTCTTCTTTCCAATTTTTATCCTCTGACTCCTTCATAATATTCTTTTTTAATCAGACCTTTTAAATTCTTCTTTGCACGGTGGACAGTAACCTTTACGTACGATTCTGAAATATTCATAATCTCTGCAACATCCTTCACCGATAGTTCATCCAAGTAAAACAATGTGATTGCTGTTCTTTCAATTGGTTTAAGTTGATTAATACATTCGGAAATATGGCCTTTCATTTCATCCAATGCAATATCATTCTCTATATCGTCATCACTTGTCTCATTTGAATAATACTCCTCACCTACCCATCTTTTTTGCTTTCGTAAATGAGACAAACCATGAAAGTATGTGATCTTGTAAATCCACGTCGATAGCTTAGATTTCCCTTTAAACTGTTTCAACTGACGGTATACTTTGACAAACACCTCCTGTGCAAGATCATTCGCCTCTTCGTGATCATCAGTCATTCTGAGCAGAATGCTGTATACAAGACTCTTGTGACTATCTATGATTTCTGAAAACCTTTCTTTCTTGCCAGCAAGAATGTCTTGAACTAAATCGGTATGTTCTTCTAAACTACTTTCCACCTTGCTCTTTCTTCTTATCAGATTGAGACTTTCCAACTAACAAGCCGACTCCTCCGAATAGAAATGCTCCTAGCAATCCAAACTGACCAGCATCTAAAAAATCAGTGTAGTAAGCGAGTATATTACCTATGATGATTCCAAGCGGCACAAAAACAAATAAATATCCTTTCGTCCATGGACTATTTTCATCATCATTTTTATCATTGGGGTCCATTCCGGCCTCTATCATTGCTATTTTCTGACGATGATTCGAAGTGATCACGATATAAACGATGCCAAAAACCATAGCAAAAAGTCCGAGTGGGATTAAAAGTGCTGTTAAATTCATTGTATTTAGATTTTGTATTTATCCATTAGATGCAGATCGATACAGAAAGGTTACAATAAATTTGAAATAATTAGAGAAAAACTCGTTTTGCCCTTATCAAGGTTATTCTAACTTGAAATTGATTGGAATGCGACAACGAGCACGGACTGCTAAGCCATTGACAGTTGCAGGTTCCCAGTTCGGCATTTTACGTATGACACGCAAAGATTCGGCCATGATATGCAATGGAACTTTATTCTTTGATTGAACACAAGTTATAGAGCCATCTTTATTTACTATAAACTCAACGTAAACTTTCGCTTGGTCTCCTAATTCCATTGACATTTGAGGATATCTTATATTGTTTCCAAGATAATTTTTCATATCGCTAGTTCCGCCTGGAAAAATTGCTTCTTGATCAGGAAAATTGTCTTGATCTACCGATTTCAACTCTTCGGATTCCTTCTCAAGCATTGCTAATGGTTTCTCTTTTGTGATCTCACAACCATCCTCTTTTAAAAGTGTCTTGTCATGCTCTCTTGTCGGATATAGATATACAACTTTAGTAGTCCCATTATCCTCTCTATTCAGGCTCAATACCTGTCCAAAATATCTTTTATCTTCTGAAATAGCAGAAACCATTACTGAGTTTCTCACTTTAAATTTAAATGTTCCGTCCTTTTCGAGTTTTGCTATTTTAGTTAGCCCTACACCTTCATATTTAATGCGAAGCTTAGCATTAAAACATATACTCTTATCGTAAGCATTTCGTACTTCCAGTTTGACTTTAGCAGCAAAAGAAAAAGATGTTGCAGAGAAAAAAGTTAATAATAGAACTAGCGTGGTTGTATAGAGTCTCATAAACACGAAAATATAAATTTTAACCTAAACCAACCCTCACTGTAACAGTTGTTCCTTCTATACTGCTTTCTATTTCCAAGGAACCGTTCATTATTTCAGCACGACTTCTCATACTTTTTAGTCCGATGGAATTGTTCATAGTTTTGGTATCGAAACCTTTTCCATCGTCCTCAATAGTTAGAATCAAAGTGCTTTTCAGCTGATTGATAGAAACATCGACATTACTGCACTCACTATGTTTAATAATATTATTAATCGCCTCTTGTATAATTCGATATGTGTTATTCTTGACTTGATCAGATGTTTCAATGTGGTCATGAGCAGAAAAGAATTGAGCACGCGTAGATTGTGATGAAAAGCTATTGTTTACGAGATCTTTAACAGCCTCAACTAATCCCGCTTTGCGAAGAGCAGTTGGCATAATTGCATATGCCAAATTTCGAGCGTCTGTTTTTAAGTTTACGATGCGCTTGGCTAGCTTAGCTTGAATTTCTTGATCACTTACTGATGCATCATCCAACTCGGTTTTTAGCATCCGAATCTCTTGCACTAAACCATCGTGTAGTTCTCGAGCTAATCTCTCTCGTTCCTTCTCTTGCGCTGAGATGACACTTCTAATATTATCCTCTTTCGCTTTAATTAATGCCTGATTTTTCTCCTCTCTTAGTCGCTGTCTTTTTCGAAAATAGACGAAAACACCAAGTGATACAACGAACAAGAAAATGATGATGACACTATACAAGATGTTCCTTTGTCGGACGATAGCTTTTTCAGATGCAATGTTATCAATCTCTAATTTTTGAGACTTAGTTCTTTCTTCAAGCAACTGTCTTTCTTTTTCTTGAGTTTCAAATTTTGCTTCATACGAAGCTAGTTGTTCAGCATTCTCTTTGGCAAAAAGAGAATCTTGTATTTGAATAAAGCGATTCAGGAATTCCTCTCCATTATCTATTTTTCCAGTATTGAAATAAGTTATAGCTCCATTTTTATATAGATCTTTTGCAAAATTTTGAGCATCCGGATCATTTGCTAGAATTTCATTTGCCCTTTCAATGGCATCCAAACTATTGGACCATTGATTTAAATCGTTATACAAATGAATAAGGTTTCCGATTGTAATGATATCAGAGTTTGATGTATTGGGCAATTCTTCACCAAGCTCGATTGATCGGCTGTAATGGTATACAGCTTCCTTTATTTCTCCAGCATCTTGATAGATATTCCCCAAATTATCGTGCGCGATCTTTTGTTCTTTCGTAAGACCAACTTCTTTCGAAGTTGCCAAGCTTTTATTAAGATAGAAAAATGCTGAGTCCCTTTGAGATAAGTTTCTGTAGCAAATACCTAAATTGGTATATGAAGTTGGAAGATCTCCTCGAATATCATATCTCTCCCGAATCTCCAATGCTATCAAGTGAGAGGTAATGGCTTTTTCATAGAGCCCCATTTCTTGATAAATCAATCCGATATTATTTCTAGATGTCGAGGCAAATTTCTCTCGTTTTACCTCATCTTCTTCTGTCTTATTAAGCAAGTCTAAAGATTCAAAAAAATACCTTATTGCATTTTCAAACTCTCCTTTGTTCCAGTGGAACATCCCCAAATTATTCAATGCCTTGGAATGAACGTCGTCAAGCTTATTTTCTTGGCTATAATTCAGTGCTTTGTTAAAATATAGTTCTGAAGAATCACGCATCCCTTGAACATCATAATAAATACCTATATTGTTATAAATGTTTGCCACACCTGATTTAAAATCATCCTTCCATGCTGCTTTCAAATGCTTCTTTGCGAAGGGTAAAAATTTATTCGGAAAGCGAAAAATATAAGTGAACCCTATTCGATTAACCAGATCGTATTTGGTAGTATCATCGTCAGTAGATTCAATTACATTGAGTATACTATCAATTTTTGACTGTTGGGACAAGGATAAAAAAGACATCGTCATGAATATCAGCAAGAAAATGAAGTTCCAAAAGAAACTTTTCATACCAATTGATTTTTAAGTGCTTTTGCAACTAGCTTGGAAGAGGAGTTTACATCAAGTTTTTGCATCAGGTTTTCTTTATGGGACTCTACAGTTCTAGCACTTATAAAAAGTTTATTACCTATTTCTTTTGACGTCAGACCTTCACAAATCAGTTCTAAAACCTCTAATTCGCGCTTTGTTATATTATACGTTTGAGAAGATCCCACGAGTTGCTTAGGAGATTTTACTCCGACCATAGCGTTCTTTGCTTCTTTTGACAAATAGAATTCATTGCGACTTGCAGCCTCAAAAGCCTCTTTCAATTCTTCTTCTGAGCAGTCTTTGTGGAGGTATCCATTTGCTCCTAAGTCCATTGCGCTTTGAATAATTGCTTGTTCTTCAACCATTGAAAGCATAAGGACAGGAAAAGTGTAGCCGCGTGACCTTAGGTCTTTGAGGGTTTCAAGTCCATCCTTCACAGGCATTTCAACATCCAAAATAACAAGAGAGGGCCTCTTAGAAAGAACCTTCCGAATCAATTCCTCGCCATTCTTTACAACTTGCACAGCTTCAGTTTCGAGAACTTTACTTACTAATGCGGAAATACCTTTTGCTACGATCTCATGATCATCTGCAATGTATATTTGACTTAAATCTAGCGTCATGAATTTGAGTGCATTAGTGGATAAAAATATAAATTTTTACCTACACTCATTCCAAAAAAACGAACAATAAACGCCTCGGACAACAAATATTGTCGTCAGAAAACTAGTATGTATTTAAGCGGTTCGTTAATCGTTTTTATTCCATTCGTATGTTTCTTTTATTCTGAATAGGATTGAATAATCTAATGTACTGACTAATTGAGTATTGCAATTAGGTAAATTTACCCAATTCTATTTCGCACAAAGAAAGTTACCTAGATAATGGTATTGATATTGATTCATAAATGGTCGTACTTTGAATAAAATTGATTCAGTATGAATAACTTAAATATGAATTCCTCGGATAATCTAGAGAAGATTATTGGTTTTATCCCCGATACAACCACAAGCAACAAATTATCCCTATCACTTTACCAGCAGGTAGCAGAAGACTTAAAAAGACCTTCACTCTTCAAGATTGAGAACTATTCCTCCTTTGAATTGAAAGATGTGCTTTCTTACCTTACCATGAGCCATGAATTTTATTTGTCAAAGAAGCTACCCGAAATAGAACAACAACTTGTTCATATTTATAGTAAATTTCCGGAATACAAGCTATTCAGAGTATTATACCTCTTCTTTCAAGAATATAAGTCTCATTTGATTGAGCATATCGAACAAGAAGAGAATACAGTTTTCAAGTATGTAAACGGCTTAATTAACAAACCAGTTGACAACTCTATGGAAGGGCGTATGCTAATTCTTCAGGGAAGTCCATCATTAAACCATTTTTTAACCAACCATAAAGATACTGAGCAAGACCTTTCGGCAATGCGAAAAGTATTAAAGAGTGAGGATAGTTATAGACAACTTCACCCAATATCTATGTTGTTAAGTCAATTGGCTTCCTTAGAAAACCACCTAAGTATTCATGCAAGAATAGAAGATGAAGTATTTGTACCTAAAGCATTAGAATTAGAACGCCAACATATTTAAAAAAGGGAGGCCCTAGAGCCTCCCTTACTTCATTATATCAGCCTAAAAAAGGTTATAATTTAATTAACAAACGAACTAATAAGTTTCTTCCTGCTTGAGGGTAGTAGAAGTTCTCTTGAACTCTTTCTCCACCTAATATGTAACCGAAAGTATATCCGTTATTCTCATACATTTCATTGAGTATATTATTTACGCGAACGCCAATAATCATTTCCTTGAAAAGAAAATCTTTTAGTGTATATGAGACATCAAAATGCGCAATAAAATAGGGATCAATAGATCGATCCTGATTCATTGTATTATCCAAATATTGTTTACCAACATATTTACTCATAAGGGTAATATTCAAATCATTGATAGGAGCATAGTTTATATTTATTCCTCCAATTATTGAAGGGGAAAATGCAAGGTCAGTATTCTGATGTACGATTTCATCTTGACCTCCGATATCATAATTATCAACAAATTCAACAAACTCCGAAATCTTATTTTGACTTAACATCAAGTTTCCTGTAATTCCGAGTTTTTCGAAAACTTGATATCCACCTTCAAGCTCAAGCCCCATTCGGTAACTGTTATCTACATTTGTTCTGGTATATCCTCCAACATCATTGATCTCTCCCGTAAGCACCAATTGGTTATCATAGAGCATGTGATAAATATTGGCATTTAAAAATGCTTTGTTCGCCTTAAGTCTATAACCCGCCTCGAGATTGTAAAGTGTCTCATGTGCAGGAAAATCATCTTGAGTATTCTCGCGGAAATCTCTACGTACTGGCTCTCTATTCGCTACTGCATATGAAGCATACACAGACTGATTCTCTTTGATTGCATAGGATAATCCCGCTTTTGGATTAAAAAAGTTGTAGTCTACAGTGAACCTTTGATCTACAATCGTTCCACTGACATCATCTTTACCTAAGAAAGAGTACTGAATGAAGCGGAATTGAAGATCACCAAAAAAGGTGAATTTTTCCCATTGATACGAAGCTTTCAAGTAACTATTTGCATCAATTTTAAAAGCATTGTTATCATAGTAGCGATCACCCTTTTGATTATTTGGCATGTATTCGGCCCATATGACTTCACCGAAGTGATCCCCATCATAAGCATTCGCCGCTCCACCAAAATTCACCTCCAATCCTTTGAAATTGTTATAATTCATACTGAATACACCCCCATAAAAATGATTGTCCAGCCATCTCCTTCTGATCAAATCCATATTTGTCGCAGTGTCTCCGCTTACTACAATTGGATTAAATCCATAGGTTGAAAAGTCATCTCCTCTTCTATACTGCTCATAATACCCTCTACCATAGGTATAATGAGCAGCGACTTTCATATTTAATTTACGTGAAAACTGATATGCATAATGTAATTGATAGTGATCTTGCTGGTAATTATCAGTTTCATTCTCATACGTATAGAAATTATAAGTTCTACCGGAATTGATCAAATTTGCTGAATCAGCAGTAGACAATCCATTTCTAACTATATAATCTTGCATTGCATCAACATCTCCATCAATTCTACTTTCAGGTGTTCCATACCACGCCTGATATGTCTTCTCTTGACCGCTAAAAACATTCAAACGCAATGTTGACTTATCTCCGTGATAAGCCCCAGATAGATAAAACGACTTAAGATTGGAATTTGCACGATCAATATATCCATCCGATACAATTCGTGACAAGCGTGCATCAACTGTAAAATGATTATTGATTAAACCAGTTCCAACACGAACAGAATTTCTTAAAGTGTTGAACGATCCCCCTGAATTATCTATCTCCGCATAAGGCTTCTTGTTCAATTGATTTGTATTTACATTTATACTGGCTCCAAATGCTGCGGCACCGTTTGATGATGTACCTACTCCTCTTTGAACTTGCATACTTTCCACTGAAGAAGCAAAATCAGGCATATTTACCCAAAATACACCTTGGGATTCAGAGTCGTTTAAAGGAATACCATTAACTGTAACATTCGTTCTCGTTGGATCTACTCCACGTATCCTCACTCCTGTATATCCAACTCCAGCGCCAGCATCTGAAGTTACCACAGTCGAAGGTGTTGATTGAAGAAGAAATGGGAGGTCTTGTCCGTAGTTCAGTTTTTCTATATCATCTTTATTGATATCTGTATAAGTCGTAGGTGTCTTTCCAGTCGCTCGAATACCATATACTTCGACACCTTCCTGCATGAAGAAAGTAGAATTCAAGGTGAAATCAGCAACAATATCACCATCCTTGAGTGATATCGATTTAACTGAAGCTTCATAACCAAAAAATGATGCCTTTAACTTGTAGTCACCCGCTTTAAGGTTACTGATTTGATAATCCCCATTCTTATCAGCAACAGCTCCACGATTAGAATTGAGAAGTTTCACGACAGCACCAACGAGAACTTCTCCTTCCTCGTTAATAACTTTTCCAGAAATTTTAGATTGCCCGTAAAGGCCTAAGGACAGCATCAAGGCCGCTGTGAGCGCTAAAAAACCATTTGTATTCATGTCTTGTAAACTTTTTACAAGAACAAGGGGCTAATTCTCGGATTAATAATTAATTAGAATTAACACTATGTCAGTCATCTTCCCGCCGCAGGTATCAACCTGATCCGGTTCAATGGGTATAATCTCAGTCCAAAATATTACTTCAGGACACCCCTTAGAGACGACGCAAATGTATATTGAAAATTTTAAATAACAGTTCTGTTCACAAAAATAAATGCATCACTTGTTACTCAGGACACACTTAATTATTGACTCCTAAAACGTTAGGTCAAGAAAAAATTTCATCTAACGCGTCACAGAATATAGCCGATGCTTCGCTCAATATATCTTCTGAATGAACAAATGAGACAAATCCAACTTCGTATCCACTTGGTCCAATATAAACGCCTCTTTCCAATAGCGCTTTATGTAAGTTCTTAAAAGGAGTCATGTCAGAACCTATCTCATCAGCTCTTCTAATCGCATCCTTATTCGAGAAAGCCAACCAAAAAATTGAGCCAACAGTAAAGATTTCAAACTCGTATCCTTTTTTCTCGGAATATCTATTGATGAAATCTACCATAGACTTTGTCCGTTTCGCTTGATCCTCATAGAATCCTTTTTGAGCACAAACCGAGAGTTGAGCAATACCAGCAGACATTGCAACGGGATTTCCACTTAATGTTCCTGCTTGATAAACTGGACCATCTGGAGAAACACTTTTCATGATGTGTTCTTTAGCTCCATATGCACCTACCGGAAGCCCCCCTCCTATAATCTTACCGTAAGAAACTATATCAGGGGCTATATCGTAGAGTTCGGCAGCACCTGAAAATGCAACTCTAAAACCTGAGATTACCTCATCAAAGAACAACAACACTCCATGAGCCGTGCAGAGTTCTCTCAATTTAAGTAAATAAGATTTTTCCTGAAGAAGTAGTCCATTATTTGCAGGTATGGGCTCTATTATGGCACATGCCAATTCATTTTTATATTTCTCAAAACAAGTCGTTAATGCTTCTTCATCATTCAATGGAATAACGATAGTATCTGCAGCAACGTTCTCAGGCACACCTGCACTTGAGCTCTCACCAAAAGTAGCAAGTCCAGACCCTGCCTTTACAAGCAATGAATCTACGTGTCCATGGTAACAACCATCAAATTTGATAATCTTATTTTTACCAGTATAACCTCTTGCAAGTCGTATTCCAGACATCACAGCCTCTGTTCCTGAACTAACGAACCTAATTTTATCTATAAATGGGTTTCTAGAAAGAATAATGTCTGCCAATTGATTCTCGAGCTTTGTTGGCGCGCCAAAACTTGTTCCATTTTGAAGGTTTTCAGTTATATTCTCATATACTTCAGGGTGATTATGACCAAGAATCAAAGGTCCGAAACTACAGCAAAAATCGATGAACTTATTACCATCTTCATCCCATATATGAGGACCACGCCCTTTTTTGATGAAAAGTGGTGCTCCTTCTACTGCTTTAAAAGCTCGAACAGGAGAGTTCACACCTCCTGGGAAATAGTTTAATGCTTCTTGGTACAGTTCTTCAGACTTATTTCTTTCCATGGATACTTATTTTCGTTTTCACAAAAATAAGCATCCTAAAGAAGTATGTCTAATCGAATGGTTAATTATTGCTTACCACGAACTACATGGACAAATCCGTGCATTAAGTAAGGATTTTCATCATCACTCTCTCTGTAAATGTATTTATCTCCTGCTGGAGTTGCCGTGTAGAAATAAACTCCTTCAACAACAGGGTTTCCATTCATATCCAGCCCATTCCAATCGTCTTGGTAATCATTGCTTTCAAAAATCAAGTTCCCCCAACGGTTAAATATCTGCAAACTAATTTTATCATAATCTGCATTATTCCTGAGAATAAAAAAGTCATTCGTATTATCTCCATTCGGAGTTATAATGTTAGGAGCAACAACTCTGCATTGCTCGTATACATTAATTAAAGGACTTTGAATTTCAAATCCACATGCATCGATGACTTTCAGACTATATTGATTTAAGTTATCTTCCAATAACGTTGCATCTATTATAATCGTATCATTATTTGGGTATTGAGTTATATAGTTACCCCACTCGTAATAATATGGACCTACACCTCCAGTAAATATTGATGGAGTTAGTAAATACTGCTCTCCTAATTCTGCACAAAGATTAATACTATCTTCGATTTGCAATTGCATTTCTATGTAGTCTTCAATGACGAAAGATGTTGAAACTGTATCCAGTAATCCTGTACAAGGGTTTTCATAAAGTATATAAACAGTTCCCGAAAGTCCACCATCTTCTTCCGGTTGATATATAGTCGACACATCAATGGTGTCATTTGCCACACCTTCGGGAATCGTAATTGTGTCATCTAGATTGTTATAATTAATACCCATTACCGCATCGCCAGATGTCTCAACATAAAGTTCTACAGAACCAACTGTATCATTTCTCTCAATAAGGAATTGAAAACCTCCACAACCTTCTATGATGTTTCCTCCTCCGAGCACACTTACTTCAAACGAAGGTTCTGTTTCGCACTCAACAATTGTGTATCCAAATGTTCTAGAATGAGTATTAATCAAAACACCATCTCGCCATTCCTCTACACAAACTCTTGCAACGAAGTTTCCTAATAAACTTGGAGTTACTGAGAAATCACCCGTTATCGGATCAATTGAAGTGGGGGAACCGTTCTCAAAAGGCTGATTTGCCGAAAAACCAGGCTCCCAGGGAATTGAGTTATATGGTGGTGCAGCTTCTGGATCTGGATTTAAATCAGCACCATCATAAAGTAAGGGATCACATAATGTGAAAGCTAGACTATCTCCATCTTCCTCTATCATATTTGATGGAATTGTAAGCTCATTATCTAAGCAAAAAACGATTTGAGGATAATCTGCAAATCGAGGAGAATTATTCGCTACAGAAACAGTATTTGTACCTGGTATTTCTGATGTAATAGTCATTCCCAATTGTGATGGATCAGTGAAATTAACATAAGAACCAGCCCAGTTACCAACCTGATATGCAATAATATAATCCCCTGCTATCACAGGAAGTGTCACGACACCTTGATAAATAGCGCTTTCAATACAAACGTCGTCTGGAGGCTCAACACATGGATCATCGTATACTAGCGGCAACTCCGTCGCACCATTGAATGCAATATCTGCATTAGCAATTACATTTCCGTTTTCATCAAAAATAGTGTAGTTAAATGCAGCTGAAGCTCCTTCTCCAGGAAAGTCAATACCAGCACAATCTCTGAAGAGCTCGAAATACAGATTGTATTGCATGTCTCCGTTTGCATCAAGTCCAATTGTATCATAATATATTTCTCCCCCTACTATGTGGGAAGCAAAACTGCTAATTGAAAAAAATGATAGTAGTGGAATTAAAATTAACGTACGTAGTAAGTTCATTATAAGCAAATTTATAGTTGTTTCGTAGTACGGACGAAAAATACAAAGAATAAGTTGTATTGGTTTAGAAAAAAAGTAAAAACAAACCAGACTCTCTCATATCGAGAAAGAAATCATTAACTTCGAGGCCAACAAATTTTTAGCCTTATGGAGTTTAAAAACACCCTTCAGTACGCACAAAGCAAAGATCAACAAGATCCATTGCATAAATATAGAGATGAGTTTTTCTTCCCAGACTTTCATGAAAACCAGGTAGTATATTTCACAGGAAACTCTTTAGGTCTGCAACCGAAAAAAACAAAAAACTACATCCAGAATGAATTAGATGATTGGGCGAAATGGGGGGTTGAAGGTCATTTTGAGGCTAAAAACCCTTGGTTCTCTTACCATGAAATTCTTACCCCTAAAATTGCCAAAATTGTTGGGGCTAAGAATAAAGAAGTGGTTGTTACTCATTCATTAACAACTAATCTTCACCTTTTGATGGTTTCATTTTACCGTCCAAAGGGCAAGAGAAACAAAATCCTATGTGAAGGTAAGGCTTTCCCTTCAGATCAATATGCTTTGGAATCCCAAGTTAAATTTCACGGATACGAACCAAAAGATGCAATTGTAGAGGTCTTTCCTCGGGAAGGAGAACACACGTTACGCGAAGAAGATCTTATCGCTAAAATCAACGAAACGGGAGACGAGCTTGCAATGGTCATGATTGGTGGTGTCAATTATTATACTGGGCAACGTTTTGACATGGAAAAAGTAACAAAAGCAGGTCATGAGGTAGGTGCAATTGTTGGCTGGGATTTAGCCCACGCTGCCGGAAATGTAGAGTTAGAACTCAATAAATGGGGTGTTGACTTTGCAGCTTGGTGTTCATATAAATATTTAAACTCAAGTCCAGGAGGTGTTTCAGGATTATTCGTTCATGAAAAGCATGCTAACAATAATGATCTTCCAAGATTTGCTGGATGGTGGGGACATGATAAGGCTGAACGATTTCAAATGAAACCAGGATTTCAACCCATAGAAGGTGCTGAAGGATGGCAATTAAGCAATGCTCCTGTTTTAGGAATGTCAGCACACAATGCATCTTTAGATATTTTTGAAAAAGTTGGAATCAAGGCTATTTTTGAAAAAAGAGATGATATTACTGCTTATTTGGAGTTTGTAATTAATGAAATCTCTGACTCATCGGATAAAGCAGAATTTGAAATCATAACACCCAAAGATCCAAAAAGAAGAGGTGCACAATTATCTATTTTAGCGCACGGACAAGGTAAGGCATTGTTTGATGCAATGGCTAATCAAGGGGTTGTAGCCGACTGGAGAGAACCAAATGTGATCCGAATTGCTCCTGCACCACTTTACAATTCCTACGAAGATGTTTATCGTTTTGGCCAAATACTAAAATCGGCCATTCAATAATCAGCTTTTTTCATACGTTTTAAGAAATTCATCATAAGACTTTTCCTTATAAACCCCTGTACCTATAAAGATTAAAATCGGTTTAAGATCTTCTGCTGAGCGGTAACCCGGAAGAGGCTGAATCATTTGGGCGCTCTCATTCAAGAGAACGACCGTTGGATAACTCATTTTATTTTGCATGAGTGCAGCAGCAAGCTCATTGTACCCCCTTCTTCCATTCTCAACAAATTTAAATTCTTTACCACTGAACAATATTGATTCCTTTTGCTCAGCATCAAACTTAACGGGAATAAAGTATTGATGCATCAGTTCAACGATTTCTGGGTCGGAAAAGGTAGTCGCATCCATACGTTTGCACCAACCACACCAGTCTGTATAAACATCAATAAAAAAGTGCTTTTGATTTCCGTCATTATTCATAACAGTATTCAATGTATCAATATCAGACCAGTCTATTGATTTGTTCTGTGCGATCGTAGCTGAACTTAAAACAAAACTGGTTATAGCTATCAAAATATACTTCATACTTCGAATTTACAACAATTATTTTACCAAGTAAAATCGAGTGTTTGCATTGTCACTGTCTCACCACCTTCAAAGTTGACCTTCACAATTAAGTTTCTTTCAATCGAGTTATTTGGAGGTGTTACCCAATATATTTCTCTGTTAAAGCCGTAAGCCACATACTCATAACCAAATTGATTTAGTTCATTCAAATAGCTAATTTGTATGGATTCCCCATTGTATTTAAAGAATTGCGAAAGCTCCTCACCGGCATTCAACCCATTGTAACTTTCATTCGATGTTATAGATATAGATGTGGCCTTGCGTTTCAGCCCACCATGACCATCTACCTTACATTTCTGAGTGGCTCTTGCACTATTACCGAGTTGTGCGAAAGGGCTATAATTGAATGCAACGTACTCCGCTTCGTATTGCAATATAACAGCTAACGAATCGGCCTGAATAGTATCTCCAGAACTAACTTCTTGGAGAGAACCATCTATACTAGAATATAGATTAGTCGATCCTGATTTAGGTTTCCAATAAGGCTGAACGTCTTTACAAAAGCAAGCAGTGAATAACGTCCCTATCAATCCAAGGGAGAAAATAAAAGTGATTGTTAGTTTTTTCATATCTGTGATTTAACTTTATGACGAACGCATTTTTCCAGTAGTTGGAAAAAGACGAAATAAATATTTTGATTCATTGTGATTCATTGAAGAAATGCATCGAAAATGTTAACTTTGACTACCATTCAACAATTGAAATATGCTTTCACAAGATAAAGACAAAAAACTCTTCCTACTTGATGCATTCGCCTTGATATACAGAGCTTACTTTGCATTTTCTAAAAACCCAAGGGTCAACTCAAAAGGAGAAAATACTTCGGCAGCTTTTGGCTTCACTACAGCACTTTTGGACATTCTAAATAAAGAAAAACCATCTCATATTGCTGTCGTTTTTGATGCACCTGGAGGAGCTACAAATAGACAGGAGGATTATGCCGAATACAAAGCTCACAGGGAAGAAATGCCTGAGGACATTCGGAACATGATTGATCCGATAAAAGAGATTGTGAAAGCCTTTAAAATTCCATTGTTGCTGAAGAAAGGGTTTGAAGCCGATGATGTCATTGGAACATTGGCAAGAGTAGCAGAAAAAGAAGGGTTCACAACCTACATGATGACTCCAGATAAGGATTTTGCACAACTCGTTACTGAAAATACATTTATGTATAAGCCAGGGCGAGGAGGAAAACCAGCAGAGATTTGGGGAGTAGATCAGGTGAAAGAAAAGTTTGAAGTTGAAGACCCATTACAAGTTATCGATATCCTAGGATTATGGGGAGATAGTGCAGATAATATTCCGGGGATTCCAGGAATTGGAGAAAAGACATCGAAAAAACTGATTCAAAAATATGGGTCTATGGAAAGTCTTTTTGAAAACACTGATGATCTTAAAGGAAAGCAAAAAGAAAATGTAATCAACTTCGAGGAACAAGGACGCATGTCCAAAATGTTAGCCACAATCATAACGGATGTTGATGTTCCTTTTGATCCCGAAGACCTTACCTATTGTGATCCCGACTCAGACAAGATCAAAGAGATTTTCACAGAGTTAGAGTTTAGAGCTTTGGCAAAAAGGGTTTTGGGTGAGGAAATTGTGATCACATCGAATTCAACAAATAATGAAGACGGTCAACTTGATCTATTTGGAACAACAAATGAGGATCAAGCTCCAGTAGAGGAAGAAATAAAATCGATAGAAGATGTAGATAAAGACTACAAATTTGTTGAAACGGAAAAAGATCGAAAATCACTCATCGAAAATCTGATGAAACAAAAATCAGTATGCTTTGATACTGAAACATCCAGTCTTGAAGCGAGAAATGCTGACCTTATTGGTATTGCATTTTCTTATGAAAAAGGAAAAGCATTTTATGTTCCTTTTCCAGAAGATTTTGAAGAGACAAAAACTCAACTTTCTGAATTTAAAGACTTTTTCACATCAAATAAGATCGAAAAAGTTGCACATAACGTGAAGTATGATGAACAAGTAGTTAATCGCTACGGGTTTACTCTTGAAGGTCCGGTGTTCGATACTATGATTGCACATTATTTACTATCTCCAGATGGAAAACATAGTATGGATGTGCTTGCTGAATACTACCTGAAATATAAACCAGTTCCAATTGAAACGTTAATTGGTAAGAAGGGTAAGAATCAAAAGTCTATGCGCGATATTCCTCAAAAAGACATCGTTGATTACGCATGTGAAGATGCTGACATCACTTGGCAACTCAAAGAACTTTTCGAACCTGAGATTCAAAAAGATCATTTAAAAAAGTTATTCTACGAAATTGAAATGCCTTTGGCCCATGTGCTGAAATCCATGGAACAGGAAGGTATTAATCTTGACATAGAAAGCTTGAAGAAGTTTTCCGAAGAGCTTGAGATATCTCTAAACGATATTGAGGAAAAAGTAATTGACCTTGCTGGAGAAGAGTTTAACCTAGATTCACCTAAACAACTAGGAGTAGTCTTATTTGAAAAGCTTGAAATCTCTAAGAAGGCGAAGAAAACGAAGTCTGGTCAATACTCTACCTCAGAAGATACTTTGCAAAAGCATATTAATGACCACGAGATCGTACCATTAATTTTGGATTATCGTTCGTTGCGAAAATTGAAGAACACCTACGTAGATCCATTACCTGAATTAGTAGATGATAATGATGGTAGGTTGCATACGCACTATATGCAAACTGTAGCGGCAACTGGACGACTAAGTTCGACAAATCCAAACCTTCAAAACATTCCAATTCGAACGCCAAAAGGACGAGAGATTCGTAAGGCCTTTGTTCCAAAAAACGATGATTATGAGTTACTCGCAGCAGATTACTCACAGATTGAATTGAGAATTATTGCTGCTTTAAGTGGTGATAAAAACATGATTGAAGCGTTTAGAGAAGGACATGATATTCATGCAGCGACCGCAGCTAAGGTTTATGGTGTATCTATGGATGAAGTCAGCAGGGAACAGCGTAGCAATGCAAAGGCGGTTAACTTTGGAATCATCTATGGACAGTCTGCTTTCGGGCTATCTCAAAATCTTGGTATCTCTAGAAAAGAAGCTAAATCAATAATTGATAGTTACTTTGAGCAGTATCCTACGATCAAACAGTATATGGAGAAAGCGAAAGAAGAGGCGAAGGAAAAAGGATATGTAGAAACGATCATGAAGCGCAGAAGATATCTTCCGGATATTAACTCTAATAATGCAATTGTTCGAGGATATGCTGAAAGAAACGCAATTAACGCTCCTATTCAGGGAAGTGCTGCCGATATCATTAAGATTGCAATGATCAATGTATACGAAAAAATGAAGGAGGAAAAACTTACTTCTCGAATGTTACTCCAGGTACATGATGAATTGGTGTTTGACGTGATCAAATCAGAGAAAGAACAAGTAGCTTCACTCGTTAAAGAATGCATGGAGAATGCTGTCAAAATGGAAGTTCCTCTTGACGTCGAAATGGAATTCGCTGGAAACTGGCTTGATGCCCACTAAGGTTACTGGTAAAGTTTAGGAATTAGTCGACTGTTGAATAGGTCAATGTTTAGTGACAGACGTATTCGTTGACCAAAACTATTTGAGGCATATGCATTCGCTAAGTTCTCTGATTCTGCAATAGCATAATAAAGTCCGAAGAATTCTCCTAACTCGTAACCAACGCCTAAAGAATAAGGTGAAACTATATCGCCATTCTGTTCGAACATTCCATAATTCCCGAAAACACCAATTTGTCCAGGAAGTGCTCTTGGAGTTGGCACACCGATAAAAACAGAGTTGGTTTGCATCCAGTTGTCCGAAACACCAAAGTCACTACCTGAATAGAAACCACCTCTGTTATTTGCTCTCTGTAATTCTGACGAACGATCTAAATAAAACTCTTCAACGAAAACATCTTGCACCCCGTTCATACCGGTAAGAGGAATACCATAGCGGTAACTAGTGCTAATACTGTTCGCATCATGCAAATAACTATAACCGAAGAATGTTCTCGCTCTGACGATGGACTTCCAATCACTTTTTGCCATTAAATCGTAACTGTACTCCAAACTTCCCATTATTCTTCCAGCAGATTCACTCGCGAAATCACTCATAATATAATCCGTTCGGAGTTCTGATGAAAAGTCATGCCTTCCCTTCTTCCAGAAAGTATTCCAAGTAAAAAACCCTCCATATTCCTGTAAGTAAAAAGCTCCCCTCCTAGTTTGCTTCGCTAACCCTTGTAATAAAACCATTTGCTCTAATGGATTCGCTTTGGATTTATTAGAAAAATCAAGTCGTAGGTATGGTGATATTGAGGCGAAAAATGAACGGCCATCATCAAAAGAATTTTCATCTTTGAATGAAGCCAAAGACAAACCAATCTTACCAATATTCAATTTCGACTGATGAAAAGTATAGGAGAATTCGCCAATTCCTGAGACATTTCTTCTCCCAAAAGAGTATAGGGGGGCTACAAAATAATTGAAGCGATTCGGTGCAAGCGAATAATTATGAAATACTGCTCCGATCATTAATTTGTCATTTGCATTCCCAGCCATCATAGGTATCCAATGCATATTTGTTTCATCCCACCAATTGTAACCATTCAAGAAACTCAGTTTAAGAGGCTCATATTTTTTGAGAAATCCATCAGCTCTCCAAAGATTGTTTTGGCGTGTTAATTCAGGAACAACTCTCGATGGGTCAATCATTATTTGATCTCCATCACCTGTGAAAACAAAATTGGTTTTTTGCTCTCCTGGCTTCGTCCATTTCATTTCGATAATTTCCTCACCCTTCATTAAAGCAACAGGCATCGGTCCTTTAACTGGACCAACATTGTTTACAGTAACTTCGAATCCCTTGTCGGTTGACTTTACCCGTCCAAGTCTTGCTTCTAGTCTCTTTGTGGTTTCTATTAAGTCCTTAAAAACCCAACTTAAATCCTCTCCTGTGGTTTCTTGAAATATTCTTTCAAGGTCATTCGGTTGTGGATGCTTAAATTCATATGCATCATAATAAGCATGCATGGCCTCGTCAAACTTTTCATCACCTAAATAATTACGTAAATAGTCAAAAACAAGTCCCGTCTTTTGATACATCACAACCCCATAGTTAAAACTTCCAAAGCATGCAGAATGCGTTTCTATTGGCTGGTCTTGACCGGTAGATTGAGCGATCCTATACAAAAGATCGTTTTGATCATGATAGTGCAACCCATGGAAATCAAAGAATGGAATGGTTTCGGCTAAAGTCTTATTCTCTGGATATTTCGTCATAAAATATCGCACTTCATTTAAGGTATTTAATCCTTCATCCATCCACCCATGCACTCGCTCATTAGATCCTAGAATACCATAAAACCAGTTATGACCAACTTCATGAACAATTACAGTCTCTAGTCCTTGAGCACTGCCCGTATTCCCAATTACCGTAACATTAGGATACTCCATTCCACCTCCTGCACTAATGGTACCGTCAACAGCAGTTACTTGATTATAAGGATAGTCGCCATTCCATTTGGAATAATAATATGTACCATCATTAATATATTCAATGGCTTTTTGCCACAATTCAATGTTTTGCGGAACAAACATTGCCCATGAAGTAATCTTTCTTCCACTATGTGGCAACTCTACTTCACCTTTTAACACATCGTATCGTTTGTCCGCAAACCAAGCAAAATCGTGAACATTTGACTGCGTGTATCGAATCGTCTTTTTCTCTTTACTCGATTCTGGGAAAGGAGTATTACTTCTTCGATTAATCTTTTTACCCGTATTTAAAGACGCTACTTTTTCTTCTGTTTCCTTAACCTTTTGATTCAAAAAAGCTACTTCACTATCTGTCTGAAGATCACCTGTGGCTCCAACCACATAGTTTTTGGGGAGTGTAATGCTCACATCAAAAGATCCATATTCCGAATAAAACTCTCCCTGAGTTAGATATGGCATTTCATGCCAACCATCCACGTCATAAACTGCCGGCTTTGGATACCACTGTGTTATTTGGTAAGACTCACCCACATGACCTAGTCTAGAAACCTGACCACTTGGTAGTTTTACTTTGAATGGAGTAGATATAGTATAGCGCTCTCCTGGTTTTAAGGGTTGGTCAAAACTCAATTTTACGACATCTATAAGTTCAGGGTGATAGGTCCATTCTGCATTCTTATCATTTACTTTGAAATCAAGAGAATCTATATATCCCGTTATTGAATCAGGAGCATTGGTCAAAATTTCATTGCCTTGAGATTTTAGTTGTTTAGCCAACTCGGTGTTACCATCTTTATAAGCATTTGGCCAAATGTGTATGTATATAAATTCAAGTTCGTCCGAACTTTTGTTAATATATTCGAAAGACTCTTGACCTCTCAAAACGTGATTTACATCATCTAGTTCAACACTGATTACGAAATTAACTTCTTGCTGGAAGTATTCTTGACTGCGCACAAAAGCAGACAATAAAAGAGTGCAGATCACAAAAATAAATTTCATATGAAAGGAATTAATTTGATCGCTAAACTACGAAACACATCGTTCATTTGCGCAATACAATAAAATTGAATGAGCAATGTCAATACGCAAGACTTAAAAAATCAGAAGTCATATTCTATATTCAACGAAGCTATCTAAAAACATTCTAAATAAGAGATTTGAACCACAAAACCCAAACTAACCCTTATTTTTGCTGTTATATAAAAAGAAATATACTGTATAACTATGAGCAAAACAGGTACATTTAAATCTTCGATAGGTCGAAAATTAGCAATGGCGTTATCAGCGCTTTTCCTAATGATATTCTTACTACAACACTTGACTATCAACGTTACAGCTATTTTTAGCCCTGAAACTTTCAATGATTTGTCTCACTTTATGGGGACTAACCCGGTAGTTCAGTTTATAGCACAACCCATTTTGATTTTCGCAGTTGTTTTTCACTTTGTTATGGGATTCATTTTAGAGGCTCAGAACAGGAGAGCTCGACCAATTAGTTACAAACGCAACAACGGCGCGGCCAATTCTTCTTGGATGTCAAGAAATATGATTTACTCAGGTCTTGTAATCTTAGCATTTCTTGTGCTCCACTTCATTGATTTTTGGTTGCCAGAAATGAATTACAAGTATATCCAAGTAAATCCAGAAGATCCGACTCGCTATTATGAAGAGTTGTTACACAAATTTGAAAGTCCTATTCGTGTAGGGGCATATATTTTAGCGTTTGTTTTATTAGCGCTGCACTTGCTTCACGGATTCGGATCGGCTTTTCAGTCAATGGGTCAGAACAATAAGTACATTGATGGATTAAAGAAATTTGGTGTGATCTACTCTATCCTTGTTCCTTTAGGGTTTATCATTACAGCAGTTGTACTATACATGAACGCACATTAATTTAAGAGACTATGGCAACTTTAGACGCAAAAATTCCAAAAGGTCCATTAAAAGATAAGTGGACAAATCATAAGAATAACATTAACCTTGTAAACCCTGCCAACAAACGTCTTATCGATGTTATTGTTGTAGGAACTGGATTAGCAGGAGGATCAGCTGCAGCAACTTTAGCTGAGCTTGGTTATAATGTAAAAGCATTTTGTTTTCAAGATTCACCTCGTCGTGCGCACTCGATTGCGGCACAAGGCGGAATTAATGCTGCAAAGAACTATCAAGGAGATGGTGATTCAGTTTATCGTTTGTTTTACGATACTGTAAAAGGAGGTGATTATAGATCAAGAGAAGGTAACGTTTACCGACTAGCTGAAGTATCAGCAAATATTATTGACCAATGTGTTGCACAGGGTGTTCCTTTCGCAAGAGAGTATGGTGGTCTTCTAGATAACCGTTCATTTGGAGGGGTTCTTGTTTCGAGAACATTTTACGCTAAAGGTCAAACTGGACAACAATTATTACTTGGTGCATACTCTGCAATGAATCGTCAGATTGGACGTGGAAAAATCAAAATGTACAACCGTCATGAGATGATGGACGTAGTTAAGGTTGACGGAAAAGCGAGAGGTATTATCGCAAGAAACTTGGTGACAGGTGAAATTGAACGTCATGGAGCTCATGCTGTTGTCGTTGGTTCAGGAGGTTATGGTAACGTATTTTTCCTATCAACAAATGCAATGGGTAGTAACGCTTCTGCCGCATGGAAAATCCACAAAAAAGGAGCTTTCTTTGCTAATCCATGCTTTACACAAATACACCCAACATGTATTCCAGTATCTGGAGAACTGCAGGCCAAACTAACATTGATGTCTGAGTCACTTCGTAACGATGGAAGAATTTGGGTTCCTAAAAAGAAAGAAGATGTTGAAGCGATCCGTGCAGGAAAACTTCGACCTACACAAATATCAGAAGAGGATAGAGATTATTATCTTGAACGTCGTTACCCTGCATTTGGTAACTTAGTTCCTAGAGATGTTGCTTCAAGGGCAGCTAAGGAACGTTGTGACGCAGGATATGGCGTGAACAAAACTGGAGAGGCTGTTTATCTTGATTTTAAGTCGGCCATTATCCGCTATGGAAAAGAAGCTGCTCACGTTCAAGGTTTGAACGAAAACGACGATGCAGTTGTCCAGAAACTAGGTAAAGAAGTAGTTGCCAACAAGTATGGTAACTTATTCCAAATGTATGAGAAAATCGTTGATGAGAATCCTTATGAGACTCCAATGATGATCTATCCAGCGGTACATTATACAATGGGAGGAATTTGGGTTGATTATAACTTAATGACAACAGTCCCAGGATTGTATGCGATTGGTGAAGCTAACTTCTCAGATCACGGGGCGAATCGTCTTGGAGCATCTGCTTTAATGCAAGGTTTAGCGGATGGATACTTTGTTCTTCCTTACACAATCGGAGACTATCTGTCGCACGATATTAGAACTGGTGCTATTCCAACAGATACTAAGGAATTTGAAGATGCAGAAAAAGAGGTTACTGACCGATTAGAACTTCTTATCAACAATAACGGTACGAAGCCAGTTGATCATTTCCACAAACGTCTTGGTAAGATCATGTGGAATAAATGTGGGATGGCGAGAAACGAGAAGGATTTGAAATCCGCAATTGAAGAGATCAAAGCCTTACGTGAAGAGTTCTGGAAAGATGTTCGTGTACCTGGTACTCGAAACGAATTCAATGAAGAACTTGCAAAGGCAGGACGTGTAGCTGATTTCCTTGAATTAGGAGAGTTATTCGCAAAAGATGCTTTAGAAAGAACTGAGTCATGTGGTGGTCACTTTAGAGAAGAATCTCAAACAGAAGAAGGTGAAGCAAAACGTGATGATGATAACTTTAAGTATGTTTCTGCTTGGGAATACAAGGGAGAGCCGAGTGAAGCTGTTCTTCACAAGGAAGACCTCGTATATGAAAACATTGAATTAAAAACGAGAAGTTACAAATAAAGAACATTATCCAGAGTGCTAATTGAACTCTGATAACTATAAAAGATTGATGCTATGAATTTGACTTTAAAAATATGGCGACAAAAGGATGCTAACTCGAAAGGAAAAATGGTTGATTACCAAATCAGTGAAATCACTGGTGACATGTCATTCCTTGAGATGTTAGATGTTCTAAATAACCAACTGATTGAAAAAGGTGAAGAACCTGTTGCTTTTGACCATGATTGTAGAGAAGGTATTTGTGGAATGTGCTCACTTTATATCAATGGCGAGGCTCACGGACCAGACAGAGCTGTTACAACATGTCAATTGCACATGCGTAAATTCAAAGATGGTGATACGATTTACATTGAACCATTTAGAGCAAAGGCTTTTCCAGTTGTAAAAGATTTAGCAGTAGACAGAAGTGCTTTTGACCGAATACAACATGCTGGAGGGTACGTTTCTGTAAATACATCAGGAAATACTCAAGATGCTAACTCTATTCCAGTTCAAAAAGAAAATGCTGACATGGCATTCGATGCGGCAACTTGTATTGGATGTGGTGCTTGTGTTGCCACATGTAAAAATAGTTCTGCAATGCTATTTGTTGGAGCGAAAGTATCTCAATTTGCTTTGCTTCCTCAAGGTGAGGTTGAGGCAAAAACCAGAGTTCAGAATATGGTAAATCAAATGGACGCTGAAGGTTTTGGAAATTGTTCGAATACTGGAGCTTGTGAGGTTGAATGTCCTAAGGGAATTTCACTAGAGAACATCGCTCGAATGAACAGAGAATATTTAAAAGCTACAACGAGTACTAAAGATTAATATTCGTAAATAATATATAATTTATAAGACAGGCTTTCGTCTGTCTTTTTTATTTTTAAAGAAAAAACACGATGAAAAAATTATTCTCCTTATTAATTTTGAGTGCTATCTTAGTTAGTTGTGGAACCTCTAACAACGTAGTTAATAATGGACTATTCCAAAAACGTAAATACACGTCTGGTTGGTTTATAAAGAAGAAACAAAAAGTCGATAAAAAGTCTTCGAATGAGGAAGGACTGGCATTTCAAGATGAATTGAACTCAGAAAAGCCCAAAAGTGAACACCTCAGTGTAAAAAATGATGATAAAGCACTTGAAAAAACGATAGCTATTGATAACAAAAATGAAACACCAATTCAAATAATTAGCAAAAAGAAAAAGAATGATAATGGTAAGAAATCTGTTTTCAAAAATGAACAATTAATTGCTAAAATAAACTCCAAAAACAAAGAGAATTTAGCGGTTAATACTTTTGGAAATGAAAAAGAAGATCTTAATGTAGCATCTAAGAATGAGAAAAATTCAAATAGTACCTCAAGCGATGTTGTCCTAATATTATTAGTTATTCTTTGTTTCATTCTTCCTCCATTGGCAGTTTGGTTGGCAACTAGTGATTCAAGACAGTTGATCATAAGCATAATACTAACCATACTCTTTTGGGTACCTGGAATAATACATGCTTTACTCGTTGTACTAGGTGTCATTTAGCACATGAACAAAAAAGGTCGTTCTTTAAGAATGGCCTTTTTACTTTTTACGAATATATTTTGGTAGCAAAACAGAGAAAGTAGTTCCTTTGCCTTCAATTGAATCAAACCAAATCTCTCCATTATGATTATTTATAATCTGTTTGACCATGGCTAAACCAAGCCCCGCACCTGTACTCTTCGTTGTGAAGTTAGGTACAAATATTTTTTTCTGTATATCCAAAGGAATACCTTGACCATTGTCCTCAACAGTAATTAAATAATTATCACCCTCTTCATTCAGACCTATATTAATTACCGTAACCGTATCCTCTTGTGTTGCTTGAATCGAGTTCTTAATCAAGTTATTGAATACGCGTATCAGTAAATCTTTATCTGCGAATACTATAGCGTTTTCAAATTTACTACTCAAATTAATCTTCACATCATTTGACGCATACAAGTCTATGATATTATTTAAAACAGGAAGTAAGTCCATCTCTTCCTCATTGGCTTTTGGCATCTTGGCAAAATTAGAAAACTCATTGGCTATCTTCGTTAGCGCATCAATTTGCTCCACAAGTGAATTGGCAATTTTGCTAATCTTTTCCTTAGCACTCGGATCATCTGGTGAAAATGCACGCTGAAAATGTTGTAAACTCAATTTCATTGGAGTTAATGGATTCTTAATTTCATGAGCTACTTGTTTGGCCATCTCCCTCCATGCCGTTTCTCTTTCACTCCTTGCCAACTGCATTGCTTTCAACTCAAGTTCTTGGAGTTTAGAGTTATAATCCTTCACCAAAGCACCTATCTCATCCTCACCCTTGTAATCTATAGGCTGATTAGACTTCCCGAGCTCTACCTTCTTAAAACTTTCCTGAATCAATCGAAGTGGGGTAGTAATCCAACCAGCCACAAAAATTGCAATCACAACAGTCACCACTAGGAGTAATACTGCAATATTTATAATCGCAACTATGAATTCATTCAACTGGTTTTCGAACTCATTCTGCTTGGCAAAATGTTGAAGGTTTAAATAGCCTAACAACTTACCATCTTTATTTCTAAAAGGTGCATAAGCAGACAAATATGAAAGTCTTCCGATCTTTTCCTTATGAATAAATTGACTCCTCTTATTCATCTCCACTTCAATGAAAGCCTTGGGATTCATGTGCTCTCCATTGATCCCTGTTTCATATAGTTTGGGTTGCGAAGTAGCTAAAAGTTCACCATCCGAAGCATACAAATTTATATCTGTTACAAAGACATCCGAAAACTTCTTTAAGATATAATTCATATAATCCCCAAGTATTAAAGGATCAAGCGAATCCTTATCTTCAAGTTTATGTGAAACCTCCGTTTCTACTGACAGTACTTTTTCCTTTAAATTATCGTAGGTGTAAGTATTATACTGACGCTCCACATTGTTTCCCGCTATAATGGCAAATATCAAAAAGGACATAGCCACAATACCAATTAAGACCATTTGGATTTTCGTACTTAATGATATTGTAAAAGTAATATCAGCAGAAACCAATCGACCGAATAAGGTGATCGAAGTTATGAAAAGTCCGAAGAATAAAAACAGATACGAAAAAGTAGTCAATTTCTCAATCCACCTCTTCTCCGGTTTTGAGATCACTACAACCTGATCCTCTCCTTGAGTGTATACATAGTGACTAACATTATCAACAGTTTGAAAGCCAGACTTCCCTTCAAAGTGATCATAAAAAGACTCCAAACGACTAGCATAATCAAAACCTCCAAAATTCATAATCAATTGTCCTCCCGAATACCTGGCAATAGAATACTCTTCCAAATCCTCTAGAGCGTATGACTTTTCATTCATTAGTAACCTCGGAAATCCAATCTGCTCTGGTATTTTCTTGGAACGAAACACTATATAGAGTAACAAATTAGTCGAATCATTTATTTCCACTTCCTCGCGCGCGATATAACTCATTCTATCCAAATAATCCTTGACATAAAATAAATTCTCCGTTATACTTGAAGGCTGGCTATGTTCTTGAATAACATTGTCGAGTTCCTTTTTAGACTTTGATTGATTCCTTAAAGATTTAACATACGAAGCTCCGTCTTCCTTAAAAAAGAAATACTGCATTTCATACCTCTCCCAATAGGTCCCAAAACAGCATTGTTCAAATTGCATAAAGAACTTTTGCGCACTAAGAGTCCCCGCTTCATTTATAAGGTTCTTGAAATCATTGTTCACTATTAGCTCCTGAATCGTTGTCATGTATTCAATCTCCATTGAAGGGTCTTGATCGGTAATTAACTGATTTGCGTATAAATCTCTTTTTTGATGTTCATTGAATTGATTGTTTTCGAACAGAATAAACGCTCCATAAAAACTAACCACAACTAATATCAACACTTGATACTTGAGCTGTTTTAAATTAAGCCCTTTTGAATGGATATAGAGCAAAAGAGCATTCAGCAATATTGGCCATAACGCGTTATAAATATTCTTCTGGAAAAAGAATATTTCAAGAAAGAAATAAACGACTGCTGAAATAAACCAAAGCAAAGCTACCGTGGTTAGAGGAAGTTGAGAGGAGATGAACTGTTTGACAATTCTATGAGCAAACAAGAAATAAACTAAAAACAGCCCTGAAATTATAAGAAGTGCTAAAATAGAATAAATACTTAAAGAAAAAACTTCGTCAATCACAAGGGAGATTGAGCTATTAAGAACAAGAGACTCAAACAAAGAACTTATAAAATATGATAAAGGGAATAATGAGAGGTACAACAGTACCAGCATGACCTTATTTTTGACACATCTCAGGTGATAAAGTATCCACCAAGCTGCAACAAAGACACAAGCCATTGATAACAATAAACTACCAAAACTTGGGAAAATCTTACTCGTCGCAAAAAGGTTGGGGTTGAATAACTGAAACTCACTGAACAATCTTATCCAACTATACTCAACAGAGAGATATCTAAGTAAAAGAAGTAGAAATGGAAAACCAACAATAACAATTCTGTTATTCTCGCTGTAAGCCAAAAGTATGAATGTAATAGACATCAATAACGCTACTAAACCTAGAAGGTATAAGCCATAAATCAACAACTGACTAGACTCGGAAATCACTCTTTTAGAACTAACCTTAACATAAAAAACTGGAGCGCTAATGTCCTTTAGAACGACTGGCTCATAAGTGTTCTTCTTGTCTACAGAAAATGAAATATGATGACCGTGATTGAAATGATTCGTCAAATTATTTGATAGGTCTTGATTTTCGTAATAAAAATCATTTTTAAGCTTCGTGCTTATAACTACTTTAAGATCATATACGTTAATAAATTCAATTAAATAAAAGCCATTAGATAATCTAGCAGCAAAAAGAGTGTCCGAACCATAAGACTTCACTCCAACTTCTTTTATTGGAACACTGTTGTTATTCCAGAAAACAAGTGAGTCGCTTTCGTAAAGATTTATAGCAAAGTCACTTTCAATTAAGAGCTCATTTTCCCAGAGTTCGCTTATTTTCGACTCTGCAATTAATGGCTTAATATAATCCCTAAAATTACTTTGTTTGGTATGTAGTTGATTTACTTCCTCCTCAAAATGAGTCAATTCAGCTTTGACATCGGTTGCATAAAGCACATTGTATAAACCCCAAGAAAAAAATGTACTCACCAAAGAGATCATTAGCCATATGAAATATTTTTTCTTGAGGGCTCGCTTCATATGCTAAAAGTAATCATTTCACGATTTATGCTGGGGAAGGGATGGCTCTAGTGCATTTAACAACCTTTTAAAATCACTTTCAGAACGACTATCATTATGATAAATGAAGTTAGCTTTCGTTTCGTGAGGTGATAAGTACTTCTCATAACAAGGCACCACATGATTGTCCCACTGATAAATTATTTCATCGCGAGAGTAACCCCTAGACTCTTGATCACGATATATCCTTCTATCCAATTGTATGGATGGATCTACATCGACAAAAATGCCGAAATCCAACATAGACCTCACATTCTCATACTCAAACACGAATAATCCTTCGACGATGATTAACTCAGAAGGCTCAATCGTGATTAATACATGCTTATGACTCGCATTGAATTGATATTCAAAAACTTCGATTGGCTCACCACTTATCAACTGCTTTAAGTCGCTTTCCAGACGATCCTGATCTAATGCTGTTGGAAGATCAAAGTTTACTTTCCCTTGTTCATCTTTGCTTTGTTGATCAATAGGCTTATAATAATTATCCATAGAAAAGACCGATGGATCATATTCATGATAATATTCAGCCAAACGATTCAATAAGGTCGTTTTTCCAGATCCGCTTCCACCACAAATTCCAATAACCGTCATACTACTATGCTTCCTGTATTATAGCTTTTCAAAAGTAATTATCTCGTTGTTAGGCAGAGCATTCTTTTCGATACTATACCAAGTTCCAGAGAATGGATATACAAAGGTAGTGGAATTATTATCTACTTGCTTAGAACTTGGATTATTTCGAAGCGATTCTATTGATGCAGGTTCTAATTCGATTCTTGTGATTTCATTCTTATCGTACAGTAAACAAGCACTTTTGCCTTCAATACTACTGCATAACGTAACATTTTTTCCTTCTCTAGAAACTCCAATCGTAGCATTATACTTTCTCGATTCATCAGCCAAAGTTGAAGTTACCGCCAACTTATTTATTTCGCCAGACTCGTTCGCACCATATACCACCATTGATTGTGTTGATGCATCATTAACAACATAGTAATACTTATTATTCACATATACTGGAATGCCTTGTACCTCTCTAGGGTCTTGTTGTTCAGAGTTGTTGTAATACCTTCCTTCGTTGGAATATATCTTTTGAATTGATGTTATAGGAGTGAACTCAGGAATAGAATAATTATATGCATTTTGAGGACTAGCTTTTGCATCAATAGGAATGAAGTTAATCCTATGACTATTCGCTTGAAACGTATATCTCGCGAAATAAATTGCTTCATTATCAGATCCTGCAAATAGGATTGGACCCTCTTTCCCCTCTTTTATTAGGTCAGGGTGTGACTCAGGAGCTTTCCAATGATATACCCTGTTATTATGGTGAGTAATGCTTACGAAGAAGTTTTCGATGATATCCTTATCCGAAACGGGCAATGAAAGATGGAAGACCAAAGCATTTGGGGTGTTTACGACATTCTCGATATTCACTTCATCTGGTGTGCGATAACCATACTCTCTGATAACTCGTAACACATCAAGTTTTGTTGGAGTAACGCTCCCACTTTGATTGATCTGATTGTATCGAATTGAGTTATTAACTGGAACTAAGTCATCCACATAATAAATGTAGTCTGAATTTGAAGATTGAATTAAATAAGAAGACGTACTCTTTGGATAAATCAACTTTCTCCACCTTACTTCACCCTCTTGATTTAAAAGCGTTAACTCTTTAAAGTCTACTTTACCCTTAGGGTCTTCTGCCACGACAAGTACTCCATTCCATTCAACGAGTTCCTGAAAAGCTAGTTTATCCCGTTCTAATTTAATTTGTCCGAGTGTAAGCTGTGCCGTCAACAATAATACTAAAATCAAAAATCGATTCATTGTTAGATGTTTTTTAGCTTTCTAAATTAAGAGTTTCTATCAATATGAATACCATCAAGCCAAAAATCAGAAGGTTATAGGTGACTCAAGAATAAACAACAAAATTAATAGGAGTACTGTTAAACTAACAACCTTTTTAATTTAGGATTACTATAATGAAAGGAACAATATTTTTAATAATTAGATAATAAGCGATATATTTATAAAAATTCCTCACTATGAAAACAACACTACTCTTAATAATTGGTATTTCTTTTTTCTTAATGTCTGCATCTGAGGACAGGATGGAAATCAATATTGGTGATAAGCTTCCTATGGCTGATCAAAAACTAAAAAACATTGATAAATCCAAGGAAACGTTATCCAGTTACGCTAAAGATCGTGGTCTTCTTGTGATATTCTCTTGTAATACTTGTCCTTTTGTGATTGGGAATGAAAGTTTCGAAGGTTGGGAGCAGGATTATGAAAAAATTATGAAACACGCCAACAAAAACGACGTAGGTTTCGTCTTAATTAATAGTAACGAAGCCAAAAGAAAAAAAGGAGATAGTTTCAATGATATGATTGATCGTGCAAAAGAATATAACTATACAATGCCTTATTTATATGATAAGAATCACGAGGTAGCTGATGCATTTGGTGCCAAGACTACACCTCATGTGTTTTTATTTGACGCATCTTTATCCTTGATATATAAAGGATCTATCGACGATTCGTACAAGCCTGAAGTAAAAAAAGAAAACGCTTCGCCCTTTTTAATCAATGCTCTCCTGAACGATGCTACGGGAGGAACTATAAAACCTAATTCTACTTCACCTAAAGGATGTAGTATTAAACGTAAAAGCTAAATTAAAACCATGATTAAACTAAAGTACAATGTAGCGATTGTAGTATTTTTATTTACTTCAATTGTGTTTGCCCAACAAGGAGATGGAGGTTCTCCGAACGGATTTTCTTATGTGCTAAGAAAACAAAAATCCATAGATGTTAAAACATTCGCTCAACCCAATATTGCTCAACTTAGAGCTGAAGACAAGATCAATGACAGTCTTCAAACCGGCCCTTGGCGCTTTGGTTTCAACAACGAAACAGCGTTAGATTTAAATAATTCAGGTTCTTGGTTTACAAATTCGAACGGAGACCAAATTTGGTTGTTAAAGATTGTTTCTGATCAGGCAAAGACAATTAACTTATCGTTTGTTAACACCGAAATTCCTGAAGGAAATGAGTTATATGTGTTTAACGAAGATAAATCTTTTATTCTTGGTAAATTTTCTCAAAACCACATCTACAAAGGGCAGTTAGGAACTGAATTAGTTCCAGGGCAAGTTGTATATGTTGAATATTTTGTTCCTGTGGAAAATGGCGACAACATTGGAAATGTTGAAGTTTCAAGAGTGACACACGGTTATAGAACGGCTGCTGAGTATCAAGAGAAAGCATTTGGATCTTCAGGAAGTTGTAATATGAATGTAAATTGTCCTGATGGTGCAGATTGGACGAACCAAATAAACAGTGCTGTAATGCTTGTTTCAGGTTCAAATGGATTTTGTTCTGGTGCACTTATTAACAATACACTTAATGATGGTACTCCCTATGTTCTTACGGCCAATCATTGTTATTCGAATCCGACAAACTGGATTTTTCGATTTAAATGGCAATCTGATGTTTGTAATAACCCAAGTTCCTCTCCTGACTTTGAGTCTCTTTCAGGTGCAACATTGAGAGCTCGCAGAACACCTTCTGACATGTGTCTTGTTGAGATTACAGGAGGACTTAGCAATGGAACCGTCCCTCAGTCTCACACTCCTTATTTTTCAGGGTGGAACAATTCAAATACGGCTCCTAGTACGACAGTAAGTATTCATCATCCCGCGGGAGATATTAAAAAGATATCTTTTGACGATAATCCAGCAACATCTGTTCAGGAAATGGGCTCAACTGAGGCTAATTCCAGTTGGCAAGTTCAATGGGATAGAAATACAACAACTGAAGGAGGATCCTCAGGGTCTCCTTTATTTGATCAAGACAAAAGAATTATCGGTCAGCTTTGGGGCGGAGGCGCCTCTTGCGCTAACTTAAATGCGCCAGATTATTATGGTAGAGTACATAACTCATGGAATCCGAATGGCTCTGCAAATGATGAACAATTGGAACACTGGTTAGATCCTAACAGTTCTGGTGCAGAAGCAATAGATGGTTATGACCCTTATTTCAATCCACTAGATTATGATGCTGGTGTAACTGAAATAAATGGAGCAGACGGAACAATATGTGGAGAAGCAGCTTATCCTGAAGTTACTATCAGAAACAATGGACAGCAAACATTAACATCGCTTGACATTGAGTATTCTTACAATGGGACTCCTCAAACTATTAACTGGACAGGAAACTTGACTACTTTACAAACTGAAACAGTCTCTTTACCATATTTTGGTGCTCAGAATGGAAACAACACGCTGGATATTACTTTATCTAATCCAAATGGGCAAACAGACCAAGACGCGAGTAATAATGTACTTGGGTCATCATTTACTGCCGTAATTGAAGGAGAGATTATAGTTATGGATCTTATATTAGATTGTTACGCAGATGAAATTTCTTGGAGGGTTGAAGATACTCAAGGAGACGTATTGTATTCTGGAAGTGGTTACGAAAACCCAGGAAATACTACCTTACCAATTAATGAGTCTTTCTGCTTACTTGAAGGATGCTATGATTTAATAATTGATGATTCATATGGTGATGGATTGAATGGTAGTATAGAAAACCAGTGTGATTTTGATGGAAGCATGGAGCTTAC